>CAKUOS010000015.1 GCA_934670025.1 uncultured Oscillospiraceae bacterium
CTAAGATAAGATCTCTCATCCTGAAAAGGAGTAAGGCTCGTCGTAGACTATGACGTTGATAGGTCAGAGGTGGAAGCGCTGTAAGGCGTGTAGCTGACTGATACTAATAAGCCGAGGGCTTGACCTACAATTGGTAGTTAGCAGGCTCTGTAAATGAAGTCTTCTCCCTTTGCTCAGATTCCTTGTGGTGTTCGGTTTTCAGGGTGTATCCTGAATAGTTGGTGCTGATTGGTGTGAGGGTCCACCTGTTCCCATACCGAACACAGAAGTTAAGCTCACATGCGCCGAAGATACTTGTCGGGTGACTGACCGGGAAAATAGGTAGTGCCAACACAAAAGAAACCTGATTTCGATCAGGTTTCTTTTTTAGTCGGTGTTGATTGGCGTGAGGGTCCACCTGTTCCCATACCGAACACAGAAGTTAAGCTCATGATCGCCGAAGATACTTGCCGGGTGACTGGCCGGAAAAATAGGGAATGCCGACACAGGCCGCAGCTCTTTGAGCTGCGGCTTTTTGCGCTTTACAGGCAGGAAATACTGTGCTATGATGGAAACAGAAGGGGGCTTAGGCTATGATTTTCTGGTTGTTTATGCTGCTGTTCGTTCTGATGTGCCCCGGTACGATGGTGTTTTTTGGACGGATGTTTTCACGGAAGCCGCCTGACCGCATCAATGCGCTGTTCGGATACCGGTCGACGATGTCGATGAAGAATACAGCCACGTGGACGCTGGCGCATCAGGTCTGCGGCCGGTTCTGGTACCGCTGCGGCGTGGTTTTACTGCCGGTTTCTGCGGCGGCGATGCTGTTTGTGCTCGGAAAATCGACGGAAACAGTCGGCACGACCGGCATGGTCATTGTCGGCGTGCAGATGATTCCGATGGTGGGCGTGATCGTTCCGACGGAATGGGCGCTGCGGCGGACGTTTGACCGGAACGGCCTGCGAAAATTGAGTACAGACGAAGAAGGGCAGACAGAAGGAGGTTGCAAGTGAAGAGACTTGCGGCGATTTTGGTTGTATGTTTGCTTCTTGCGGCGCTGCTGACGGGCTGCGCGCGCGTATCATACGGCGGACAGGGACAAAGCACTGCTGTCTGGTCGTTCCACGGCGAAAATGACGACATTGCCGTGGAGAACGGCGTGATCGTCATCAGTCCGGACACCGAGACGCTCTACGGCGGCAATCTGACCGTCAAGACGGAAGCGTTTGACGAGGTGGCTGCGTATACGGTCCGGATCAAGCTGGACACCGGTGAGGAATGGAGGCCGCTGCTGGTCAACACGGTCAGCACGGCGGACGCGGCGGGCACTTTGATCGGCGTTTCGGATTTTATCGGCCAGACGACCGGCGATGTGTTTGAAGGAACCGACGCGGAGTTCTTCCCGGGCGGCCTGCGGTTTGAACTCGATGTCACAGACCTGAGCGGCGAGCTGCATACGTATCAGGTGTCGCTGCAAGCGACGCAGATCATGGGATAGACGGCAGTATAATTGAAATAGTAAGCGCCCGCACAGGATGACCTGTGCGGGCGCTTTTTGCGGTTTTTATTCGTCGCGGTCGTCGCGGGGCACGGCGGTGACGATGGGGTAGCCTCGCGGGTCGAGCAGCGGCGTCAGGCCGCCGGCGTAGCCAGAGGCGATCCAGAGATAGTTGACGCCGGTCGTTTTGTCGACCCAAATCTCACGGTTCGTGGTCCAGGTACTGCCCTCGTTCAGCACCTTGATAAAGCGCTCGTCCTTCTTCGCCATATTACTTCGTCTCCTTTACCGACTCAGCAATGCCGGAGGCCAGGCCCGCGAAGCCCTGCAGCTCGGAAGGAATGATGATCTTCGTGGCCTTGCCGTCGGCGATCTTCTGCATGGCCTCGAGCGCCTTGAGCTTGATGACCTGATCGTTCGGGGCCTTCTCGTTCAGGAGCGCGAGAGAGTCGGCCATCGCCTTCTGCACGGCCATGATGGCCTGCGCTTCGCCGTCGGCGCGCAGGATGGCGGCCTGCTTCTCGGCCTCGGCCTTGAGGATGGCGGCCTGCTTTTCGGCGTCGGCCTTCAGGATCGCGGCTTCCTTTTCGCCCTCGGCGACGAGGATCTGGCTGCGCTTGGTGCCCTCGGCCTGCAAGATGGCCTGGCGGCGGTCGCGCTCGGCTTTCATCTGCTTTTCCATGGAGTTCTGGATGTCCTGCGGCGGGAGAATGTTCTTGAGCTCGACGCGGTTGACCTTGATGCCCCACGGGTCGGTCGCTTCGTCGAGGATGGCGCGCATCTTGGTGTTGATGACGTCGCGCGAGGTGAGCGTCTGGTCAAGCTCGAGGTCGCCGATGATGTTGCGGAGCGTCGTGGCGGTGAGCGTCTCCATGGCCATCATCGGATGCTCGACGCCGTAAGCGTAGAGCTTCGGATCGGTGATCTGGAAGTAGACGACGGTGTCGATCTGCATGGTGACGTTATCCTTGGTGATGACGGGCTGCGGCGGATAGTCGAGCACCTGCTCCTTGAGGCTCACCTTGCGCGCCACGCGCTCGATGAACGGGACCTTGACGTGCAGGCCGACTTCCCAGACCTTGCTGAACGCGCCGAGACGCTCGATGACGTAGGCGCGCGACTGCTGGACAACGTGGATGTTGCTGATGATGAGAATGAGCAGGATGACGGCGAGAATCAGAATGGCGATCAATCCAAACGGCATAAATGGTTCCTCCTTCGGTTTTTCAGTTCTTTCGGATGTTCAACGGATGTTTGCGGGGACATCGGCAGGCTCGACGAGGAGCTTCGCGCCCTCGACACGCAGGATCTTCACGTGCGCGCCGGTCTCGATGCGTGCGCCAGACGGGCATTTCGCCGTCCAGAGCACGCCGCTGACCTTGACGGCGCCGGTATCGAGCTGCGCGTCGATGGGTTCGGTGACGATGGCGGTCTGACCGGCGAGCCGGTCGGCGTTCAGGCGCTCGGGCTTCGGTTTGAGCTTCTTTTTGGCCAGCGGGCACACGAGAAGCAGCAGCAGCGCCGACACGATCACGAAAATCGCCGCCTGTGCCAGCTCCGGTGCGCCGCAGATCGCCGCCAGCAGCGCGCAGACCGCGCCGCCGATGAACCACACGGACACGAGCGCGACCGTGACGGCCTCGGCGATGATAAAGATCACGATGGCCGCGATCCAGAACCAGACGGATGGCGTCATGGGCATGGCCTCCTTTCTTCTAAATAGAGTATACAGCATCCGCCGGGGAAAGTCACGACGGAGATTTCTGAAGAATTCTTAATATTTTAACAGAATTGTCACAGATATGGTTTGCTATTTGTCGGAAGATTCCGTATACTAATAGGATGAATTGCCGGCGTGCGCCGGGGAAACGTGGAGATACTGGGTATGGAAACAATGACATTCTGTGTGCCGTGTCTGTTCGGGCTCGAGGGCCTCGTCGGCGACGAGCTCAAGCGGCTGGGACTTGCAAACGTCCGGGTCGAGGACCGGCGCGTTTTTTTTGAGGGCGATTTCGCCGCGATGGCGAAGGCCAACCTCTGCTGCCGGATGGGCGAGCGCGTGATGATCCTGCTCGCCGCATTCGACGCGCGCAGCTTTGAGGAGCTGTTTCAGGGCGTCAAGGCCGTGGAGCTGGAGCGCTTTATCCCGAAGGACGGCGCGTTCCCGGTCAAGGGCTACAGCCTGAACAGCCAGCTGCACTCGGTCCCGGACTGCCAGGCCATCGTCAAAAAGGCCGCCGTGACGCGCCTGGGCGAGAAATACGGCCTCGGCTGGCTGCCCGAGACAGGTGAAACGTATCAGCTGCGGTTTTCCATCATGAAGGATCATGTGGAGCTGTTCCTCGATACGTCGGGCGTGAGTCTTCATAAGCGCGGCTACCGCCGCGAGGCGAATCTCGCGCCGCTGCACGAGACGATGGCTGCCGCGATGGTCAATCTCGCGCGCTACCGCGGCCGGGACTTTTTCTGGGACCCGTTCTGCGGCTCGGGCACGATCTGCATCGAGGCCGCGCTCATCGCGCTCAACCGCGCGCCGGGGCTGAACCGGTCGTTCATGGCGCAGAAGTGGCCGTGCGTACCGGAAGCCGTCTGGCAGCAGGCGCGGACCGAAGCGCTCGACCGCGAGTATCGTGGGGACTATCACATTCTCGGCACGGACATCGATCCCGCTTCGCTCGAGATCGCGCAGCAGAACGCGCGCAAGGCGGGCGTCGGCAAGCTGATCGAGTTCCGCGAGGCCGACGCGACCAAAATGAGTCTGCCGGCCGACAAAGGCCTCATCGTTACGAACCCGCCGTATGGCGAGCGGATGATCGAGCAGCGCAGCGCGCAGCGGCTGTATGCCGCGCTGGGGCGGCATCTGAAATACGCGGACGGATGGAAGAAGTACATCATCTCCTCCGAACCGGAGTTCGAGCACTACTACGGCAGGCCCGCCGTCAAAAAGCGCAAACTCTACAACGGGCGGCTGCAATGCAATGTGTATATGTATTATTGACTTGTGCTTAAATAGACGATCAGGAAAGGGGAAAGTTCCGCGATATGAAGCACGTATTTATTGTGAATCCCGCCGCGGGCAAATTTGACCGCACGGAGTCGTATCAGAATATGGTCCGCGAGGCGTTTGCGCCGCGCGGCGTCGAATATGAGATCCTTGTCTCGCAGGCGCCCGGCGAATGCCGCCGGCTCGCACACGAGATCGCCGCGTCCGGCGAGCAGGCGCGCATCTACGCCTGCGGCGGCGACGGCACGCTCAACGAGGTCGTCAACGGCGTGGCCGGGTTTGAGAATGTCGCCATCACGCATTTTCCCGGCGGCTCGGGCAACGATTGGATCAAGGTATTCAGCAACCCCGCGGCCTTCGCGTATATTGACCGGCTGCTTGACGCGGACGAGGCGCGCTTCGATCTCATCCGCTGCAACGATACATACTCGCTGAACATCCTATCGCTGGGCTTTGACGCGCGCGTGGGCACGGATATCGCGCGCTTTAAGCGTATGCCGCTCGTCAGCGGCAAGGGCGCGTATGTGATGTCCATCTTCTCGAACCTTGTCCACGGACTGAGCGCAAAATATGAGATCGCGTTTGACGACGGCGAGACGATCGCGGGCGAAAAGACGCTCGTGTGCGTCTGCAACGGCCGGTGGTACGGCGGCGGATTCAATCCCGTGCCGGAGGCTGAGCCCGACGACGGGCTTCTGGACGTGCTGGTGGTGGAAAAAGTGAACCTGTTACAGGTCGCATCCGTCATCGGCAGCTATCAGAAGGGGCTGTACGCCAACTATCCGGAGCTGATCCGCTATAAGCGGTGCAGGAGTCTTCGCATCGCGTGCGACGAGGAATCGGTCGTCAACGTCGACGGCGAGGCGCTGTATACGCGCGAGGCTGAAATTGCCGTCGTGCCGCAGGCCATCCGCTTCTTCTACCCGAAGGGGCTGACGTACCGGGTGAAAAATTAACACTCTCGTCATAAATTTGCCGAAAATACCCCTTGACTTTTTCTTCGCACCGGGTATTATATATGGTGTTAGCAGTCATAAGGAATGAGTGCTAACGGAATGCGTAAAACACGCTGCGGCATCACGCAGCGACTGGATACTGGGAGGTATTTGTTATGAAACTGACTCCGCTCGCAGACAATGTTCTGCTCAAGCACATGGAAGCTGAGGAAAAGACCGCGTCCGGCATCATCCTGTCCACCGCGACGAAGGAAAAGTCCGTGATCTCCGAGGTCATCTCCGCGGGTCCCGGCACCGACGACGTCAAGGTCACTGTCAAGCCCGGCGACAAGGTCGTCACCGGCAAGTTCGCCGGTCAGGAGCTCAAGCTCGACGGCGAGGACTATGTCATCGTCAAGATGAGCGACATTCTGGCAGTTGTTGAATAATTCGTGATTGATTGAAAGGAAGCAATTCTTATGGCAAAGCAGATTGTTTATGGCGAAGAGGCCCGCAAGGCCCTGCTGTCCGGCATTGACCAGCTCGCCAATACTGTTAAGGTAACCCTCGGCCCGAAGGGCCGCAACGTCGTGCTTGGCAAGAAGTTCGGCTCTCCGCTGATCACCAACGACGGCGTGACCATCGCAAAGGACGTGGAGCTTGAGGACGCATTCGAGAACATGGGTGCGCAGCTCGTCCGCGAGGTTGCAACCAAGACCAACGACATCGCCGGCGACGGCACCACCACCGCCACCCTGCTGGCACAGGCCATCGTCCACGAGGGTCTGAAGAACGTCTCCGCAGGCGCGAACCCGATGGTCATGCGCAAGGGCATGGAAAAGGCTGTCGCAGCCGCCATCGACACCATCAAGGCAAACTCCGAAACCATCAAGGGCTCCGACGACATCGCAAGAGTCGGTGCTGTCTCCTCCAGCGACGAGTCCGTCGGCAAGCTGATTGCCGAGGCCATGGATAAGGTCGGCGCGTCCGGCGTTATCACCATCGAAGAATCCAAGACCGCTGAAACCGGTCTTGAGGTCGTCGAAGGCATGCAGTTCGACCGCGGCTATATCTCCCCCTACATGGTTACCGACACCGACAAGATGGAAGCCGTCATCGATGATCCGTATATCCTCATCACCGACAAGAAGATTTCCTCCATTCAGGAAATCCTGCCCCTGCTTGAGCAGATCGTCAAGACCGGCAAGAAGCTCGTCATCATCGCAGAGGACGTCGAGGGCGACGCGCTGGCTACCCTGCTGGTCAACCGTCTGCGCGGCAACTTCACCTGCGTGTGCGTCAAGGCCCCCGGCTTCGGCGACCGCCGCAAGGAAATGCTCAAGGATATCGCCATCCTGACGGGCGGCACGTATATCTCCTCCGAGCTCAACATGAACCTGCCCGACACGCAGATCACCGATCTCGGCACGGCCCGCCAGATCAAGGTCACCAAGGACAACACCGTCATCGTTGACGGCGCGGGCGATGCCAACGAGATCAAGGCCCGTATCGCGGAGATCAAGAACACCATCGCCGTGACAACCTCCGATTACGACAAGGAAAAGCTCCAGGAGCGTCTTGCGAAGCTGTCCGGCGGCGTGGCCGTCATCAAGGTCGGCGCACAGACCGAAGTCGCCATGAAGGAGCAGAAGCTCCGCGTGGAAGACGCGCTGAACGCGACCCGCGCGGCTGTCGAGGAAGGCATCGTCGCCGGCGGCGGCACGGCCTTCGTCAATGCGATCCCGGCTGTTGAAAAGCTGGTCGCCAAGCTCACCGGCGATGAGAAGACCGGCGCGCAGATCATCGCCAGAGCGTTGCAGGCTCCGATCCGCCAGATCGCCGAGAACGCGGGCGTCGACGGCTCCATCGTCTATGACAAGATCCGTTCGAGCCGCAAGGTCGGCTATGGCTACAACGCCTATACCGAAACCTACTGTGACATGATCCCGGCCGGCATCGTCGACCCGACCAAGGTCACGCGCACCGCGCTGGAGAACGCAGCGTCCATCGCGTCCTGCGTCCTGACGACCGAATCCCTTGTCGCCGACAAGCCCGATCCGCAGGCTGACGCTGCTATGGCGGCTGCTGCACAGGGCGGCGGCATGGGCGGTATGTATTGATCCGATCCCAACCCCTATCCATCGTATATCGTATAAAAAATCAGCCCGGCTTCGGCCGGGCTGATTTTTTGCTGTGTAAAAGAGCGGAACCGGCGTCACACCAGCTCGGAATAGCTGCCGAGATAGCACACGTGCTCGCACACGTCCTCCAGCTCGCCGAGCAGCGCGGGAAGCTCCGGCGAGTAGACCGACGCCTCAAGATCGAAGTAGAAGCGGAACGTGTCGTCCGAGCCGGGAATGGGACGGCTTTCGAGCTTGGTGAGGTTCACGCCGTGACCGTAGATGTGCGAAAGCACCTGGTAGAGGCTGCCGGGCTCGTTGGAGAGCGAGACGAGCAGGCTTGTGCGGTCTGCGCCGGGGTAGACCTCGGGCGATTTTGCGATGCAGATGAAGCGCGTATAGTTGCCGCGCTCGTCCTGCACACGGGATTTGAGCGTTTGCAGGCTGTAGATCTCCGCACACGCGGGCGAGGCGAGCGCGGCCAGATCTGTGCGCCCGGATTCCGCGACCATCCGGGCCGCGGCGGCGGTATTTTCACAGCGCGTGACCGTCACGCCCGGCATGGACGCAAGCAGACCTGCGCACTGCTCCAGCGCCTGCGGGTGCGAGACGATCTCCCGGATCCCGGACAGCGCCGCGCCCGGCAGCGCCAGCAGACTGTGGTCCACGCGCAGGCGGACGCTGCGGACGATGGAGAAGTTATGCTGCTGCATGAGATCATACACCGCGTTGACCGAACCTGCGGTGCTGTTTTCCAGCGGCAGAACGCCGTACTGGCACAGGCCCTGCTCGATGGCGGCGAAGACCTTGTCAAACGATGTGCAGTAGAACACGCTCGGGTGGCGGAAGAGCTTTTCACACGCCTGCTGGGAATATGCGCCCTCGACGCCCTGGCACGCGACGCACGCGCTCTGCGGGAACAGCTGCGGCGTGGACGCGACGGCTGTTTGCAGCAGCTGCGGCAGACGCTCCGCGCCGCCAAGCGTGCGCTTCTGATACGCGCGGCTGAGCGAGAACAGCAGCCGGTAGAGGCTCACGGCCTGCTCCTGAAGGCCCTCGGGCGCTTTTTTCACGACGCCGGCGAGCTTTTCGCGCTCACGCCCGGCGTCGAGCACCGGCAGCCCGTGCGCCTTCTTATACGCTGCGATGCCCGCGGACGTCTGCATCCGTTCTTCAAACAGGCGCAGCAGCGCGTCGTCGATGCGGTCGATCTCGTTTCTGTAGTCGGTAAGTTCCATGGTAAAAGCCCTCTCCAAAAGAAAAATAAAAAACGCGGCACAGGTGATCTGTGCCGCGTTGTGAAAACATCGTGCTGTTTCCGCGCATCACAAATTACCCTTACCGAAAAACAGTAAAGGTAAAAATAAACCCGAATGCGGAAGAAACGTACATATCGATGACCTCGTTTGCTTTGATGGCCCCATCCTAGCAGAATGCGGCGCAAATGTCAAGCCCCTACTTCGCGCGCAGCTTTTCGATGAGCGCCTGCATATAACCCGGCAGCTCGCACGTGACGGTGACGGGCGCGCCGGTGCGCGGATGGACGAATGTGAGTTCGCGCGCGTGCAGACACTGGCTGCTTTGCCCGAGCTCGGGCTTTTTATGGCCGTAGACCGTGTCGCCGAGGATCGGATGGCCGCGATAGGCCATATGGACGCGGATCTGATGCGTGCGGCCCGTTTCGAGCCGGCACTCGACGAGCGTATAGCCCGCGAAGCGCTCCAGCACGCGCCAGTGCGTGACGGCTGCGCGGCTGTTTTTCTGCGTGACGGCCATTTTTTTGCGGTCGGTGGGGTGCCGGCCGATCGGCGCGTCGATCGTGCCCGTGTCGTCCCGGATGCTGCCGCAGACGATGCACACGTACGTCCGGGCCAGCGAGTGATCCTTGAGCTGCGCGGCGAGGCGCGCGTGCGCAAAGTCGTTTTTCGCGGCGATGATGAGCCCGGAGGTGTCTTTGTCGATGCGGTGGACGATGCCGGGACGCTTTTCCCCGCCGATCCCGGACAGAGAATCGCCGCAGTGCGCCAGCAGCGCGTTGACGAGCGTCCCGTCGGCGTGACCGGGCGCGGGATGCACCACAAGCCCCTTGGGCTTGTTTACCACGATGACGTCTGCGTCCTCATAGCGCACGTCGAGCGGGATCTGCTGCGCGGCGATGGGGACCTCCTGCACATCGGGGAGCGTCAGCTCCAGAACCGTCCCTGCGGGGAGCTTTTCGTTCTTTTTGACGGGGCTGCCGCCGCGCGTCACGGCACCTTCGGCGATGAGCCGCTGCGCGCGGCTGCGCGTCAGCTCCGGAACGAGCCGGGCGAGGGCGGCGTCGAGCCGCTCGTCCGCGCGGTCAAGCGTCAGCGTCATGCGGCTTGTCCTTCTTTTTCGGCTCGTCGGCCAGCAGCTCCTTGTCCTTCAGCAGGATGTAGAGCACCAGAACGCCCGCGCCGAACGTGATGAAAAGATCCGCGACGTTGAACGTCGAGAACCACGGGATGCAGATCATGTCGATGACGAGGCCCGTGGAGATGCGGTCGATGAAATTGCCGATCGCGCCGCCGGTGATCGCCGCCAGACACCACAGCTCGGGCTTCTTTTTCAGCCACTTTTTTGCGATCACAAGGATCACGACCGCCAGATATACCGCGGTCATCACCACGAACAGCCACCGCGCGCCGCGCAGAAGACTCAGCGCCATGCCGTCGTTCGTCACGTAGTGCAGCTGCAAAAAGCCGGGAATGAGCGTGACGGTGTTGCCCACGAGATGTTGGGCGGCGAGATATTTCGTCAGCTGGTCGACGGCGACGATCGCCGCCGTGAACAGCGCAAGCACAGCATAGAACAAGGCTGTATCCTCCTTTGAGCAAGTGGGAATATGATACCATATTTCCGTCCGATTTGCAATTGCAGCAGATAAAACAGGCCGCGCGCCGATTGTCCGGTGCGCGGCTGCGTTTATGCGTATTGGCTCAGGATCGCGGCGGCGTCGATCCCGCCGATGGGGATGAGCGGCGCCGGGACGCCGTCAAACGAGCCGATGTGCTTTTCAAACCACACCACGTCGCGCCACGCGCCGTTTTTGTAACCGCTTTTGTGATACGTACCGAGCAGACGGAAGCCCATCTTTTCGTGCAGCGCGCGGCTTCGGTCGTTCGGCATGGTCACGACGCCGTAGGCCGTGCGCACGCCCTGCGCCCGGAGCAGCGCCAGAAGCGCGCCGTAGAGCTTCGAACCGAGGCCCCTGCCCGCCGCGTCGCGGGAAACATAGACGGACAGCTCCGCGTTCCAGCCGTAGGCCGCGCGCTCCTGCGCGCGGTGCGCGTAGGCGTAGGCCAGGACGCGGCCGTCTTCCTCGGCGATCAGCCACGGATAGACCGCGCCGTAGGACGCGATGCGGCCGGAAAACTCCGCCTCCGACGGCAAAACCGTCTCAAACGTGATGGAGGTGTCAATATACTGGGCATAAATGGCCAGACACGCGCGCGCGTCGGCGGTCGCTGCAAAACGAAGCGTCATAGAAGCCTCCTAAGGCACGATAATATCGATCGCACGGTGGTTGTTGCTGATCGTGACGTCCGTGACGCTGCCGCCGAACTCGCCGTCGACGGTCCATGCGGTGGGCTCATCGAATTCGAAGCGCAGCTCCGACGCGCGTGCGAAGATGAACGAATCGTTGTCGAATTCCATCCGCAGCGCGCGGGAGGCGGCGAGGTTGAATTCGGCGAGGTTTTTGGTGTCGCGGACAAGGACCATCTCATACAGCCCGTCGTTGAGCGAGATGCCGAGATCCTTTGTGGCCTTGAAGCCGCCGACGGACGTTGTGCTCGTGACAAGGCCGACGAGCACGTCGGCCTCCTCCGTTTTTTCGCCGTGCGTCACGCGCACGTGCGTGGACTTCAGCCGCCCGAGCGCGCCCGCGCCGTTCATGATGTAGGCGAGGCGGCCCCAGACGCGCTTATCAGCCTGCGGCGTCTCATACGGCACGTCGGTAAAGATGCCGAAGGCCGCGACGTAGGCGAAATAGCGGTCCTGGCCGAACGCGCCGATGTCCATCGGGAACGGCCGGCCGGTCACGATCTCGTTTGCCGCGCGGAGCGTGTCTCTTGACAGGCCGAGCGTGGATGCCACGTCGTTGACCGTGCCGCCGGGGATGTAGCCCAGCGGCGGGCGCTTGCCCGCGGGCAGGGCCATGAGGCCGCTGACGGCCTCGTTGAGCGTGCCGTCGCCGCCGGTGCAGACGAGAAGATCGTACTGTGCGCCGCGTGCGGCGATCTGTCCGGTGATGTCGCGCGGGTGCGCGGTCATGTGGACGGTCGTCTCATACCCGGCGCGCGCGAAGACGGCGAGCACGTCCATGAGCGTGGCGCGGATCTCCGCATGACCGGCGTTGGGATTGATAAAAAACAGGAGCTTTTTGTTCATGATGCGGGGTGTTCCTCTACAGGCGCGGGACGGATCATTCCGTCGCGGCCGTGGTCTGCATGATGTCGACAAGCGCCGCGTTCTGCATCTCGTCCGAGGATTCAAATTTGTCGGTGAGCTCCGTCAGAACGTCCACGGAGAGCTTGTCGAGATAATCGGCCTCCGCGCAGACGTACCAGTACGGATGCTCGCACTGCGAGGAGAAGTACATGATGTGATAGCCGTAGTCCGTCTTGACGATGCCGGTGTCGCCGGGCTGACGCGCGGGATCGAAGCACCAGGCGTCGAAGGTATCGACCATCTGACCGGGATAGACCTCTTCATACAGGCCGCCGTTCGTTGCGCTGCCGGGATCCTGCGAGTTTTCCGCCGCCAGATATGCGAAGGAATCCTCGGTGTGCTCGCCGGCCTGCCACTGCGCAAGCAGCTCCTCGGCCTTCTGTTTGGCTTCGGCCCAGGCGGCGTCGGTATACGTGCCGTCGTCGTTCTGCCCGGACGGCTTGATGAGGATATGGCGGACGTTGACCATGTTCGTGTCGGATTTTTCGATGCCGTTCGCGGTGTAGTTCGCGGCGTTTTCGTCAAAATAGGCGCTGACGTCGTCGGAAGAATATTCCTTCGCGTCGACGCACGATTGCAGATATGCGGACGCGATCAGCTGCCGCTCCACAAACGCGCGGAACGCGCTGAGCGAGGCCGAGGGGCCGTAGGCCGTCTGCAAATAGGCGTCGGCGCTCTCAAAGCCGTAGGTCACGGCGGAGGTGGTGAGGTTGCTGCCGAGCTCGTCGAGGTAGGTCTGATCCTCCTCGTCCAGCCGGAAGCCGGCCAGCCGCGCCTCCTGCCAGACGGCGGAAACGCTCTGGTAATTCTGGATCGCGGCTTGCAGGAAATACTGCTGCCAGGTGAGCGAATCGTCAAAGACGCACATCTGCTGGTCGAACGGGACGGTCTGATCGATGAAATACGCGGCGTAACTGCCGTAGTTGTTTGCGAAGGAGTAATACTGCTGCCAGTAATAATACGGCAGATCGCGGTTTGTCAGACGGTCATCGCCGCAGACGGCGACGGTCCGGTCCAGAACGTCCTCGGTCAGCGCGTCTGCCTCCACGGTGTAGCTCACGCCGTTGCCCGCGGGCTCGGTCTGCGTATCGTCGGGCGTTTCGGGCTGCTCGTCCGTGTTTGCCGGGTCTTCCTGCGCGCCGGGCTGGTCTGTGTCTTCGGAGATCGTGGGGTCGTCGGACGGCGCCTCGGGCGTTTCGGAAGCCGGCTTGCCGGTCACCAGGACGATCGCCACGATGAGCGCCGCGGCGGCGCCGGCCAGGATCCACGGCAGCGGCGATTTTTTCTTTTCAGGCTTTTTTTCGTGCAGCGCGGCCTGCGCCTCGGCGTCCTCGCCGGTGATGGTAAAGGAAAGCCCCTCGCCCGTTTCGGGCGTTTCCTGCGTGGGCGTATGGTTCAGTTCATCCATGTGCGGTTCCTCCATTTGGATTCAGTGTCTCCTTAGCATATCACAAGCGCCGCGCGTTTGCAATCGGGGCGCGGGCGTTCAAATTGAAACATTTTTTGAATTTTCACCGGGCGTTTTCCTTGACAACCGCAAAAAAACGGGTATACTGTAACTGATTATATGCGATGAAAAGGACAAGTACGGGGTTTGGCGCGCAAAGAGAGCTGCCGGTCGGTGTGAGGCAGCGGCAACGTTCCCCCGAAGATCCCCTTGGAGCAGCCGGGCAGAATTGCAGTAAGCCCGGACGGGTCTTCCCGTTACAGAAGACGAGTGTCCGCGCGGCGCTGCGCGGAAATTCAGGTGGTACCGCGGTAATTTATCGCCCTGAGCCTTCGCTCGGGGCGTTTTGTTTTTCTAGGAGGAAGATATGGAATACAAACAGACGCTGAATATGACGAAGTCGGGCTTCCCGATGCGCGGCGGTCTGCCGATGCGCGAACCGGATATGCTCAAGCACTGGCAGGAGCTCGATCTTTACAACGAGCTGCTCAAAAAGAACGACGGCAAGCCCCTGTTCTCCCTGCACGACGGCCCTCCGTTCTCCAACGGCGCGCTGCATATGGGCCACGCGCTCAACAAGTGCATCAAGGACTTCATGATCCGCTCGGCCGCGATGCGCGGCTACTATACGCCGTATATCCCCGGCTGGGATAACCATGGTATGCCGATCGAGTCCGCCATCATCAAGCAGAACAAGCTCAACCACAAGGCCATGCCCATTCCGGAGTTCCGCTCCGCGTGCCACGACTTTGCGCAGCATTACATCGACGTGCAGATGGAGGGCTTCAAGCGCCTGGGCGTCGTCGCCGACTGGGAGCATCCGTACAAGACCATGGCCCCGAGCTTTGAGGCCGAAGAGGTCAAGGTCTTCGGCGCGATGTACAAAAAGGGCTACATCTACAAGGGCCTGAAGCCCGTCTACTGGTGCTATCACGACGAGACGGCGCTGGCCGAGGCCGAGATCGAGTATCAGGACGATCCGTGCACCACGGTCTACGTCAAGTTCCCGATGCATGACGATGCGGGCAAGCTCTCCCATCTGGATAAGAGCAAGCTCTTCTTCGTCATCTGGACGACGACGATCTGGACGCTGCCGGGCAACCTTGCCATCGCGCTCAACCCGTCGGAGAGCTACGCCATCGTGAAGAACGAGGCAAACGGCGAGCAGTATATCGTCGCCGAGGCGCTCTGCGAAAAGGTCATGCGTGTGGGCGGCGTGGAGCACTATACCATCGTCGAGACGCATCCGGGCAGCTTCTATGAAAATATGCTGGCCGATCATCCGTTCCTGCCGAAGACGAGCCGCCTCGTGCTGGCCGACTACGTCACGATGGACTCCGGTACCGGCTGCGTCCATACCGCGCCGGGCTTCGGCGCCGACGACTATCAGACCTGCCGCCGCTACGGCATGGAGATGGTCGTGCCGGTCGACGATCAGGGCCGTCACACCGATTACGCGGGCAAATACGCCGGGATGCGCGTGGAGGAGTCCAACCCCGTGATCCTCAAGGATATGCAGGAAAGCGGCGTGCTGTTCGCCTCGGAAGAGATCGTCCACTCCTATCCGCACTGCTGGCGCTGCAAAAAGCCCATCATCTTCCGCGCCACGCCGCAGTGGTTCTGCTCCGTCGATTCGTTCAAGGACGAGGCGTGCGCGGCCTGCGACGACGTGCGCTGGCTGCCCGCATGGGGCATCGACCGCATGAAGGCCATGATCCGCGAGCGCGCCGACTGGTGCATCTCCCGGCAGCGCCGCTGGGGTCTGCCGATCCCGGTGTTCTACTGCAAGGACTGCGGCAAGCCTGTCTGCACCGACGAGACGATCGCAAAGATCTCGCAGCTGTTCGGCGAATTCGGCTCGAACGTCTGGTTTGAGCGCGACGCAGACGAGCTCGTGCCCGAAGGCTTCACCTGCCCGCACTGCGGCGGCAGGCATTTTGACAAGGAAACGGACACGCTCGACGGCTGGTTCGACTCCGGTTCGACGCATTTCGCCTCCATGCTGAAGGATCAGGGATTCTGGCCCGCGACCGTTTATCTCGAGGGTCTCGATCAGTACCGCGGCTGGTTCCAGTCGAGCCTGCTGACCGCGGTCGGCGCGCTGGGCAAGGGAGCTCCGTTCAAAGAGTGCGTCACGCACGGCTGGACCGTCGACGGCGAGGGCAAGGCCATGCACAAGTCGCTCGGCAACGGCGTCGATCCCGCGGACGTGTTCAAGAAATACGGCGCGGATATCTGCCGCCTGTGGGCAGGCTCGGCGGATTATCACGTCGATGTGCGCTGCTCCGACGCGATCTTCAAGCAGCTGAGCCAGAACTATCTCAAGTTCCGCAATACGGCGAAGTTCTGCCTCGATAACCTCACCGATTTCGATCCCAACGCGCTGGTGGCGCCCGAAAAGATGGAGCCGCTCGACCGCTGGGCCGTCACGAAGCTCAACGCGCTGCTCGAAAAGTGTGAAGCGGCCTATCAGAACTATGAATTCCTCACCGTCTCGCACGCCGTCAACGATTTCTGCGTCGTGACGCTTTCGAGCCTGTATCTCGATATCATCAAAGATCACCTCTACTGCGACGGCAAGGATTCCGACGCCCGCCGCTCGGCGCAGTCGGCGCTGTGGATCATCCTCGACGCCATGACCAAGGTCTTCGCGCCGATCCTGGCCTTCACCTGCGACGAGATCTGGCTGCAAATGCCGCACCGCACGGACGACGATCCGCGCAACGTCCTGCTCAACCAGATGTCGAAGCCGTATACGGACTATGCGCTGTCCGATGTGGAGATGGCCGCATGGGACACCGCGTTCCGCGTCCGCTCCGACGTCAACGGCGTGCTTGAAGCGGCCCGCGCCGACAAGCGCATCGGCAAGCCGCTCGAGGCGCACGTGGCGCTGTTTGCAAACGACGACGAGGCGAAGGCCGCGCTTGAGACGATCAGGGCCATCAATCTGCCGGAGATCTTCATCGTCTCCAACGTCGCCGCCGACGAGGCTGCGCCCGCCGAAGGCGCCGTGACCGGCACGGGCGAAAACTTCCCCGGCCTGACGGTCGCCGTGACCGAGGCCAGAGGCACGAAGTGCCCGCGCTGCTGGATGCACTCCGAAAGCCCCGACGAGCACGGCCTGTGCCCGCGCTGCGCCGCAGTCTGCAAGGCGCTGAACGTGGTCTTCGAATAAAGTATTTTCCACACGGAGGCGGCTATGGCCGCCTCCTGTTTAATTGTACGCAAATTTCGTGCATATTTCTTCGTTTCACCTTGCGGGAACGGGAAAACTGGTGTATAATACTGTGTAAATTTTCACGGAAAGAGAGGTGCTTTGCCATGAGCAAGGTCACGATCCCGCAGGGCTATCGCGCGCCGCTATCTGTGTACGAATTGCAGCGCGCCATCGAATTTATCAAGAGTAATTTCCAGACCAATCTGAGCAATGCCCTCAATCTGCGCCGCGTGTCCGCGCCGCTGTTTGTCGAGCAGGCTTCGGGTCTGAACGACAACCTCAACGGTTACGAGCGCCCCGTCAGCTTTGACATTCCCGACGTCCACGCCGAGGCGCAGGTCGTCCATTCGCTTGCCAAGTGGAAGCGGCTGGCGCTCAAGCGCTATCAGTTCAACGTCGGCAAGGGCCTGTTCACCGACATGAACGCCATCCGCCGCGACGAAGAGGTCGACAATCTCCACTCCGTCTACGTCGACCAGTGGGACTGGGAAAAGGTCATCTCGCGCGAAGACCGCTGCGTGGAGTACCTCAAGCGCACCGTGCGCGACATCGTCGGCGCCGTGTGTGAGACGAACGACGCGCTGGGCGTTGCGTTCCCGTGCCTGCATACGAAGCTCGACCGCGATGTGTTCTTCATCACCACGCAGGAGCTTGAGGATCTGTACCCCGACAAGACGCCCAAGGAGCGCGAAAACGCCATCGTCAGCCAGCATCACACCGTTTTCCTCATGCAGATCGGCGGGAAATTGAAGTCCGGCAAGCCGCACGACGGCCGCGCGCCCGACTATGACGACTGGCAGCTCAACGGCGATATCCTGATGTGGAACGATGTGCTTGGCTGCGCGTTTGAAATTTCGTCCATGGGCATCCGCGTCGACGAAGCATCCCTCGACCGTCAGCTGACGCTCGCCGGCTGCGACGACCGCCGCGCGCTGCCGTTCCACAGGATGCTGTTAAACGGCGAGCTGCCCCTCACCATGGGCGGCGGCATCGGCCAGAGCCGTCTGTGTATGCTCATGATCGGCACGTGCCACATCGGCGAGGTGCAGTCGAGCCTCTGGGACGAGGCCACGCAGACGGCCTGCCGCGAGGCCGGCATCCTGCTGCTGTAAGATCGTAAAAATATCAATTGAGAGGATTTGAATATCATGGAACAGCTTATTTCTGTCCGTTCCCTGTTTAAAGAGACTGAAACCTACGCAGGCAAGGAGATCAAGGTCGGCGGCTGGGTGCGCAATCTGCGCGCGAGCAAGAACTTCGGCTTTATCAACCTGTCCGACGGCACGTTTTTCTCGCAGGTGCAGGTCGTCTACGGTTCGGAGCTTGCGAATTTCACCGAGATTTCCAAGCTGAACATCGGCGCGGCCGTCATCGTGACCGGCACGCTCGTCCTGACGCCCGAGGCAAAGCAGCCGTTTGAGCTTCAGGCGAAGGAGGTCTTCGTCGAGGGCCCGTCTACCCCGGACTATCCCATCCAGCCCAAGCGCCACTCGATGGAATACCTGCGCACTGTGACGCATCTGCGTCCGCGCACGAACACGTTCCAGGCCGTGTTCCGCGTCCGCAGCCTCATTGCCTACGCCATCCACAAGTTCTTCCAGGAGCGGGATTTCGTCTATGTCCACACGCCGCTCATCACCGGCTCCGACTGCGAGGGCGCAGGCGAGATGTTCCAGGTCACGACGCTCGATCTTGATAACCCGCCCAGAACCGAGGACGGAAAGATCGACTACAGCAAGGACTTCTTCGGCAAGGAGACGAACCTGACCGTCTCCGGTCAGCTCAACGGCGAAACGTTCGCACAGGCGTTCCGCAACATCTACACCTTCGGCCCGACGTTCCGCGCCGAAAACTCCAACACGACGCGCCATGCGGCCGAGTTCTGGATGATCGAGCCGGAGATCGCGTTCGCCGATCTGACGGACGACATGAAGCTCGCCGAGGATATGATCAAGTTCATCATCGCCTACGTGCTGGAAAACGCGCCCGAAGAGATGGCGTTCTTCAACCAGTTCGTCGACAAGGGCCTCATCGAGCGTCTGCACCACGTCATGACCTCCGACTTCGGCCACGTGACCTACACCGAGGCCGTCAAGCTGCTCGAGGCGCACAACGACAAGTTTGATTACAAGGTCTTCTGGGGCTGCGATCTGCAAACCGAGCACGAGCGCTATCTCACCGAGCAGATCTTCAAGCGTCCGGTCTTCGTCACGGATTATCCGAAGGAGATCAAGGCGTTCTATATGAAGCTCAACCCCGACGGCAAGACCGTCGCGGCGATGGACTGCCTTGTGCCCGGCATCGGCGAGATCATCGGCGGCAGCCAGCGCGAGGACAACTACGATACGCTTGTGCAGCGGATGCACGAATGCGGCCTGAAGGAAAAGGACTATCAGTTCTATCTCGATCTGCGCAAATACGGCTCGACGCGCCACGCGGGCTTCGGCCTCGGCTTCGAGCGCTGCGTGATGTACCTCACGGGCATCGGCAACATCCGCGACGTGCTGCCGTTCCCGCGGACGGTCGGCAACTGCGATTTGTAAAAAATCAAAAAGCCGTTCTTCGAAAGAAGAACGGCTTTTTTGTGCAAAAACGGAGATAATGTTTAATAATCCACGCGCATCAGGCACAGGCCCTGCGGCGGCGCGGTGTAGCCGGCCTGCGTGCGGTCGCGCGCGTCGAGCGTGTCGATGACGCTCTCGGGCGTGCGTTTGCCCTGGCCGACCTCCAGCAGCGTCCCGGTCAGGATGCGGACCATGTTCTGCAAAAAGCCCGTGCCGTGATAATTGAAATAGATGTAATCCTTCCGACGGACGATCTCGATGGCGTCGACGATGCGCACCGTGGATTTTTTCATCTGCGGGTTCGAGCAGAAGCTCTTATAGTCATGCTCACCGGTGAGAAATGCCGCCGCGCGCTGCATGGCATCAAGATCGGGCTGGTAATCGAGCACGGTCACGTATTTGCGGTTGAACACGGGCTTTGTGTCGCCCACATAGCACGTGTAGGTGTAGAGCTTGCCGACGGCGCGATAGCGCGCATGGAAGCGGTCGGCGGCGAGCTTCGCCTCCTGCACGCAGATATCGTCCGGGAGATAGCGGTTCATGTAATCGCGCACCTCGTCGGGCGATTTTTCTGTGTCCAGATAGGCGTTGGCGGCCATCGCCTTCGCGTGGACGCCCGCGTCGGTGCGCCCGGCGCCGATGACCTGCACATCCTGACCGCACATCCGCGTCAGGACGGCTTCGAGCTTGCCCTGGATCGTGTCGCGGCCGGGCTGACGCTCCCAGCCGTAGTAGCGCGAGCCGTCGTAGCTGATGATGAATTTGAAATTTTTCATGTGTCCTCTTCGATGTTCTTCGTATACCGGCAGGCCGGGTAGTTGGCGCAGCCCCAGAATTTCTGTCCCTTGCGCGCGCCCGTCTGCCCGGTGCGCAGCACCATCCGCGCGCCGCAGCGCGCGCACGTGGGCACCTCGAGCGTCGACGCGCGGCGCACGTGCCGCTCGGAGGCCGATTCGCGCAGCGCGGGCTCCAGCGCCTCATAGCGGATGGCCGTGCAGCGGGCTTTCATGGCGATCTCAACGGCCAGCATATCGTAAAGCCGCCGCAGCTCGCCCGCGTCCATGCCGCCCGAGAGCTTGCGGCGCAGATACTGCTCCGGTTTGCAGCCGACCTTTTTCGTGAATGCGTCGTAAAACCGCTCGCGGTCGGATTTCGGTTGTCTTTTCGGATACATGGCGTCGCCTCCTGCTGTTTCTGGTTCCAGTATATCATATTTACGGCCGCAAAATCTACTGCCATTTCGCACGCAAAGACGCGCCTCCGTCCGGAGGCGCGTCTTCGTTATTTCATATACTTCTCGGCCGTAAAGCCGTAGGGCAGCAGCGCGTCGAGCCGCACAGGCTCGTAACTTCCGTCGCCGCGGCCCATGTAGATCATGAAGTCGGGCGCGCAGAACTCCTGCATCACCTGCCGGCATACGCCGCACGGCGGGAAAATATCGGTCACAATGCCATCCTTGCCGCCGACGACGGCGATGGCCGCGAAGTCGCGTTCGCCTTCGGATACGGCCTTGAAAAACGCCGTGCGTTCGGCGCAGTTCGACGGGCCGAAGGCCGCGTTTTCAATGTTGCAGCCGCGGTAGACCTTCCCGGCCTTTGTCAAAAGCGCCGCGCCGACCTTGAAACCGGAATACGGCACGTAGGCGTTCTGCATGGCCTGTATGGCCTCCTGCACCAGTGCTTCGGGCGTCATATGCGCATCTCCTTTCGCTCAGACGATCTCGGCGGCGAAGCTGCGGCCCGGCGTTTCGTATTTGACGCCGAGCAGCTGCGCGACGGTGGCCGCGATGTCGCAGAAGCCCTGCCGCGTGCCGAGATTGACGGGTTTGATCTTCTTTCCCAGCGCGATCATGGGGATATACTCGCGCGTGTGGTCGGTGTGCTTGAGATAGCCGGGGTCGCAGCCGTGGTCGGCGGTGATGATGACGCAGTCTTCATCACCGAGCTTCGCCAGAAGCTGCGGCAGCCACGTGTCGAACTCATGCAGCGCCGCAGCATAGCCGTCGGGGTTTCTGCGGTGGCCGTAGAGCATATCGAAATCGACGAGATTCACAAAGCACAGGCCGGTAAAATCGCGCCCGGCCAGCGCCAGCGTCTTCGCCAGACCGTCGGTGTTGCCGGTGGTGTAGGTGAAGTCCGTCATGCCGCGCCCGGCGAAAATGTCGTGGATCTTGCCGACGGCGATCATATCCTGCCCGGCGGCGACGATCGCGTCGAGCACGGTCTGCTTCGGCGGTTCGAGCGAGAAATCGTGCCGCCGCGGCGTGCGCGTAAAGGGCCATTCGCCCTCGAACGGACGGGCGATGACGCGCCCGACGCCGTATTTGCCGGTGAGGAGCCTGCGCGCGATGCGGCAGTATTCATACAGCTGCTCGGGCGGCACGAGCGACTCGTGCGCCGCGATCTGGAACACGGAGTCGGCCGACGTGTAGACGATCAGATCGCCGGTCTGCATATGTTCCCGGCCGTAGTCGCGGATGACGTCGGTCCCGGAGTAGGGGAGATTGCACAGAACGCCGCGGCCGGTCTGCTCCCGGAAGGGCTTCAGGACCTCCTCCGGGAAGCCATGCGGGAACGTGGGCAGCGGCTCAGGCGAGACGACGCCCGCGATCTCCCAGTGGCCGATGGTCGTGTCCTTGCCGCGCGAAAGCTCCTGCAATCGGGCAAGCGCGGCCTGCGGCGCGGCGGTCTTCGGCAGGTAGTCCACGCCGTCAAGATCGCCAAGGCCCATCGAGATGAGGTTCGGCATGGCGAACTTCGGCGACAGGCTGCACGTATGCAGCGTGTTCGCGCCGACGTCGCCGAAATCCGCGGCATCGGGCTCATAGCCCACGCCGCAGGAATCGAGAACGATCAGAAAAACACGTTTCATTGCTTATTTCTCCAGTTTTACCGCCGTTTCGAGCGCGAGCTTCATCATGTTCGTGAAGCCGTTCTGACGCTCTTCGGCGGAGCAGTATTCCTCACGCAGCAGGTGATCGGACACCGTGCAGATGGCAAGCGCGTGCTTGCCCGCGCGCGCGGCGTTCATATACAGGGCCGCGGCCTCCATCTCGACGGCCATCACGCCCATCTTGCGCCAGCCGTTTGTGGAAACGAAGCCGTCGGGCATATCGCCGTCGTCGCCGTAGAAGCGGTCGGACGAGAGAAGATTGCCCACGTGGTACGGAAGGCCGAGCTCTTTGGCCGTCTCCACGCACGTTTCGAGCATATGATAGTCCGCGATCGGCGCGAACGTGCCCGCCAGATGATACTGGCTCTGCCAGTTGGAATCGGTGCACGCGCCCTGGCCGATGACGATATCGCGCATATTGATATTTTCCTGCATCGCGCCGGTCGAGCCGATGCGGATGATGTTCTCCACGCCGAAGACGGTGTACAGCTCCCACGAGTAGATGCCGATAGACGGCATACCCATACCGGAGGCCATAACGGAGATCTTCGTGCCGTGATACGTGCCGGTGTAGCCGTGTACGCCGCGGACGTTATTGACGAGAACGGGGTTTTCCAGGAAATTTTCCGCGATGAACTTCGAGCGCAGCGGATCGCCGGGCATGAGGACGGTCTTGCCGAAATCGCCGGGTTTGGCGTTGATATGCGGGGTCGGATAGTTAGCCATGGATCTGGCTCCTTTCTATTCTTATGTTGGTGCGGCAGCGGATATGCCGGTTATTTTTCTTCCGCTTCGAGCTTTTTGACGATCTTGACGACGCGGCTCGTGCCGAGGCGCGACGCGCCGAGGCCGATGAACTTCTCCGCGTCCTCGAGCGACGAAATGCCGCCCGCGGCCTTGATCTTCACGCCGGGCTTCACGTGCTTTGCAAACAGCTCCACATCGTGGAACGTCGCGCCGCCGGTCGAGAAGCCGGTGGAGGTCTTGATGAAGTCCGCGCCGGAATCGGAGACGATCTCGCACATTTTGATCTTCTCCTCGTCCGTCAGCAGGCACGTCTCGATGATGACCTTCAGGAGCCTTCCTTCGCAGTGCGCCTTGACGGCCCTGATCTCTTCGAGCAGATCATCCCAGCGCGCATCCTTGACCCAGCCGATGTTGATGACCATGTCGATCTCGTCCGCACCGTTCTGGACGGCGTCGTACGCCTCAAAGCACTTGACCTTCGTCGTGCTGTAGCCGTTCGGGAAGCCGATGACGGTGCAGATCGGGAGCTTATCCCCGACATACTCCTTCGCCTGCCTGACATACGAGGCCGGGATGCAGACCGACGCGGTGTGGTATTTCATGCCGTCGTCGCAGATGGCTCTGATCTCGGCCCACGTGGCTGTCTGCGCCAGCAGCGTATGGTCGACCTTACTGAGGATCTCGTTCCGTTCCATGGAGCAATTCCACCTTTCTGTGTTCGTTGATATAATCCTGATAGCATTTGTGGCACATGGCGATGTAGCTGTCGTTGCCGCCGATGAAGACCTGATCGCCCTCGGTCACGACGTAGCCGTCGGGGCTGATGCGCGCGTTCGTGGTCGCCTTGCGGCCGCAGTCGCAGATGGTCTTGATCTCGGTGATGGAGTCGGCCAGCTCGAAAAGCCGCCGGCTGCCGGGGAAGAGCTTCGTCTGGAAATCCGTCCGCAGACCGAAGCACAGAACGGGCAGATTGTCGCGGTCGACGAGCTCGCGCAGCTGGTCGATCTGCGCAGCCGTCATGAACTGACACTCGTCGACGATGATGACGTCGGCCTTGCCGCGCGCGGCGTATCGCGCGCGAATGTCGCAGTCCGGCCCGATCTGCTCGCATTCGGCCGTCAGACCGATGCGCGAGCGCAGTGTCATCGCGCCGTCGCGGCTGTCGGCCGACGGCTTGATGAGCCAGACCTTCATGCCGCGCTCTTCGTAGTTATACTTGGTGATGAGCGCGGTGGCCGTCTTGCTCGAACCCATCGCGCCATACTTGAAATACAGCTTCGCCATGTTGTCATCCCTTCTGCACCGGATGCTCCTGCAAGCGGTGTATCATATATTATACCGGATTTTTCCCGCGTTTGGAAGGGGCATTTTGCGATTTTCGCCCATCCGGAACGCAAAACCCGGCGCGGCGGATGCCGCGCCGGGGAAATTCAGCATTTTCCTGCCTTATGGAGCTTTTTGAGCAGCAGCACCGCGCCCGTGACGACGGCCGCGGCAAATACCGCGACGAGCGCGAGGCGGATGGCGAGATTGCGGTTGGCAGCCTTGCGCGCGGCCTCGTGCGCAGCGGCCTGCTCGGCGCGCGTTTCTTCGGCGAGGCGCGCTTCTTCTTCGGCCCGGGCTGCTTCTTCGGCCAGACGGGCCTCTTCCGCGGCCTGTTCCTCGGCGGCCTTCTGCTCGGCGGCGATGCGGGCCTCTTCTTCGGCCTTTGCCTTCGCCGCTTCCTCGGCGAGGCGGGCCTCCTCGGCCTCTTTTTCGGCCTGCTCGCGCGCCAGACGCGCCTGCTCTTCGACGTATGTCTTGCAGATCACGGCCAGCTGCCCGCACACGACCGAGCCTGCGCTCTGGCCGTCAGAGTACGCGGTATCCACATTGCCGCCCGCGCCATACGACAGGCCGTTGGTGTAGACCGCAAGCAGGAACGGCCGCTCGGCCCAGATGATGCCCACGTCGTTCTCCGCGCCGTTGTAGCTGCCGTATTTGTGCATGACGGGCGTCTGCTCGGTATCGATATAGGTCTTAAAATAGGCGTTCGGGCACGCGATCTTCAGGTAATCGACAAGCTCGGTATAATCCTCCTGCCCATCCCAGACGACCTTTAATACGTCCATCATCATCTGCGTGCAGAACACGTGGTCGTAGTAATAGATCTGCGGGATCTGGTCGTCGGGCATGGTGAAGTATTTGCGCATAGCGGTTTTGTATTCGGGCCAGTCGCCGATGCGCCGCCAGAGGGAATACGACAGCTCGTTGTTGGAGCAGACGAGCGACTGATAGTGCGCCTCGTCAAGCGACGAGCCCTGCGTGATCATGGTGTCGCCGGTGATCTCGCCGGCCAGCTGCATATCGTAGTAATAGAGGTTCAGCGGCAGCTTGTACGTGCTCGCGCCGTAGAAAAACGACGTTTCGTTGTAGGCATAGCTTTCGCCGGTTTCGGGGCAGTAAAAGCTGAGGGCGAAGTTCTTTTCGTCCAGATTGTGTTCCTCGCGGTAGACCGTGATAAGTTCTTCGAGCGTTTTTCCGGTCACGTCCGGGGCCTCGTAGCTTTCTGCGGCCAGCGCGGGCACGGCAAAGGACAGCAGAAGGACCGCGCACAGCAGCAGCGCGGCAAGACGGATCTTCTTCATGGCGGGCGCCTCTCTTTTCTCTGATACGTGCATCATACCGCATCCGCGCGCGTTTTGCAACCACGCACCAACCGGCGCGCCGCGGCATATGGTAGGGAAGGCAGAAGTCATTTCCAAGCGAGGAGGAGTGAGCCTATGAATCAACCCTGTAGTTATCAGACGACCGGCGGTGCGCAGGACGCGCAGAGCTGCCAGTCGTGTCAGCAGCCGTGCCAGAGCTGCCAGCAGTGCCCGCCGCCCTATCCGCCGCCCCGGCCGCCGTTTCCGCCTCCCATGCCGCCGTTTCCGCCGCCCATGCCGCCGTATCCGCCCGCGCCGCCTGTACAGCCCGGGATCGGGCAGGTCTGCCCGGCGGACGTCGAGTGCGGGACGAACTGCCCGTGCGCGGCGGGACTCGTCGCGGCATTGCAGCTTCTGTGCGACAGCCGCTTCGCGCCGCTCGTGGACTATAAGCAGTTCGCGTTCTTCACGCGCGATTTTGTGCTCGGGTCGTCGCTCAGCTGCCCGGCCAGCACGACCGATCCATACGACAACCTGACCGGCCCGCTGGACGGCGAGTTTGTCAGCATCACGCCGGATTCGTGTAAGAATTTAGAGGTTTCCGGTCAAGTTTACTACCCCGTTCCCGTCTGCGCCGGCACGACCGAGGCGCCCTGCTGCACCGAAGGGCCGTATTTTGACGCCGGAGAGGTGCAGCTGTGCAGCCTTGTGGCGGTCAGCTTTAACGTCGCGGAGACGACCGGCGTCACGGCCGCCGAGGCGTTCACAAATCTGTCGCGCCTGTTCTATCAGGCGACGCACGCCGGGTGCCGGCCGTCGCCGACGCCGCCGACGAAGCCCACGCCCTGCAACAACTCCAAGGACGATCTTGCCTCGCGCAGCACCGCCTCGGTCACGGCCGGGCCGCTGATCGCCGGGAATGCGAGCGTCCTCGGCGAGATCGGCGACGTGCTGATCCTGGCGAACGAAGCGTCCACACGCTTTTACTTCGTCTGCCAGAGCGCCGTCGGCTTTATCGGCTGAAAAAACCGCGCTGCAAGCGACTCGCTTGCAGCGCGGAAGCGTGTCGAAAAGTTTTTCGACACGCTTGCCCAGTTTTTTGAACTTTTTTAAAGTTCAAAAAACTGCTTGATTGAACGCGAAGGGGGCACTTCGCCCCCTTCACACTTCCCCCGCTGCTCAGTCGCAGAGGTTTTTCTGTATTCTTTGATACATTGTGCCGCTGCTGTGCGGGCGGTTACGCCTTTGCCATCAGCTCGGCCGCGGGCATGACGCCGCTGACGTCGGCCCCGGCCATCTTGCCGGCGTCAAACTGCGCGGCGACGTTCGGGTCGATCGGCAGACGCGCCAGGACCGGCAGGGAGTATTGCAGCGCCAGCTCGTCCAGATTGCTCTTGCCGAAGATCTCGACCTTTTTGCCGCAGTCCGGGCACTGGAAATAGCTGTAGTTCTCCACGAAGCCGTAGACGGGCACCTTCATCATGTTCGCCATGTTGACGGCCTTGGACACGATCATGGACACGAGACTCTGCGGGCTCGTGACGATCACGACACCGTCGACCGGCAGCGACTGGAACACCGTCAGCATCACGTCGCCCGTTCCGGGCGGCAGATCGACAAACATATAGTCCACATCGCCCCAGCAGACGTCGGTCCAGAATTGCTTGACCGCGCCGCCGATGACCGGGCCGCGCCAGACGACGGGATCCGTCTCGTTTTGCAGCATCAGGTTGATGGACATGACCTTGATGCCGTCTGCCGTTTCGGCGGGCATCATGCCCTGATCGGTGCCGACGATCTGCTCGTGCAGACCGAACGCGCGCGGGATGGACGGGCCGGTGATGTCGGCGTCGAGGATGGCCGTCTTGTAGCCGAGCCGCCGCATCGCCACGGCCAGCATCGACGTGACCGTCGATTTGCCCACGCCGCCCTTACCGGATACGACCGCGATGACCTTTTTCACGTGTGTGTTTGCGTTCGGTTCCGCAAGCAGGCTCTCGGGCTTGCGGTCGGAACAGGACTCGCCGCAGCTGTTGCAGTTGCCGCTGCATCCGCTCATAAAAAACACTCCTTTTGCGTCATTTTGCGCTATTTCAACTATTGTATCATACGATATCGGAAAGTCAATCTTTCTCAGCCGCGGTGCGCGAGAAAGACGGCCTTGCAGAACGCGAACACCTCGCGCAGCGTGTAGTTGACCTTCAGGATCCACGGCCACGTATTGCTGGCCAGACCATACGGCTCCATGCCGAGCGAACGCGCGATATATTTTGCCCGGCACATATGAAAATCACTCGTGATGATCAGCACGCGGGCGGTATCGATGCCGCGTGCCTTTGCAAGCGCCGCCGAAAAGATCAGATTTTCCCGCGTGTCGGAGGCTTCCGGTTCTTCGATGATGCGTTCTGCGTCGATCCCGGCCTCGCGCAGCACGCGCGCCATGACCGACGCTTCGGTGCACGCCTCGTCCGGGCCCTGACCGCCCGAGACGAAGACGACCGCGTCCGGGTGCGCGCGCAGAAACTCCGCGGCCTTGTCGAGACGCTTTTGCAGCGTCAAAGACGGCCGGTCGCCCTGGACCTGCGCGCCGAGCACGACGACAAATTCCGGCGTCTGTTCGGCTGTCATCGCGGAATCCCGTCCTTCCATGGAAATATACCCCATCGCGCCGAAGATCACGGCCATCGCGCCGAGCGTCAGCGCGATGAGCGCGCGGCTCCAGCATTTTTTCGCGTTCCGCTTCTTTAAGATCCGCAGCGCCAGCAGAACGCCCGCCAGCAGCAGAAGGCAGATCCCCGTCATGCCGATGTGCAGCGGCAGAACGAGGCAGACGAGCCCCAGCAGCGCAAAAAACGCGATCAGCCAGCGCGGGATCATGTCGCGTCCTCCAGCTCGGTCGAGAGCTTTTCCCATTCGTCCATCATCTGCGCGAGCGTCTCGTCGGCGCGCTGCTTTTCCTCCATCAGCCGCGCCAGCTCCTGATAATCGGACGCCGCGGCCTCGATCTGTGTATCCAGCGCCGCCGCTGCGGCCTCCTGCTTTTCGATCTCACGCTCGAGCGCGCGGATCTTTTTCTCGATCATCTTGCTTCCGGAGGTCTTCGGCTTGTCCTTGTGTTCTTTTTTGGGCTTCCCGGGCGCAGGCGCGGCGATGGCTTCCTTTTCCTTGATCGAGCGGTATTTTTCATAGCCGCACGGAAAATCGCGGATGTGTCCGTTTTCAAGCTCCCAGACGCGCGTGGCGAACTTGTTGACGAAATACCGGTCGTGCGAGACGAAGATCAGCGTTCCCTCATAGTCCTCCAGCGCGGCCTCGATCCACTCGCGCGAGGCGATGTCGAGATGGTTCGTCGGCTCGTCGAGGACGAGGAGGTTGATCTTCTCATCCATCAGCATACAAAGCCGCAGGCGGCTCTGTTCGCCGCCCGAGAGCGTCGAGACGGTCTTAAATACGTCCTCGCCCTCGAATAAATACGCGCCCAGCCGGTCGCGCGCGGTCTGCACGGAGCAGTTCTTTTCATAGAGCATCGTGTCGAGGAGCGTGCGCTCCGGGTGCGCGAAGTGGATGATCTGCGGCAGATAGGCCCACTTGACCGTGGGGCCGAATTTGATGCGGCCCGCGCCCGATTCCTCGCCGAGCAGGAGCTTCAGGAACGTCGATTTGCCGGTGCCGTTGTCGCCGAGCAGCGCGATGCGCTCGCCGCCCGCGACCTGCAATTCAACGTCGGAAAACAGCGTCCTGCCGTCATACGCCTTGCCGAGGCCCTTGACGGACAGGACCTCGTCGCCGAAAAAGTCCCGCTGCGCGAATCTTGCGCGCATGGTCTTCTCCTGCGTGGGCCGGTCGGTTTTTTCGATGCGCTCCATGCGGTGCTGGATGGACATCGCGCGGCGGTAAAGCGTGCGGTTGTTGATGCCCCAGCCCTTCATACGCTCGAGCGTGAAGCCGAGCTGCCCGAGCTTGGCCTGCTCCTTTTCATACTGTTTGAGCTGCAAGTCAAACCGCGCCTGCTTTTCCTCGACGTAGAACGAATAGTTTCCGGAGTAAAACTCCGCCGTGCCGTCGTGCAGCTCGACGATGCGCGTGACGACGCGGTCAAGGAAATACCGGTCGTGCGAGATGGTCAGCACGGTCCCCTTGAATTTTTCGATATAGCCCTCGAGCCACTCCATCGCGTGCATATCGAGGTGGTTCGTCGGCTCGTCGAGCAGCAGGATATCCGTTTTTTCCAGCAGCAGCCGCGCCAGATTCACGCGCGTTTTCTCGCCGCCGGATAAGCGGTCGAATTCCTGCCCGCGCTGCTTGTGCGGGATGCCGAGGCCGTTGCAGATCTTGTCGGTCTGCATATCCATCTCATACCCGCCGCCGGCCTGAAACTGCGCCGCAAGCGCGTCGTATTCCGCGAGCGTGGCCTTGTCCGGATGCGCGGCCATATCCTTTTCCAGCTGCTGCATCCGCGCCTGCGCGCCTGTCAACACGCGGAAGGCCGTGCGCAGCACGTCCTCGACCGTGTAGCCCGCGGGATAGTGCGGGATCTGCGAAATCAGGCCGACCTTGCGGCCCGGCGCGAAGCGCACCTCTCCGGAGTTGTAGTCCAGCTCGCCGGTCAGGATCTTAAAGAGCGTCGTCTTGCCCGCGCCGTTGCGGCCGAGCAGCCCCACGCGCTCGCCGGCCTGCACGTCGAAGCTGACGCCGTTCAGTATATTTTCGTCTGAGTCAAAGCTCTTGACGAGATCTTTGACGGAAATGTCGATCATAATTGCGTTCCTCTTTTTATGTGTTGTCGCCGAAGCGCGCGAGAAATTCTTCGCGCGTGAACATCACGTTCAGCGCCTGCAAAAGCGCGTTTGCGCTCATGTGCGCGGGCAGCTCCAGCGTCTGTAAAAGCGCCGCGCGCCTTTGCGCGCTGTCCGCGCGCCCGGACAGGCCGAGCGCATAAAGATCCTGCTTCGTGACGGGCGTTTTTTCGTTCTGCGGCGCGGCTTCGTCCTCAAAGACGGCGCCCGCGTCGCGCAGCGCCTTGAAAAGGACCTCCGGGCGCATCCCCTCCACGCCGAGAAGCCCTTCTTTCCCGGCGCGCGCCTTGCGCTTTTCCTTGCCGGGCAGATCCGGGATGTAGGCGTGCAGCACGCCCTGCGGCGGCAGCAGTCCCTTGAGCGTGTTGCGGATGAGAAAGCCGGCGCCGTCGGAGTCTGTAAGAATGATGAGACCGCGCGCCTCCGCGGCCTCGCGCAGCAGGCGCATGAGCGCAGGATCCTTCATCGACGTAAAGCCGTCCGTCGTGAAGATCGGCGCGTCGATCAGCTGGCTGAGCGTGTTTTTGTCGTATTTTCCCTCGACCACGACGGCCTGACGCAGTTTTTTCCTATCCACGGCGCGCCTCCGCAGCCAGCTGCGCGACGAGCAGCTCCAAAAGCCGCGCGTTGTCGTCCGCACCGGATTTCATGGCGACGTCCGTTTGCAGGCACAGCTCCACCGCCGCGCGGCAAAAGCCGTCCGTTACGCGCCGCGCCGCCGTCATCGTCAGTCCCGCCGGGTAGCTCTTGAGGCCGGTCAGATCCATGAGCTCCTTCTGGCCGCCGCCGGCAGATAAAATGACGCGCGCGTAGAAAAGCCGGCGCAGCTGCGCGCCGATGGCGCCGAGGATGGCGATGGGGTCGGTCTGTAAAGCGTAAAGTTCCTGCAATTTGGAAAGCGCCGTCTCAAAATCGGCCCGGACGACGGCGTCGCTGATGTCGAAGGTCTGCGCGCTGAGCGCCGGGATGACGACGGCGTCGATCGCACCGCGCGAGATCTCCGGACCCTCCTGATAGGCTGCGACCTTTTCGATCTCGCCCGCAAGCGTCGTCATGAGGCCGTCGGTGCGGAAGATGAGATACTGGCACAGCTGGTCGGAGATCGATTTGTCGTGCGCGCGGAAATGCCGCGCGATCCACGCGCACAGATCGCGCTCGGATTGCTTGTCGAACGCGAGGATCTGCGCCTTTTCGCGCACGACGGCCGCGAGCGTTTTCATCGCGGCGTTGATCTTGAATTCCACGGTGTCGTAGGCGAATACGACGCAGCAGTAATCCGGAATATCGCCGAGGATGGCCGCGTATTGCGCGCGGGCGGCCTCGGGCTGTTTGAAAAGATCCACATCGTCGACGCGCACGAGCGTCCGTTCGGCCATCATCGGCATGGCGTCGATCGCGTCGGAGAGCGCCTGCGGCGTGCAGTCGGCGGCGGTGAAGCGGTGAAAGTTAAATTCGCCCGCCGGGCCGCCGGTCAGCTTCTGCGTCAGAAGACGGAGGTAATGGTCGCGCAGGAAGGCCTCTTCGCCCGAGACGATATAGAAATTCGCAAGCGTCCCGGCCTTGAGATCCTGCTTGAAGCGGCGCTCGGCCTCACCGGACGCGCCTGCCTGCTTTTTTGCCATGTGCTTACCCCCTGACGGTGATGGTTCCCTGTAGGTCCGTGCGGTAGACCGCCGCGCCGGCCGAAGCGGCGCGCGCGAGCGTTTGCAGTCCCGGATGGCCGAAGCGGTTGTCCGCGCCTGCGGAAATGAATACGGCCTGCGGCTGTACGGCCAGTAAAAGCGCGTCGGACGTCGACGTTTTCGCGCCGTGATGCCCGGCGACGAGCGCCGTCACGCGCGGCAGCGCGTGCGTCGACAAAAGCCGGTATTCGCCCTGCTCGTCCAGATCGCCGGTTATTAGGATATCATATTTTTCGCACGCTGCCAAGACGCAAAGCCCGTCGTTTTCGTCGGCTTTGCCGCTGACCGGCGCGAAAATCGTCACAGAACCGCCCAAAACGGGCAGCGTCAGATCCTCCCGCACGGTGCAGACCTGTGTGCCGCAGTCCATCGCGGCCAGCAGCAGCTGTGCGCGCAGCGCGCCGCCCTCCTGTGTCTCGGGCACATACAGCGTCCCGACGCGCACGCGCCGTAGAAGCTGCCGCACGCCGTTGCAGTGGTCGGCATCGAAGTGCGTGAGCACCAGCCGGTCGACGCGGTACACGCCGCGCGCGAGCAGATACCGGGCGGCCGTCTCACCGGACTCGTCCGCGCGGCCGCCGCAGTCGATGAGCGTGACGTCGTCGCCCACGCGGCTGACAAGGCACTGTCCCTGCCCGACGTCGAGCACGGTAAAGCTCGCGGCCGGCAGCCGGTAGTCGAGCGCGGAAAGACCGAAGCACGACGCCGTCAGCAAAAACCAGACGGCCAGCGCGGGAAGCGGGCGCAGCTTCGCCGGGAACAGCGCCGCGTACAGCGCCAGCGCGTACAAAGCGGCTGCGGCGGCGATGAGATAGGCGTTTTCCGGGTACAGCGCGGCGAAGGGGATCTTTGCCGTCAGCCGCACGAGCAGCAGCACCAGCCGCACCGGCCAGCTGAGCAGCCATCCGAGCGCCGCGCCTGCGGGCGCATACACGAGCGTCAGCAGCAGCGCGGCGACGCCGCCGCAGAAGACGGCCGACAGCAGCCACAGGCACGCGACGTTCACGACCGGCGCGGCCAGCGAGAGCATCCCGAACCGCACCGCCGTGACCGGCAGCGCAAAGACCATTGACGCGGCCGTGCAGCTCAGCGCCGTCGTCATCGCGCGCACGAGCCGCGCCGGGAGCGTATTGCGGCGCAGCAAGCGGTGCAGCGGCTTCCAGGCGTGCAGACGGCGGAACATCCCGCCCGCAAAGAGCACGATCCCGGCCGTTGACGTGACGGACAGCTGAAGCCCCGCGTCCAGAATGGCCCACGGATTCTGCGCCAGCAGGCACAAAAGCGCCGTGCAGACGGTCGTCGGCGGATCGTTTTCGCGCCGCAGCAGCGGCGCGAGCAGCACCATCGTCTGCATCACGCCCGCGCGCACGGCGGAGGCCGGCGCGCCGGTCATGACGATGAAAAACGTGATGGCCGGGATGCCGAGCGCGGCCGCGAGACGGTGGTTGCCGCCGCACAGCAGCAGGATCATCCCCAGCAGGATCGACACGTGCATCCCGGATACCGCCACGGCGTGATAGATCCCCGCGATGGCCAGCGCGTTGCGCACCGCATAGGAAAGCTCCGACCGGTCGCCGAGCAGCAGCGCCCGCAAAAATCCGGCCGTATCGGCGGAAAACGCCGTCCCGGCGGCATCCCGCAGGCGCACGGCCAGCTTCGCCGGCCAGAGCGTCACATCCGGACCGCCCGGCGCGACGCGGAGCGTCTCGCGCGCGGCGGCGGTGAGACTTGTCCCGCGTGAGAGCTCGTAGGCATTGCCGCGCGCGGCTTTGGCCTGCGCAGCGGTGAGCTTCGCCCGGCAGGAGACGACGTCTCCGGGCTGCGGAGCCGTCTCGGCGTCCTCGTAATATAAGATCGCCGGGCAGCTGCGGCCGTCAAGCGTCAGCCGCACGTCGACCGCGAAGCCGTAGTCCGTCTTCTGCGGCAGCGCGCGCACCTGCGCGGAAACCTCCCGCGTCAGGCCGTTCTGCGCGGAAAACGGGCGCAGAAACAGCGCCTCGTACCCCAGGCACCAGGCGAGTCCGACCGTCAGGCCGAGCGCGCAGATCGCAAACCGGCGCGCAAGCGGCCGGCGGAGCGCGAAAAGAACCGCGGTGAGCGCCGCGAGCGGCGCGAACACATACCACGCCGCCGGCAGCAGCGCCGCGACATACGCGGCGGTGGCCAGCGCGAAGCCGGCGGAGAAGAGACAGAGTCTTCGCATCGCGGGGACCTCCTGCCTGTAATAAAAAACGGGGCGTGCTGCGTGGCAGCACGCCCCGGCGGAACGCGATTATTCCTCGGTTTTGGGTTCTTCGGCGGGCGCTTCGGGTCCGGCAGGCGCTTCCTCCGCAGCGGGCGCTTCCTCGGCGGCGGGCGCGTCGTCGGCGACGACGATGTCAAACGAGGCGTCCTCGGCGGGCGCTTCTTCCGCGTCCTCTTCCGTGCGCAGCGAAGCGATGTAGTCCTTCAGCTCGGCGATGATCTTCTTGGACTCGTCGATCTTCTGGCACCACGGCAGATATTCCGCGTTGTCCATCTCTTCGCCGACGGCATAGTCGCGGTAGTACAGCTTGCCAAGCTCGATCTCGGCCTTTTTCACCTTGTCCTCTTCGGCGTAGATGGAGATGTTGGCCTTGGCGACGGCGGCAAGCTCCTTGGCCTTGGAGGCGGCAGTCTGCGCGGCTTCTCTGGCCATATTCTTGGCAGCTTCAAAATTCTCGGTCAAATTCATGGAAAAGCTCCTTTCCAGTATGGTTTCAATTTGGATTTGTTTTATCAGTATACCACCCGGGGCGAAAAAATGGAATAGGCACGGGGTGTAAATTGTCAGATATTTTGTAAACTTTTTTAGGATTCCTGCGCGCTTTCGCTGTCGGACGGCGTCTGTTTTGCCCGGTTGACGTAGAGCCCGGCTGCCGTGGGCTTTTTCTTCACCAGCACATACGCGAGGATCCCCGCGGCCGCGGCGAACGACACGGCCGCGACCAGCTGGCTCACGCGGATGCCGGTGGAGAACAGATACAGGCTGTCGGTGCGCAGACCCTCGATCCACGCGCGGCCGAGGCCATACCACGCGACATAGAGCAGGAACATCTCGCCGTCAAATTTCCGCTTTTTCGAAAACAGGTGCAGGCCGATGAAGCCCGCAAGATTCCAGACGGACTCATAGAGGAAGGTCGGGTGGTAATAGGTCACGACGCCCGCCGCGTCCTGAAGCCCCATCTTGAGGAAGGCTTCGGTCACGGCGCCGTGCGCTTCACGGTTCATGAAGTTGCCCCAGCGGCCGATGCACTGGCCGATGATGACGCCCATGCCGGCCAGATCGAGAAACACCGGCGCGGGGATCTTTTTGACCTTTGCCACGACGAGCAGTGTCAGCGCGCCGCCGATGATGCCGCCGTAGATGGCAAGTCCGCCCTCCCAGATATAGAGCATCGAGACGGGATCGTCTTCATACAGCTCCCAATAGAACACGCAGTAGTAAAGCCGCGCGCATACGATGCCGACCGGCACGGTCCACAGCAGCATATCGAGCACATCGTCCTGCGTGATGCCGAAATCTTTTGCGCGCGCCAGCATATACAGCGCGGCCAGCAGAAAACCGCACGCGATGATGATGCCGTACCAGTAGATATCCTTGCCGAACACCGTGAAGGCCACGGGACTCGGATCGACGGTAATGCCGAGATTGGGGAAAGAAATGGGTGAGGCCAGAAACATACGGACTCCTCCTTCGATGATTGTCCTTAATAAAATACCAGCTTCGCACCCATCCGTCAAGCCGCACGCGGCCGCGGCGCAAAACAGGTGTTGTTTTTTTCCTGCATATCGTGTAAAATGATAAAATTGATTGTATTATGTTTTGCCAACGGGAGGCATATCATGCAGTGGATCGAAGTTACCATCAAAACCACCTCCGCAGCCATCGATCTGGTCTGCGACCGGCTGACGGCCGTCGGGTTTGACAGCTTTATCATCGACGATCAGGCGCAGTTCCATGAATTTCTCGAGCAAAACCGGCAGTATTGGGACTACGTCGACGAGGATCTGGAAAAGAAAATGCAGGGTCTGTCGCAGATCCGCCTCTATCTCGAGCAGGGGCCTGCCGCGCCCGAGACGGTCGGCCAGCTGAAAGAGCAGCTGGAGCTTCTGCGGCGGCAGTTTCCGCAGACCGACTTCGGCCCCATGGACGTGCGGCTCGACAACGTCAAGGACGAGGACTGGGAAAACAACTGGAAGCAGTATTACCAGCCGCTGCCCATCGGCGAAAAGCTGCTCGTCGTACCGGAGTGGCTGCACCCGGAAAACCCCGAGCGGCGCATCGAGGTGCTGCTCGATCCGGGCATGATCTTCGGCACCGGCGCGCACGCATCGACGCAGATGTGTATGCGCGAGCTGGAAAAGGCCATTCAGGGCGGCGAGCGCGTGCTCGATCTCGGCAGCGGCAGCGGCATTTTGTCCATCACGGCGGTGCTGCTCGGTGCGGCGCACGCCACGGGCGTCGATATTGACCCCAAGGCCGAGGATATCGCGCGCGAAAACGCTGCCATCAACCAGATCTTTGCCGACCGCTTCACGGCTGTCACCGGCGACGTCATCGGCGACAGGACGATGATGGAGTCGCTGAAGGGCGGCTACGACGTGGTGCTGGCGAATATCGTCGCCGACGTCATCATCCCCTTAAGCCGCGTCGTGCCGGAATTTTTGCAGGAGGACGGCATCTTCATCTGCTCGGGCATTCTCAACACGCGCCTTCCGGAGGTTCTCGACGCGCTGGAGAAAAACGGCCTGCAAATCCTCTCCACCGAACAGCAGGAGGATTGGTGCCGCGTTACGGCCAGCCTCAGCCAGGCGTAACGGGAGGGCTGCTGTTTGCGTATCTTTTCCTACCGAAACAAGCGGCTGCTGCGCAGAACGCTTCTGATCGTCCTGCTGGCGCTGCTGCTCATCGTGCTGCTGATCGCCGCGCGCATCAGCTATCTGGGCCGCTTCGCGGTCTATTCCCCGGACGGCGTGTACTTCGACAAAACGCAGAAACTCGAACGCGCCGACACGCCCGCGCCGGCCGCGGCGGACGAGGAATACCCGTTTGAGACGCTCTTCCCCGACACGTCGGAGGACGACGGCGTCGATCCCAACGCCGTGCAGCTGCACGGATATTATATCTCGACCACGATGCTCGCCGACAGCGTCGACGCCGTGCGGCAGGCGCTGGACAGCGCGGACGACTATAACGCGGTGCTCATCGACGTAAAAAGTCCGCTCGGCAATTTCTATTATTCCACCGACATCGAGGACGCACAGACCGCCGACGCCGATATTTCCGCGTGCGACGCGCTGATCGAGGCGCTGACGGCCCGGCAGGATCTCGTCGTCGTCGCGCGCGTGCCCACATTCTCCGACCCGAACTTTGTCTCGAAGCATTATTCCGCCGCGCTGACCACGCGCGCGGGCGAATTGTGGATGGACGAGCGCCGGTGCTACTGGCTGCGTCCGGACTCGATCGACGCGCAGAGCTATCTGGCGGCCATCGCGCTGGAGCTTGACGCGCGCGGCTTTGACGAGGTGCTGTTCGACAACTTCTATGTTCCGGACGATACATCGATCGTCTGGGACGAGGAAGCGATGACAAAACTTGCCGCGCTGGAGGATTGCGCGCAGAATTTGCAGGACAATCTCGTCGGCAGCGCCATCCATCTCGCGCTCGGCACCGAGGCTGCCTCCGTCGCGCAGTATGCCAGCCGCGTCTTCATCACCACCGAGCGCGCCAACGACGTCATGAGCGCCACCGAGACGCTCGGCGAGGTGCTGAAGGATCCGTCCACGCAGCTCGTCTTCGTCACGACCTCGCACGATACACGCTTCGACGCCTCGGGCGTCATCCGTCCGCTGCTCGGCGGCGACAACGCGGATTAAATCACAAAAAGCGCCCCGTTTCATTCGAAACGGGGCGCTTTTGCGTTGTTTTTTACTTTTTCAGCTTGTTGTCGACAACGTCCTTCAGGATCGCCGAGAACGCATCGAGCGTCATGGCACCCAGATCGCCGTCCGCGCGGTGACGCGGGGAGACGGTGCCGGCCTCGATGTCGCGGTCGCCGACGATGAGCATATACGGGACCTTCTCCATCTGGCCGTCGCGGATCTTCTTGCCGATCTTCTCGCTGCGGGTGTCGACCGTCGCGCGGTAGCCCTGCGCGGTGAGCCTGGCAGCCTGTTCCTTGCAGTAGTCGACGGCGCGGTCCGTGACCGGCAGCAGACGCACCTGCTCGGGCGCCATCCATGTCGGCAGCGCACCGGCATATGTCTCGATCAGATAGGCCAGCGTGCGCTCGTAGCAGCCAAGGCTCGTTCTGTGGATGATATACGGCAGCTTCTTCTCACCGGTTTCATCCGTGTAGTACATCCCGAAGCGCTCAGCCAGCAGCATATCGATCTGGATGGTGACGAGGGTGTCCTCCTTGCCGTAGACGTTCTTATACTGGATATCGAGCTTCGGGCCGTAGAACGCGGCTTCGTCGATGCCGATATCGTACTTGACGCCCAGATCGTCGAGGATCTTTGCCATGACGCTCTGCGCGTGATCCCACTGCTCTTTGGTGCCCTCGTACTTGTTCTTGGGGTTCGCGGGATCCCACTGGGAGAAGCGGAACGTGCACTTGTCAAGCAGGCCGACTGTACTGAGGCAATACTTGGCAAGATCGAGGCAGTCACGGAATTCGTCCTCGAGCTGATCCGGGCGCAGGACCAGATGGCCCTCGGAGATCGTGAACTGACGCACACGGATGAGGCCGTGCATCTCGCCGGAATCCTCATTGCGGAACAGCGTCGACGTTTCGCCCAGACGCATCGGCAGATCGCGGTAGCTGCGGCCGCGGTTGAGGTAGACCTGATACTGGAACGGGCAGGTCATCGGACGCAGGGCGAAGCATTCCTTCGTCTCATCGTGCGGATCGCCGAGGACGAACATACCGTCAAGATAGTGATCCCAGTGACCGGAGATCTTGTAAAGCTCACGCTTGGCCATGAGCGGCGTCTTGGTCAGAAGATAGCCGTGCGCCTGCTCGACGTCCTCGACCCAGCGCTGCAGCAGCTGGATGACGCGCGCGCCCTTCGGCAGCAGGATCGGCAGACCCTGGCCGATGTAGTCGACCGTCGTGAAGTATTCCAGATCCCGGCCGAGCTTGTTGTGGTCGCGCTTGAGGGCCTCTGCCTGCTCGGCCAGATACTGATCGAGCTCTTCCTTTTTCGGGAAGGCGACGGCGTAGATCCGCTGGAGCATCTTGCGCTTGGAATCGCCGCGCCAGTACGCGCCGCAGCACTGCGTGAGCTTGATGGCGTTGCCCTTGATGCGGCCGGTGGAGTCGAGGTGCGGGCCGGCGCAGAGGTCGGTGAACTCGCCCTGCGTGTAGAACGAGATGTGCGCGTCTTCGGGCAGGTCGTTGATGAGCTCGACCTTATACGGCTCGTCCTTTTCCTGCATATACCGGATGGCTTCCTCGCGCGGCAGCTCAAAGCGCTCGAGCTTCAGCTTTTCCTTGCAGATCTTGCGCATCTCGGCCTCGATGGCGTCGAGATTTTCCTG
>CAKUOS010000016.1 GCA_934670025.1 uncultured Oscillospiraceae bacterium
CATAACAATATCTCCTTTTATTTGATAGAGCCCTGTGCCAAACCGCCAGCAATGCGCTTCTGGATCAGCATGAAGAAGATGACAGAAGGAACCACAACAACCGTAGATGCCGCCATCATAACGCCCCAGTCCAGCACTTCCTGTCCCTCTAAAGACTTCAATGCTACAGCAGCCGTCATTTTAGAGCTGCTGTTCATCAAAATCAGGGAGTACAGGAATTCATTCCATGCGTTGATGAATGTATAAATCGCAACAGCCACAACGCCTGGGGCAACGATTGGCATCACAACCTTTGTAAAGGTCTGTATTTTTGTCGCACCGTCAACTCTTGCCGCTTCCTCAATCTCCAGCGGCACCGTTTTGAAAAAACCAACCAATAACCAGACTGCATAAGGTACCGAGAACGTCATATAAACGATAATCAGACCGATACGGTTGTTCACCAATCCGAGTTTTCCCATAATGATCGAATAAGGAACGGCTAACAGGATGGCCGGGAACATATACGTTGTGATCAGAACCCTCGTAATGGCATTGCCCAGCCGCGGCATAAAGCGGACAATGCCGTATGCACCCAGGCACGAGATCGTTATTGCGAGAAGTGTGGTTCCGCCAGCGATCAGGATGCTGTTCAGCACATTCGTTCCAAAGCCCATCTGTTCAAAAACGATCTGGTAGTTCTCGAAAGAAATCACCTGCGGAAAAAACGCGGTAGGATTGCTTGCAATCTCGCCTTTTCCCTTCAGAGATGAGAGGATGATCCAAAGCAGCGGGAATATCGCGATGACTGCTAAAATTGTAAGATACACATAGCTTACTGTATCTCCAAACCACCCGCGACGAAGCATTTTTCTTCTGTTCATCGCGCTTCCTCCTTATCCCATTTGTTTAAAATCCGGAAATACATAGAACAAACAAACAGCAAGAAGACAAGCAGCAGCACCGTAACAGCAGAGGATTTACCCAACTGTTTCAATCCCCAACCAACATTGTACGCATAAATCGGCACGGTTTCTGTTGCGCCACCTGGACCGCCGCCAGTGATCAGATAAATCATATCAAAGCTGTTAAAAACCCATATGGTACGCAGTACCACCAGCAAGCCAACAACTGTTTTAATATGCGGAACCGTAATATGTAGGAAAGATTCCCATGAACTTGCGCCGTCAATTTGCGCGGCTTCATATTGATCCTTCGGAACCGTCTGTAGTGCAGACAAAACGTTAACCATGATCAACGGTGCGCCAAACCATGTATTAACAAAAACCAATGTCCAAAACGCAGAGTTTCCGGACGTTAAGAATTGTGGAAGTGTATCGCAGATGCCAAGGTCGACCAACATATGCGGCAGGAAACCGGATACACCATTGAGAATCCATTTCCATGAAAGCGCAATAACAATCGACGGAAACGCCCACGGAACAATCAGCAACGTTCTGTAAATGCCCTTCGCGTGCTTAATCCTTTCCAACGCCAGTGCCGCAGTAAAACCAACCAGCAGCTGGAAAAACAGAGACGTTATCGTCCATTTTATATTTGTAAAAAAGGATGCCCAAAAACTCTTATCTGTCAGGATCGAAATGTAGTTTTTCAGACAAACAAATTCCCACTTTGCCTTTATCAGATGCTTGGATGTAAAGCTGTAAAAAATACTGGAAGCAACCGGATACAGCAACAGCAAACCAATAACGAGAATAGCAGGAAGGACAAACCAGACTCCGGAATGCTTAATTTTCTCGAACCGCTTCGAGCCTTTGTTCATTGTTTTATCCCCCTTTCGTGTATCATGGCGGGGTTGAAACCCCGCCATGGTACGATAATCTATCAGTTTACAGTTGCGAAAAGTTCATTCAGCTGATCTTCGGCGGCTTGAGCAGCTTCTTCAACAGGTGTGCCATTGATCACAATATCCTGGAACATTTTTTCAATCACACGCTGAGAAGTCAGGAGACCTGCTTCTGCGCGAGGACCATACTCCATACCGATGGAGGTGCTGCCCTCCAGCATCTGATTCAGAACCTGATCCGCGTGCTGGAAATTCTGAACCGTCTCATTCGCCTGATAAGTTGCGCTATCCGTAACTCCCTTCAGACCAGACATCATGCCGACAGGAACCGACAGCAGGAAGTCAACATAGCGATCCTCATCATAGAAGAACTTGATAAACTCTTCGCAGATTTCGGGGTGCTTGGAGTTTTTCCAGATCACCAGCGGCGTGGTGTTGGTTTCACAGCCGACTTCCGGATCACCTTCATTTACACGAGGAATCGGTGCGCAATCAATATACTCCATCAGATCCGGGCGGTTCGCTTCAACACCGCTGATATGGAAGCCAGTATTAAAGTCGAAGCAGAGTTTGCCCTGATAGTACAAAGTAGCTTCATCCAGTGTATTGTAGTTCATCGCATCTGCAGGCGAGCAATCCTTGTAGACCTTGACCCAATAGTTGATACCATCCAATGCGGTCTGGCTGGTCAGATTTGCCTTTCCGTCTTCGGTAATCAGTGTTTCACCTGCGCTGCGGACATAAAGATGCAGCCAACGAGTTGCCAGCAAATCATTCGTGCCCATCGGCATTGCGGCGCCATAGACTTCGCCGTTTTCGCCATCCGTAATGATTTTAGCGGCTTCATACATTTCTTCCCATGTAGTCGGAACATCAAGGTCGTACTTTTCCAGAAGATCTTTACGATACCACATAGCTTCTGTATTCAAATACAGAGGAACACCATAGCAGTTTCCGTCTTCGGCCGTCATTTCAGTCAGCGCATTTCCCATGAATCTGTCGCGACCGATCTCATCAATCAGGTTGTCGACAGGTCGAACCGCCTCTGCATCAATCATTTCAACAAGCTGAGAAGCAACAGTGCTGCTGATGTCAGGAACATTGCCGGATGCAAGGCCGGTCGTCCACTTGGTGTAGAAGTCCGCCCATGAGAAGGTCTCGATCGTGATCTTGACCTTGGGATGCTCTGCCATAAAGGCGTCTGCCGCAGCCTGAATCTTCTCCATGCGCGGTCCCTGCGTGAACGAGTGCCAGAACGTGATCTCACCCTCGAGATCCTTCGACTCCTCCGTGTTTTGGGCGTCGGTGGATGTCGATTCAGAAGCGGGAGCATCGGTCTTCTGCGTGTCGGGCGTAGAAGGCTGCTGGGGCTTGCTGCAGGCCGCCAAGGAAACAACCATCAAAAGTACCAGTAACAATGTGACGATTTTTTTCATTCTAGTTCCTCCTCATCATTTATTCGGTGGTAATTCACAAAAACCATATAACCGATGATTAAATTATAGGGCATCTTGCCTGCTCTGGATAGATAACAAACCGACGATTGATGCAACAAATCGCTCATTATTCAATCGTTCAAAGGTTGTTTTATACCTCATGTGATGTTTTTCGATACTCCTGCGGCGTCATACCAAAAATCTCACGAAAGCACTTGGAGAAGTAGCTCGGCGTTTCATACCCGAGCGCGTAAGAAATGGCTGCGATCGGCTCATTTGTGATCAGGAGCCGCCTTGCGGCATTGGTCATTTTGATTTCCCTTACATATGCATAAATTGTCTTTCCTGTCTTCGCCTTGAACAGACGACGCAGCGTGCTTTCGCTTACATCCGCTATTTCACACATCTTCGCGTGGGAAAGATTTTCTGTCGGATGGGTAATAATGTAGTCCTCAAGCGCTGTGATTCTGGGATCATTTTTTTGCTGCGCTGACTTAGAGGCTCTGAGCTGGATGCTTTTCACATCGAACAACGCTTCCATTTTCGCGCGGTCTTCCTCCAAAGAGGTATCCTGACACAGATTTGGCTCCCTGCATTGCGCGAGCAGGGCAAAAATCAGATTCAGCCTTCCGCGGATCTCAAGCATTTTGAAGTTGTGGCGAGACAGCGCACTTGCGTAGACTGCTTCAAAATACTGTTTCATCTGCGTGGTTCCCGAAAAAGAACGAAGGATCGGGATATCCCACAGCTCCTGAAACAGGTCGGTGCCCTGCGACTGGATCGAGCCGACAAACCGGATGCTGATAAAAACGATCTCCTCTTTTGCAGAACAGGAAAAGAGGCTGTCCTGCGGGATGTAGAAAACGTCATCGGGCGCGACCTCATAGCAGATGCCATTGAGGATGAAAGTTGCCGAACCGGATACAATATAACGGAGCAAGCCATACGGAGCGGAGCTTGTCGGGAAAACCCAATTGCTTGAGAAGCGATACTTGTCCACGTAAATGAACCTGGGATAAAAATCTGAATATATTGCCTCCATTATGATCTCACCTGACATTCTTTTGTCTATTTTATGCACTTAACCTGCATTGGATGATGCAGTAAGCTCACTAATAGTAAAGATATCATATTTCATAATATCTTTCAAATGAAGTTCATTGCGCGACCACGAATCGTATTTTTCATACAGTATACCGATTCTGTGGTCAGGTAATTCTGTCATGCATGAGTAAGAGAATCCATAATCGGCAAGGTCAATTTCATACTGATAATCCCAGGATACCGTATATCTGTCGTAGCCTGTATTTCCAGTGTCTGTAATCAAGACGACCAAAATCTTTCCAGCGCGTCTGCCGCTGGACGCAGTAGGTGTCGACAACAGAATAACGTCTTTTCCGTCAACCTTTTGGGAATAATTGATTGCGGACAATTGCGTCCCGTAGGATGCCACTGTAATCCCATCAATGTATTCCTGCGTAAGATGGCCTATCTGCAAAGCCTTTTTACGGAGGTCTACTTCAAAGACATTACCGAACGCTATGATATTGCCCTTCCGGATATGCTTGCAGAGCTGACGGATGATTTGTGCTCGTCTATCGGTTCGCTCACCAATGCAAGCAAGATTGCCAATACACTGGGTACAGTAAGGAATATCTCCGTTTCAGGCACGACAATTTCTAACTATTTGAACTACCTGATGGAATCCTTCCTGTTCAGCAATGCCAACTCAATTAGCGAAGAAGAAATGCAAAAGAAGATCGCTCTCATTGGTGAGCCAATTATTCAAAGACGTCTCGAGCAGATTGCCAAACGACATGGAATAAATAGTATTGCGGAAAATATTCGACGTGATGAACGCCAAAGTATAATTGACTTTTTGAAAGCACAACAGGCCGCCCTTCAGCATCAAATTCAACTGTTGGAGGCGGAGCAGAGATGATTAAATTACCGACAATTAGTGCAGAGAATGTAAGCGCATTTCATAAAGATGTTTTTAAAAGCATAAAAGAACTGCTTGTGAAGAATTCAGAAAATCCTCTTTTTGAGAGAATAATTTGCTATTGTAGTATAGATGGACAGTTAAATGATTCAAGAATTGAGCGGCTAATAATCGGGGATATCGTGGTTCTTACCGACGCAATTAGTCAAATCGGGGCCACAGACAAAGCAGTTGTGGGCAAATTTGACAAGGCCTATACGAATTTTTGCAACAGAAACTTCGGAAGGACTTGGGCGCAAAGAATCGGCGTTACGACTTGTCCGTATTGTAATCGAAGTTATATATTTACATCCAATAAGAAAGGCACTAGACCTCAATATGATCACTTTTTTCCAAAATCGAAATACCCATATTTGGCATATGCTATAATCAACACACTGAATTTGAGTATCTATTTTGGTTCAGCTTAAGAATTTAGCACAAGTTTTTTTCGATTGTCTTGATTTGCAGAAACATGAAAACCCTTGAGATTTCAAGAGATTTTAGGTCGGGGGATCTAAAAGGGTGCTGCTTGCCAAGAAGAAAAGACACGCAGATGCGTGTCTTTTCTTCTTGGTGGAGAGCGGTCTGCTGCGCAGACCGCGGCGCCTGCGGGCGGGAATTGAACGCGAAAGGAACCCCTGATGGGTTCCTTTCACACTTTCTTCCTTTCCGAAAACATGAATCGCCGCGTTCATCTGCGGCACGGAGCAGGCGCAGTTGGCGGAGTATTCCCCTCGGCAGGGGCCGATGCAGGCATCGGCCGTTGGGAACTGCAAAGCGCCTTGCCCTGTATGCAGGATTGTGTTAGACTGGATGCAGGGAAGCGAAAATCAATGTGGAGGGGGTTGACCATGCAGGATCTGACGATCAGGCGACTGAACGAAACGGAGACGGAATGCGCGCTGCGGCTCGTCTGGGAGGTTTTTCCGGACTACGAAGCGCCCGATTATACGCAGGCGGGCGTCGATGCGTTTTACAGGAGCATCCACGACGCGCGCTACTGCGCCATGCTGTGCGTATACGGCGCGTTTGTGCATGGGACGCTTGCCGGCGTGCTCGCAACGCGGAGCGGCGGGTCGCATATCGCGCTGTTCTTCGTGAAGGGCGCGTACCACCGGCAGGGGATCGGGCGCAGGCTGTTTGAGACGGCGCTGGCCGCGTGCGGCGCGGGCAAAATGACGGTAAATTCATCGCCGTATGCCGTGCCGGTGTATCACAGGCTGGGCTTCCGGGACACGGGCGCGGAGCAGGTGACAGACGGCCTGCGCTTCACGCCGATGGAGCGCCCGGCGGACTGAGAGGCGAGAATAACAGCAGAAAGCCGCCCATCGGGCGGCTTTCTGCTGTATTTTTCGCTCAGAACACCACGACAAGGAGCATCTTGAATTGCTCCTGGCCGAACACGGCGTGCGGATGCCGCCGGGGCATGACGATCGACTCGCCTGCGTGCAGCTCGTAATTCACGCCGTCGATGGTGATGCGGCCCACGCCGTCGAGACACGTGACGAATGCGTCGCCGCCCGACTCGTGCGTGCTGATCTCTTCATTTTTGTCGAACGCGAACAGCGTCACGCTCAGCGCGTCGTTCTGCGCGAGCGTCTTGCTGACGACCTGTCCGGGCTGATAGGCGACCTGCTCCTTGAGCGTCAGGACCGTCGATTTGTCCATATTCTTGATCCCAGTCATAATAAAAATACCTCCGTATTCCGTTTTTGTCAGCTTTTCCGAAAAGGCGCGGCCTTATGCGTCTGCGCGCTTCACGATCGCGCCGTCCGCCGCGATGGTGACGACGTGCAGCGGGATGCGCCTGCCGCTGGCCGCGATGGCCTGCTTCGCGGCGAATTCCAATCCGCCGCAGCACGGGACCTCCATGCGCGTGAGCGTCACGGAGCGGATATCGTTTTCCGTAAACAGGTCGGTGAGCTTTGCGGTATAGTCGGCACTGTCGAGCTTCGGACACGCGATGACGGTCACGCGGCCGGGGATGAAGTCCCGGTGGAAGCCGGGGTAGGCGTAGGCCGTGCAGTCGGCGGCCAGCAGCAGATCGCACCCGTCAAAATACGGCGCGCCCGGCGGCACGAGCCGCAGCTGCACCGGCCAGTTCTGCAAGCGGCCCTCGCCTTCGTCCATCGCCTTTACCTGCGTGCCGGCGCAGCCGCACGCGAGCTTGTCCGGCGCCTTTGCGCCGGGCTTTTTCAGCGCCTTGAGCGCCTCGACGGCCTTGTCCAGCAGCTTTTCCTGCTGCGCCTTTTTGACAGCCGCTTCGTCATAGGCCGCGGCCTCGCGCTCGATAAAATGAATGGCGTTTGCCGGGCAGACCGGCAGGCAGTTGCCAAGCCCGTCGCAGTAATCGTCGCGGATGAGCTTCGCCTTGCCGTCCACGATGGCGATCGCGCCCTCGTGGCACGCATCCGCGCACAGGCCGCAGCCTGTGCAGGCGGCCTCGTCGATCTCGATGATGGTTCGTCTCATGCCTGTTCCTCCTGTTTTTTGGCCGCGAGCCGCGCTTTGCGCTCGGCGTCGGCCTTTTCCTTGTTTCGCTTGGCAATGATCATCAGCGTGTTGTACGTCTCTTCACCGACGCACTGTTTGGCGTATTTGCACCACTGCACGCAGCTGAGCTTGTCGTTATAGATCACAAAACCGCATTTTTCGCACGCCATCTCCGTGTCGATCGAGAACATTTCGATCGGCGCGCCGCAGTTCGGGCAGATGCGGTCCTCGATGGTCGGGGTGCGCGGCTTTCCCTGGCAGCCGTCCATGATCATGTGAATCGCCTCCTTTTCCTTGTCCTGCGACAGTGTAACATATAAACCCGCCGGGTTTGTGTCCGATTTATAAATAAAAGAATGAAATTTTCTGGAATTTTGCGCAAAAAATACGGCGAAGCGTGATGCTCCGCCGTGTTTTTGGGCGTTATTCCATCATCAGGCGGATGATGGCGCGGTCGGTGTCGGCCATGCCGGTGTGCGCGAGCACGCCGACCGTCTCGATGGTGTTTTCGATCCCTGCCTTGACGATGCCGTCCCCGGCATAGAACTGGTTGCCGCAGCGGAACATATGGTAGCCAAGCAAACCCGCGTCGACGCTCGTGGCGATCTTCGCCGCGCAGGAGGGCTTTGCGCCGTCGCAGATGATGCCCGACGTGATGGCCATCGCGTTGACAAGCGTATGCTTGATCTGCTCATAGCGGCCGCCGTGCAGATACGTCACGCCCGCGCCCGCGCCGCAGCCGGCAGAGACTGCGCCGCAGTAGGCCGACAGCGTCCCGATGTGGGCCTTCAGATGGATCGTGCAGAGATTTGACACAGCCAGCGCCCGATAGAGCGTCTCGCGGCTCGCGCCGAGCTCCTGCGCGTAGACGATGACCGGCACGGAGGCTGTGATGCCCTGGTTGCCCGAACCGGAATTGATGACGACCGGCAGCTCGCAGCCCGACATACGCGCGTCGCTGGCCGCCGCGGCCATATACCGCGCACGGTTCTGGACGGCCTCGCCGTAGGCGCTGCGCAGCGTCTTGCCGATATTTGCGCCGTAGTTTTCGCGCAGACCGGCCTCGGCGATGGCCATATTATAGGCGATCTGACGGGAAAAAACGTCCTGCACGTCGCCGGGGTCGAGACAGTCGGCGAATTCCACGATGCGTTCGACGGTCAGAAGTCCGCGGTCGGTGCGGTGTTCCGATACCGTCTCGCTGCACGGGCGGTCGATGAGGCGCGTGTCGCCGTGCAGCAGCTGCACAAGGTTCGTATGATTGCCGACGATGCGTGCTGCGGCGTGATCGTCGGCGCGGTAGACCGTGATGCGGATGTCGAAGATAAACGGCGAGTCGATGGGCGCGATCTCAAATTTCGTCTCCTGTAAATACGCCTGCATTTGCAGGATCTGCGCCTGCGTCACGTCGGACAGCACCTCAAGTTCGCGGTCCTCGCGCCCGGCGACGATGCCCGCGGCGGCCGCCGCGGCGATGCCGTGCATCGAGCCCGTGTGCGGCACGACGACGCTCTTGACGTTTTTGATGATGTTGCCGCTGACCTCGATCTTCACGCGCGTGGGAAGCGCGCCGAGCGCCGCGCGCGCCTGCGCGGCGGCATAGGCGATAGCGATGGGCTCGGTGCAGCCCATCGCGGGCACGAGCTCCTCGTGCAGGATGTCCAGAAAGCTCTGATACAGTGCGTCAGTCCGGGTCATGACGGATCCTCCGATGTTTTGTGTTGTTCGTGATAGCACGCGGCCGAGCACGTGTGGCTGCCGCAGAGCTTTGACGCGCCCTCGGGATGATGCGCGCAGCAGGCGGCGCCTGCGGTGAGTGCGCCGCGCAGAAAATCATGTACGGCCTCGTCCGCGCGGCCGCTCACGCCGCCGTACAGGCGGATACCGGCCTCTTCCAGCGCCTGCTTCGCGCCGCCGCCGATGCCGCCGCAGACGAGCGTGTCGACGGCGTAGGCCTTTAAAAACCCGGCCAGCGCGCCGTGGCCGCTGCCCATGGTATCGACAACGGCCGACGAGACGATCCGTCCGTCGGTGATATCGTACAGCTTAAACTGGCGCGTGCGGCCGAAATGGGCGAAAACCTCGCCGTGGTCGTAGGGAACTGCTAGTCTCATAAAGCCCTCCTGTCCTCTGCATATTGCGCAGGATGACGAATATGTTCTGCTGCTATTATATCATATTTGTTTTATTTGTAAAGATGCCGAACGATACGGCCGCAGACGCTCCGGTCTGCGGCCGCCGGTTTTATTTTTTCTCCGATTCCGCGCGCAGGCGGATGATCTCGTCGCGCAGCACGGCGGCGTATTCGTATTCCATCATGTGCGCGGCCTTGCGCATCTGGCTTTCGAGCTTTTCGATCTCGCGCGCAAGCTCCTGACGCGTCATCCTCACGCCGCCCTTGCCCTTGTGCTCGGCCGCGGGCGAAGCGGAGATCTCGATGAGGTCGCGGATGGATTTGACGATCGTCTTCGGCACGATGCCGTGCGCCCTGTTATAATCGTCCTGGATCTTTCGGCGGCGCGCCGTCTCGTCCATTGCCGCGCGCATGGCGGGCGTGATCTTGTCCGCGTAGAGAAGGACGCGGCCCTGCGCGTTCCGCGCGGCGCGGCCGATGGTCTGGATGAGGCTCGTCTCCGAGCGCAGGAATCCCTCTTTATCCGCGTCGAGAATGGCGATGAGCGACACCTCGGGCAAATCAAGACCCTCGCGCAGGAGGTTGATGCCGACCAGCACGTCGAATTTCGCCATACGCAGGTCGCGGATGATCTCCATGCGCTCCATCGCGCCGATGTCCGAGTGCATATAGCGCACGCGGATGCCGTTTTCGGTGAGGTATTTCGTTAAGTCCTCGGCCATTTTCTTCGTCAGCGTCGTGACGAGCGTGCGCTCGCCCTTGTCCGTCGTGGCGTTGATCTCGCCGATGAGATCGTCGATCTGTCCTTCGATGGGCCGCACGAACACCTCCGGGTCGAGAAGGCCCGTGGGCCGGATCACCTGCTCGGCGATCTGACCGGCGCGGCTGCGCTCATACTCCGCGGGCGTCGCGGAGACGTAGACGGCCTGATGGATGCGGTCCGTAAATTCGTCGAACGTCAAAGGGCGGTTGTCATACGCAGACGGCAGGCGGAAGCCATAGTCCACGAGGCTCTTTTTACGCGCATGATCGCCGTTGTACATCGCGCGCACCTGCGGCAGCGTCACGTGGCTCTCGTCGACGAAGAGGATGAAATCATCCGGGAAGTAATCGAGCAGCGTCGTCGGCGGCGTGCCGGGCGCGCGGCCGGCGATGACGCGCGAATAGTTTTCGATGCCCGTGCAGAAGCCGATCTCCCGGAGCATTTCAAGGTCGTACTGCGTGCGCTGGCGGATGCGCTGCGCTTCGAGCAGCTTGTCGTGCTCCTCAAAAAAGCGCACCTGCTCCCACATTTCGGCCTCGATATCCTTCATCGCGCGGGCCATCTTTTCCTTCGTCGCCACGTAGTGCGAGGCGGGATAGATGGCCACATGGTTCAAAATACGCTCCGGAACGCCGGTGACGGCGTTGATCTCGGAGATGCGGTCGATCTCGTCGCCGAAAAATTCCACGCGGATCGCACGTCCCGCCCAGTAGGCGGGATAAACCTCCAGCGTGTCGCCGCGCACGCGGTAGGCGTTGCGCACGAAATTCACGTCGTTGCGCTCATAGCGGATCTCGGTCAGCTTGCGCATGAGATCGTCGCGGTCGTATTCCATGCCCGGGCGCAGCGAGATGACCATGTTTTTATAGTCGATCGGGTCGCCGAGGCCGTAGATGCACGACACGGACGAGACGACGATCACGTCCCGGCGCTCGGACAGGGCGCTGGTCGCGCTGTGGCGCAGACGCTCGATCTCGTCGTTGATGGCCGAATCCTTTTCAATATAGGTGTCCGTCTGGGCAATATACGCCTCGGGCTGGTAGTAATCGTAATAGGAAATAAAGTATTCCACGGCGTTTTCCGGGAAAAATTCGCGGAATTCCGAGCACAGCTGCGCCGCGAGCGTCTTGTTGTGCGCAAGGACCAGCGTCGGCCGGTTGAGATTGGCGATGATATTCGCCATCGTGAACGTTTTGCCGGAACCCGTCACGCCGAGCAGCACCTGATCGCTCAGACCCAGCTGAAGGCCCTTCGTCAGCTTGTCGATGGCCTGCGGCTGGTCGCCGGTGGGCTTGAATTGCGAATGCAGCTTAAAATCCATAGGGATCCTCCAGAATGCCGTCGTCGCGCATGGAGACAAAATCGTTGTCGGCGACGATGATATGGTCGGCCAGCACGACGCCGACCGATTCGAGCGCAGATTTCAGCAGCAGCGTGGTATGCCGGTCCTCCTGACTCGGCAGCGCGAGGCCGCTGGGATGGTTGTGCGCCAGCACGACCGAGGTCGCGCCGACGTCGAGCGCAGCCTTGACGATCTTGCGCGCCGTGATGGCCGCGACGTTGACGCCGCCGCGGTGGACCTGCACGCAGTCAAGCGCTTTGCACTTTGCGTCCAGACACAGCAGATACACGACCTCCTCGCGCTCGCCGCTGAAATACGGCAGCAGATACCGGCCGCACTTGGCCGTCGAGTCGAGCACCTGGATCTGCGCGCTGCGGCTCATGAGGCAGCGGCGCGCGACCTGCGGCACGAGCAGCAGCAGCTCCGCCGCGGCCTCGCCGACGCCTTCGACCTTGCAAAGCTCCGACTTCGGCGCGGAAAACACGCCGTCGAGCGTTCCGAAGCGGGCAAGCAGCGCGTGGGCGATGGGATTGGTGTCCGCGCGCGGGATCGCGTAATACAAAAGGACCTCCAGCACCTGCACATCCGAGAGGCTGTCCATGCCGCTCGTTTTCAGCTGCCGCCGCATCCGCGCGCGGTGTCCTTCGTGAATGGTCATGTGGGCCTCCTTAAAAACGTAAAATTACAGGGTGTTTCCGACGTGTCTCCGACGGCCATATCTTTTCCCGTGCGTGGGAAAAGATATGGAAGAAAAGGACGCTTTTTTACTCAAAAACCGCCGTCACGTATCTGCTCTGAAACCAGACGCGCCCCTACGCCGTCCCTTTTGCCTATCTATGAATGACTGCAGAAAGAGCACGCCATTGCTTGTGACGGCGGTGTCGGTGCTCTGAAACTTGCAATGTGCGCCTGCGGGCGCGGGAAACCAAAACGCAAACCCGGTTTGCGTTTTGGAAAGGAAGAAACGAGCTCAGAGAATAAGAGACGGCGCTTGCGGCGGCTCGTTTCGTCGAGGTCGTTTCTGACTACATTAACGGCGCGAACATCCGCAGCAGCGCGCGCAGGATGCGCTGGAAAATGTTCACGTGCCGGCAATTCGCATACGTGATCTCCCGGCACTGCGGGAACGTCGCGGCAAAATCCTGCTCGATCTGCCCGACCGGCGCGGCGTCGCAGAGATAGACCGCGTCCTCAAAGTGCAGATACAGGCTGCGGAAGTCGAGATTGACCGTGCCGACAACGGCATAGTGCGTGTCGCCGAGATAGACCTTGGAATGGACGAAGCCCGGCGTATATTCGAAGATCCGCACACCCGCGTGCGTCAGCTCCTCATAGTTCGCGCGCGTCACGGTGTGGACATACCACTTATCCGGGATCGCGGGCGTGATGATGCGCACGTCGACGCCGGTCTTGGCCGCGACGCACAGCGCCGTGGACATCTTGTCGTCCAGAATGAGATACGGCGTCATGATCCACACGCGCTCGCGCGCGGCGCTGATGAGATTCTGCAAGATCGTCGCGCCGACGTCCTCATTGTCGAGCGGACTGTCGGCAAACGGCTGCAAATAGCCCGTGCCGGGTGCGTCCTCGGGATATTCGGGCCTGAAGGCCGCGACGTCCTCCGCCGTGCGGTCGACATAGTCCCACAGCGAGAGGAACATCACCGTCATCGACCATACGGCTTTGCCGCGCACGAGAATGCCGCAGTCCTTCCAGTGGCCGAAGCGCTTATATTCGTTGATATACTCGTCGGCGAGGTTCACGCCGCCGGTGAAACCCACCTTGCCGTCGATGATGAGCAGCTTGCGGTGGTCGCGGTTATTGAGCCGCGCGGAGAGGATGGGGATATAGGGATTGAAGGCGTGCGCACGGATGCCCATGGCGCGCAGCTTCTTCGCGTACTGCATGGGCAGGCGCGTGATGCAGCCGAAATCGTCGTACACGACGCGCACGTCGACGCCCGCGGCCGCCTTGCGCTGCAAAACATCCAGGATCGCGCCCCACATTTTCCCCTGCGCGAGGATGAAGAACTCGACGAAGATGTATTTTTCGGCCTTTTCCAGCTCGTCCAGCATCGCCCGGAAGCAGCTCTCGCCGCCGGGGAAGTATTCCGCGTCGGCCGCGTCGTAGATGGGGTAGCCCGAGGCAAAATACAGATACCGCGCATGATTGAACGCCGGGCTGCCGGCTGCGGCCAGCGCCCACAAAGGCGTCTCCTCCTGTTCGAGCTGCTGCATGGCGACCGCCTCGATCGACTGCATTTTGCGGTGCTCATAGCTGGAGATCTTGTTGCCGCCGAAGAGCAGATAGATCGTCAGACCCGCGACCGGGAACGCGAGGATCAGCACGATCCACGCGATCTTATAGCTGGGATTGACGCTGCACGAGATGATGTAGATGATGACCGCCCAGCTCAGAACGCTCATCGCGATGCGGATCCAGTAGACGTCGTCGCGCAGGGCCGTCGCCATGACGATCAGGAACGCGATTTGCAGCAAAATGCCGAGCGAGACGGCCACGACGCGCTGAAAGATCAGCTTTGACAGGTTCCGCATGACGAGATCCCTCCTTTTACGTCTATCTTATCAATTATATTCTATCACATACCGCGCACGGAAGCAAGCTGCATCGGTTATTTTAAAAACTTTTGTTTGAAAAACCTGTTGTAGTTTTGAAATTTATCTGGTATAATAACTGTTACCCTATCGAACACAGGAGCTTGGAGCGTATCATGGAAAATTATATCCGCGTGCAGGGCGCGCGCGTCAATAACCTTAAAAACATTTCGGTCGACATCCCGCGCGACAAGCTGGTCGTGCTGACGGGCCTGTCGGGTTCGGGCAAATCGTCGCTGGCGTTCGACACAATCTTTGCAGAGGGGCAAAGGCGCTATGTCGAGTCACTGTCGAGCTATGCGCGGATGTTCCTCGGCCAGATGGACAAACCCGACGTCGACGCCATCGACGGTCTTTCGCCGGCCATCTCCATCGACCAGAAAACCACCAGCCGCAACCCGCGCTCGACCGTCGGCACGGTCACGGAGATCTATGACTATCTGCGTCTTCTGTGGGCCCGGTGCGGCGTGCCGCACTGTCCGAAGTGCGGCAAAGAGATCCGCCGCCAGACCGTCGACCAGATCGTCGACCAGATCATGGCGCTGCCCGAGCGGACGAAGTTCCAGATCCTCGCGCCCGTCGTGCGCAGCAAAAAGGGCGAGCATCAGAAGATCTTCGACGATGCGCGCCGCGGCGGCTATGCGCGTGTGCGTGTGGACGGAAGCCTGTACGAGCTGACGGAGGACATCTTGCTCGACAAGAACAAAAAACATACCGTCGACGTTGTGATCGACCGGCTCATCATGAAGCCTGACCTCGCCCGCCGGCTGACCGACTCCGTCGAGACGGCGTCGAACCTCTCGGGCGGTCTTGTCATCCTCAACGAGCTGGAGGGCGACCGCGACACGCTCTTTTCGCAGAATTACGCCTGCGAGGACTGCGGCATCTCCATGCCGGAGCTTTCGCCGCGGATGTTCTCGTTCAATAACCCCTACGGCGCTTGCCCGATGTGCGCGGGTCTCGGTACGCAGCAGGTCGCGGATCCGCTGCTCATCATCCCCGACCGGTCGAAGTCGATTTTACAGGGCGCGATCGAGGCCAGCGGCTGGAACAACGTGCGCGACGACTCCATCGCCCGGATGTATTTTGAGGCGCTGGGCAAAAAATATCACTTCTCGCTGACCGACCCCATCGAATCGCTGCCGCAGAAGGCGCTGGACGTCATCCTCTACGGCACGGGCACGGAAAAGCTGACCATCTATTACGAGCGCGCCAACGGCCGCGGCACCATCGAGCGGCCGTTTGAGGGCGTGGTCAACAACATTGCGCGGCGCTTGAACGAGACGCAGTCGGACGCGATGCGCAAGGAGCTTGAGGAGTGTATGTCCGAGCGGCCGTGCCCCAAATGCCGCGGCAGGAGACTCTCGGACATCAGCCTCGCCGTGACCGTCGGCGGCATGAACATCATGGATTTCTGCGCGCTGCCGATCAATGAAGAACTGAAATTCATCGACAATCTGAAGCTCACCGGCTCCATGGCCGTCATCGCCGAGCAGATCGTGCGCGAGATCCGCTCGCGGCTGTCATTTTTGCAGGCCGTGGGCCTGCGCTACCTGACGCTCTCGCGCTCGGCCGCGACGCTCTCGGGCGGCGAGAGCCAGCGCATCCGCCTGGCCACGCAGATCGGGTCGAGCCTCATCGGCGTTCTGTATATCCTCGACGAGCCGTCCATCGGCCTGCACCAGCGCGATAACGATAAGCTCCTCGACACGCTGCGCCGTCTGCGCGACATCGGCAACTCCGTCCTTGTCGTCGAGCACGACGAGGATACCATGCGCGCGGCGGACTTCATCGTCGACGTCGGCCCGGGCGCGGGCGTCCACGGCGGCGAGATCATCGCCGCAGGCTCTATCGACGATATCATCGCCGCGCCGCGCTCGATCACGGGGCAGTATCTGTCGGGCGCGAAAAAGATCCCGCTGCCCGAAAAGCGGCGTGCGGGCAGCGGCAAATCGCTGAAGATCTTCGGCGCGGCGGAAAATAACCTCCGCCACATCGACGCCGAATTCCCGCTGGGCACGTTCATCGCCGTGACGGGCGTGTCGGGTTCGGGCAAATCGAGCCTCGTGAACGAAATTCTCTATAAAAAGCTCGCCGGGAGTCTCAACCATGCGCGCACCCGGCCGGGAAAATTCGACCGCATCGAGGGTCTGGAACATCTGGACAAGGTCGTCGGCATCGACCAGAGCCCCATCGGCCGTATGCCGAGCTCCAACCCGGCGACGTACACCGGCGTATTCACCGACATCCGCGATCTGTTCGCCTCGACGGCCGACGCGCGCACGCGCGGCTACGGCCCGGGCCGGTTCTCGTTCAATACCAAGGGCGGCCGCTGCGAGGCGTGCTGCGGCAACGGCCTTGTGAAGATCGAGATGCACTTCCTGGCCGACGTGTTCGTGCCGTGCGAGGTCTGCCACGGCAAGCGGTATAACCGCGAGACGCTGGAGGTCCTGTACAAGGGCAAGAATATCGCCGATGTTCTCGACATGACCGCGGAGGAGGCGCTGGCGTTCTTTGACAATCTGCCGCGCATCCGCAATAAGATCGCCACGCTCGTCGACGTGGGACTCGGCTATATCAGGCTCGGCCAGAGCGCCACGACGCTCTCGGGCGGCGAAGCGCAGCGCGTGAAGCTGGCGACGGAGCTGTCCCGGCGCGCCACGGGCCGCACGTTCTATATCCTCGACGAGCCGACGACGGGCCTTCATATGGCGGACGTTCACAAGCTCATTGAGGTGTTGCAGCGGCTGGTCGACGCAGGCAATACGGTGCTCGTCATCGAGCATAATCTCGACGTGATCAAGGTCGCGGATTATATTCTCGATCTCGGCCCCGAGGGCGGCTCGGGCGGCGGCACGATCGTCGCGCACGGCACACCGGAGCAGATCGCCGCGTGCCCGGAGAGCTTCACCGGCCAGTATCTCAGAAAAATGCTGAAATAAGCCGCCGCAACCGATTTTTGCGCGATCGTTGCTGGCGGCAACCGGGGATCACATACAAAAAGAAAAGACACGCGGATGCGTGTCTTTCTTTTTGTGTCATATGAACACTTTGGATCAACTATCAGATTTGAAGCACAAACCCGCAATCCAGCGAAGCGATTGCGGGTTTGAACGAAGAAAGACCTTTGCTGTCGAGATGGACGCGCTTGCGCGGTCATCTGACATTCAAAGGTCATTTCTGAGTGGTGGAGCTGAGGGGAATCGAACCCCTGTCCGAAAGCAACTTGACAGGACCTTCTCCGGGCGCAGTTTGTTATTTCCATTCCCTCGGCACGGCGGGAACAAACACCCTACGCACCTTGGTAGCTTCATGATGCATGACGCAGGCAAAGCTTACTGCGTTCACGGACGCCGCTCAATCACGCCCAAGCCCGGCTCGCGGCCCTTCCGGGGAGGACGGGTTGCCTAATTAGGCAGCCAGTGCAACTTTAGAGTTGTCAGTTAATTTAGAAAAATTGCCCGTTTTATGGAGGCCAGGCGCCTCCGCCCGCTTATCCAGCCTCACTGCCCCCGTCGAAACCAGTGCAGCCCCGGATCGCAGCGATGACCCGCTGCCGGTTTGCCGAAACTAAACTCTTGTTGCTTTTATCATCCACTTCATGGGAAGCAGCTTCGCCACGAAGCGATAGAACCTGTAAAACCGGGTCGGCGTATAGAATACGCGGCCCTTTTTCATCGCGCGGATCGCGCCCGCGACGACCGTTTCCGGGTCGCACCACGGGATATTGCCGAACAGATCGTGATCGTTCGCCGCGTCAAAAAACTCCGTCTTCATGGGGCCCGGACACACGGCCGTGGCCGTGATGCCCTTCGGCCGCAGCTCGTCGGCAAGACCGCCGGTGAAGGCCGAGACATAGGACTTTGACGCGCTGTAGACCGTCATGCGCGGTGTCGGACAGAACGACGCGATGGACGACACGTTCAGGATTGCCGCGCCGCGCGTCATATACGGCAGCACGACCTGCGTGACCATCGTCAGCGCGCGGACATTGAGATCCACCACGCGCATAATGTCCGCGCTGGCCTCTTCACCGAGATACCCGACCGCGCCGCAGCCGGCGTTATTGACGAGCACGCGCACATCAGGCCGCTGCTCGGCGAGCTGATCGGCAAGATAGCGGAAGCTCTTGGGGTCGGCGAGATTGAGGCCGATGCAGACGAATTTCCGCGCCGGGAACTGCTGCGCAAGCTCTTCGAGCTTGCCGATGCGGCGCGCAACGAGCCAGAACTCGTCGATATCCGGATACGCGGCGACGAGCTGGCGCGTGAACTCCGCGCCGAGGCCGGCCGACGCGCCGGTGATGACGGCCGCGGTCATCCGCGTCCGTAGGGGTCGCGGAGCTTATCGGGCTCGGGATATTCCTCACCCTTCGTATCGACGCGGATGGAGGCGATCTTCTGCTCGGTGAGCGGACGGTCGCTGCCGTCGGTCTTCGTCGCGGCGATCCGGTCGACGACGTCCATACCCTCGAGCACCTTGCCGAAGGCCGCATACTGCCCGTCGAGGAACTCGCCGTCTTCATGCATGATGAAGAACTGGCTGCCGGCGGAATTGGCCGCCTGCGCACGGGCCATGGAAAGAACGCCGCGCTTGTGGCTGAGGTTATTCTTCACGCCGTTGAGCTTGAACTCGCCCTTGATGCAGTAGCCGGGGCCGCCCATGCCGGTGCCGTGCGGGCAGCCGCCCTGGATCATGAACCCGGAGATGACGCGGTGGAAGATCAGGCCGTCGTAAAAGCCTTTGTTGGCAAGCGAGATCATGTTGCGCACGCTCTGCGGCGCTTTTTCGGGGTACAACTCGCAGACGATCCTGCCGCCGTCTGCCATGGTGATGGTCATGATGGGATTTTCCATAGTTTATCGTCCTTTCATTGCGCGGTCGATCTGGCGTTTGGCGTCTTTTTTCGCGGCGTCCTCGCGCTTGTCATAGAGCTTTTTGCCGCGGGCGAGCGCGATCTCGACCTTGACGAGCGAGCCGCGCAGATAGACGCTCAGCGGGATGAGCGCGCATCCGTCCTGCTTCACCTTGCCGAACAGGCGCATGATCTCACGCTTGTGCATGAGGAGCCTGCGCGGGCGAAGCGGGTCTTTGTTGAAGATATTGCCCTGTTCATAGGGCGCGATGTGCATCTGGCGGATGAAGAGCTGGCCGTCTTTGATCTGGCACCACGCTTCTTTCAGGCTGATGGCGCCGAGGCGGATGGACTTGACCTCCGTACCGGACAGCTCGATCCCGGCCTCGAATTTTTCATCGATGAAATATTCATGATAGGCCTTCTGATTTCTGGCGATGATCTTGACGCTGTCGGCCACCGGCGCACCTCCTTCCGATGCGATTCCCGTTTACTATATGTTATTATACCAGACGTGTCAAGGGCGAAACAGGAAAAAGCCCGGCGTCTGCCGGGCTTTTTGATTCAGATACCGCCTTTGACGTAGTGCTTCCGCTTGTTTTCCTCGACCTTTTCCTCGATGGCGTGCGCCGCGGAATACGCCGCGCGCTGAACCTCGCGTTTGACGAGTTTCACCAGCACGATCACAAGGCACACGACAGGCATCAGCGCAAACAGAACGCCCAGCAGCAGATACAGCGCCGCGTATGTCTCGGTCATGCGCGCAGCGTTCTCCCAATAGGGATAGATGACGCCCTGCCGGCTCATGACGCGCGTGCCGAAGCCGGTCAGGACCGTCCACAGGCGCGGGACGGAATAGCGATCCGTATTCTGGACGATCGCGCCGTTCCCGGCGGAAAAATTGTCGGAGACGAGCTTTTTGCCGTAGCCCGAAACAGGGTCCGGAAGGACGATCTCATAGCAGTCGATGGGCGTCTCGGAGATGTTGTTCAGCGCCTCATAGCTCATGAAAACCAGCGCGGTGGCCGTTTTGGCGTTCTGCGCATCCTCGGCGGTCAGCGCCGCGCGGCTGGCATGATCGTCCTCTCGCGCAACGACGCCCGCGACGGGGTACGTCACACCGTTGATCGTGACCTCCATCCCGGCAGCGTCGCTGCTGCCGAACAGCGCCCAGGCCGTCTGCTCGTCGAGCACGACGCGGTCGGCCATATAGTCCTCGCCCGTCAGATAGCTGCCCGAACGCAGCGGCAGCGGATGGAACAGGAAGAAATCCCCGCCCACGCCGATGGCCGTGACCGTCGAAGAACCGGAGGCCGACGAAACGCTCAGGCTCGTGCGGCCGCTGTAGGCGTCGGTGTAGAGACTGCCGCCCTCGGGCGCCTCCATGGAGTCCCGCACGAACGCATCCTCCAGCGACTGGCGGAACATCCGGATATCGTCGAGCGTCTTCGTGCCGTCCACGGGCAGGAAGACGGAGGCCTGCGCGAAGCGGTCTTCGCTCTCGCCGCGCCAGCTGTCCGCGGCCGACTGGGTCAGAAGGGCTGTCGTTTCCTTTGAAAACAGCGTAAAGCTCCACACGCTCAGAGCCGTCAGCACCGCGCACACGATCGTCAGCACGAGTCTCGCGCCGTGCAGCCGCGGCAGCCTGTGCCGCCGCTCAAACCGTCCGCGCCGTCTCATCCGTTATCGGCCAGTCGGACCTGGCTGCCGGCGTCAAAGGGCTTGTCGCTGGTGGTGATGACGAAATCGCCCATGCTCACGCCGCTGACGGCGGCGGATTTGTCGTCGCGGGCCAGCTCCTGCACGGTCACGCGCGTGGCGATATAGCGGTTGCCGAGCGGCGAGGACTTGGTCGTCATGACGTAGACGAATTTGCCGTTGGAGTCCTCATGCAGGGCCGAGAGCGGCACGAGCGCGTCATAATTGGCGCTCTTCTGCCCGATGGAGAGCGTGACGTTCTGGCCGGGCTCAATGTCGCCGGTGATCTTGAACTCGAGCGTCTTCTTGCCCTGATTCTGCGAACCGGAGATCTTGTCGAGCGTGGCGGTCACGTCGCCGCCCCAGAAGTTGACGAGCTCGGCGGTGTCGCCGACGCGGACCTTTTTGGCCTGCTCGGTGTCGACCTCGATCTTGACGGTGTAACCGCGGTCGGTGACGTTGATGGTGGCCAGCGGCGTGTCGGCGCCCGCGGTGGTACCGGCCGTGACGCTGATGGAGCCGACGGTGCCGACGACGGTGGACTTGACCTCGACCTCGTCGGCGTTGGCACGGAGTTTTTCAATCTCGGCCTGCTTGCGCTCGATGGACTTTTTCGAAGCCTCCATGTCGATGGACGTGGAATCGCCGAGACCCTGCGTAAATATCAGATCTTCAAGCGCTTCCTTCGTCGTTTTTACCGTCTCTGCTGCGGAGGACGCGCTTGTCAGCTTATCGACCGCCGTCTGCTGGTCGGTGATCTGCTGGTCGAGCTGCTCGGACTGTGCTTCCAGACTCTCGAACGAGCGTTCATAGTTGCCGACGATGGTCTGCGCAGTGCTCATGGCCGCATTGGCCTCCGCGATCTTGTCGTTGATGGTGGCGATTTGCAGCAGTTCTTGCAGCTTGAACAGACCTACATCGACGCTGCCGCCGCCAAGATAGCAATTTGCAAGATTTTCATACGCTGCGCGGTAGGTTGCGGCAAGATCATTGGAATACGCATAGCTCTGGACTCCCGGTTCGTTTCCTTTCCCGGAGGAAGAGCCTCCGCTGCCGATTCGCGCGGCCATAGCCGCATCGTTGCGATAGCACTCGTCCATGATCTCATCGCTCTTGTCGCACAGATTATAGAAATCGTTGAATGCGCTGTCATACTGCGCAAGCTGGGACACAAAGTCTTTCTTCCGCATTTTAATTAGATCTTCATAATACGATGCCTTCTCTGTTGCATCATGGAGTTCCGCATACAGCAACGTATCCTTCAGCTTCGTCTTCTCATCTTCCAGCGATTTGACCGTCGCCTCATGCTCTGTTACAACGGCCTGTGCGTCGGAATACTCCTTCTCGCCCTTGAGCTTTGTGAGCTGGTTGTCGATAGCGGTCTTCTCCGTCTGCAAATCCTTGAGCTTGGCTTCGGCGGCAGCCTTTTGCGTGGCAAGCCGCGTGGGGTCGGATGTACTGTACTGATTATAAATCGCAAGGGCCTCATTATAGGCGTCGCGCGCCTTCTGCACCTCGCGGTTGTCCTTGGCGCTGGTGTTGCCGGCCTCGATGAGGCTCTTGTCGTAGGTCTGCTGGAGCGTTTCCAGATCCAGCTCGGCCTGCTTCAGCTCGTCCGACTCCTCCGCCTCCAGTACAAACAGCACGTCGCCGACGTTCACCTGCTGGCCGACCGTCGCCATGACGCTGGCCACCTTGCGCGTCTGCTTGATCGTGACGTTATAGACCTCGTTGGCCTCGACCGCCGCCGTGCCGCGGATGCGCGCGTTGATCGCGCCCGACGACACCTGCTGCGCCGCGACCTCGGGCAGCGACGCATTCATGATCGTCCGGGAAAAGAACGTCAGCACCAGCAGGATCGCCAGAAAAATGATGGCCGCCGTCTTGACCCATTCGCGTTTTTTTACACTGTTGTCCATATCTCGTTTTCCCTATCCTTTCACAGAGCCGGAATGTGCGATGCCCTCCACCAGATACGCCTCGCCGTGCAGAAACAGCAGCAGGCCCGGGATCATATAGATGACCGCCGCGGCGAACGCGATGCCGATCTCACCGGCGTTGATGGTGGATAAGAACATGGAAAGCGGCTGCTTTTCCACGTCGTTTAACAGAATGAGCGGCTGCTCGACCATGTTCCAGTTGTCGATGAACACAAGGATCGCAATGGAATACAGCGCGCTGCGGCACTGCGGCAGGCAGATATTCCAGAATACGTGCCACTCGTTCGCACCGTCCATCTTGGCCGATTCGATGACGGCCATGGGGATGCGGCGCATGAATTTTGTCAGCAGAAACACCGAAAACGGCGCGAACGCCCCCGGCAGGAAGATCGCCCAGCGCGTATCGAGCACGCCCAGCCAGTCGCTGACCAGATAGTTCGGCACCAGCGTGACCTGATACGGCATGAGCATCAGGATCACGTAGAAGAAGAACAGCCCGTCGCGCACCTTGCCGCGCCAGCGTGTGAAGCCGTAGGCCGCGACCGACGCGACCATCAGCTGCGCCAGGACGATCGGCACCGTCAGAATGACGGAGTTCCAGAACTTCAGCAGATAGTCCGGGCTTTTGAGCAGCACCGTAAAATACTGCGTGAAGCTGACCTTGTCGGGGATGAATTTGAGGTTGATGGTCTTGGAGATGTAGCTCTTGCCGTCGTTGGCGTTTTCAAAGACCTGACCGTAGTTGGCGGTGATCTCGCTCTGCGTCATGAACGAATTCGTGAACGTCAGGACCGTCGGCAGCAGAAACAGCAGTGCGAACGCCGCGCAGAGCAGGAAGCAGACCGTGCGCGAGAAATAGCGTTTTTTTCTCATCCTTCCACGTCCTTTCCGAAGATGTTCTCCACAAAGAACATGAGCGCGATGAGGATGACGATGACGATGGCCAGCAGCACCGCCGCGGCCGACAGACGCTGATAGTCGGCGGAGTTGAACATATTGTTCATAAAGTGCTGCATCATGTAAAGCCCGTCGTAGGGGTAGTTGCCGGTCAACAGATAAATCTCGCGGAAGACCTTGAACGAGTTGATGATGGACAGGATCGTCACGAACAGGACCGTCGGCGAGAGATAGCGCAGCTTGATGTGGAAAAACTGGTACATCTCCGACGCGCCTTCGACCTCGGCGACCTCCAGCAGCTCGCGCGGGATGTTGCTCAGCGCGGCCATGAACAAAATCATGTTGTAGCCGAGGTTTTTCCACAAAAACAGCACGACGATGACCACCATGCAGTAGTCGGATTTCAGCCAGTCGATCTTGTCCGTGCCGAACACGGCCAGAAACTCGTTGATGACGCCGTTATAGTGGAACAGCACCTGCCAGATGAGGATGATGGACGCGATGGGCACCATCATGGGGCTTAAAAAGAACGTGCGGAACTCGCTTTTCAGGGGAATTCTGGCCTCGAGCAGCAGCGCCAGCACCAGCGACAGCACCACCGCCAGCGGCACGGACAGCCCCGTAAACAGGGCGGTATTTCTGACCGCGATCTTGAACGCGCCGTTCTGCCAGACGTTGATGTAGTTTTTCAGGCCCGCAAAGCTGTGGTCCGTCAGACCCGCCGTGAACGAATAATAGATCACGACGAGGAACGGAATGATGTAAAAGATCAGCATACCCAGAAAGCTCGGCCCGGAAAAGAACATGGACGCGAGAAAATCGCGCGTCTTCACGTTCAGACTCTCCCAGGCCGCGCGGATAACGCCCCGCTTGCGCAGATGGCGCGGCGTATGCCGTTTCGTTGCAGACGGATGGTTCACTGTTGTCTGTCTCCTTTGGAATGGAAAATGCTCATAAACCCCGGCCATACGTCTGGCCGGGCTTTATCGGCAGTTTCGAAATCCCATAGGGGCGGATCGTTCCGCCCCTATGGGGTCTGTGTTTCGATTACCGCTGCTCCTGCACGTACAGGTTGACGCGGCTCTGGATCATGGATGCGGTTGCCGCAACGTCCTTGTCGCCGGCAAAGTAGGCTGCGACCTCCTCGGTCACGATGTCGAGGATCTCCTGATCGTAGTCGAACACGCCGGTCGTGGCGTTGATGATGGCCTCGATCTGGTCGATATCCGCCTGCGTCAGCGCGTAGACGTCGATATACTCGCCGTCGCCGTCGAGCGCTTCGTAGCCGCCCTTGGAGATCTTGTCGGGCTGACCGTCTTCGTCCCAGTCGACGGTGTTGCCGTTTTCGTCCTTCTGGAGTTCTTCAGTCATGATCTCCGTCTTCATCTCGTTGAAGCGCGCCTGGCTCATCGGGAGGTAGTAGATATACTCGTCCTCGTTGGCCTTCTGGATCATGCTGCGCACGAAGTCCCACGCCGCGTCGGCGTTTTTCGTCGAGGAAGAGATGGCGAACGGCATCCGGATGTTGAACGAGTTGCCCGAGCGGCCGTCCTCGGTCGGATAGCCGGTGAAGGAGATCTTGCCGTTCAGCGCGTAGGCGTTGTAGATGTAATCGCTGAGGCTGTAGATGCTCATCGTGGCCATGAGCTGCTTGCCGCGCGCAACGCGCTTGATGTCGGATTCCCACTCCCATGCGCCGTCGACGATCATGTCGGAGGACGTCGCGTAGGCAATCGCGCCGTCGCCGTTATTGACCGCATCCGGGAAGGAATTGCAGAACGTCAGCAGCTGGCGGAACGCCTCGGAGTCAAACTCGCACTTGCCCGTCGTCCAGTCGACGAACGTCTCCAGATCGCGCGCGAGGCAGTTGTTGAGCACGTCGTTCTTCGTCCAGCCGTCGGAGAAGATCGTCGCGCCGTCCTGGAGGTTCTTCATCGCGTCCTGCACGGCCGCAACGTTCCACGTGTCATACTGATCGGCGATGGACGAGAGGACAAAGGCCGTCTGCACGGCGAAGGTCGCGGGCAGCTCATAGAGCTTGCCGTCCTTCTCCAGTGCCTTGAGGACCGGCTGGATGAAATAATCGCGTCCCATCGTGCTGTCCTTGTCCATAAAGGCATAAAGATCGGTGATGACGCCCTTGGCGGCGTATTTGTCGATGGGCAGATCATTGCAGAGGAACAGATCCGGGATGTTGCCCGAGAGGATCTCGGTGGTGAGCTTCGTAACGCCGGCGCTGGAATCGCTGTCGGTGTTATACTCGCTGTAGTCGACGACGTTGATGCGCACGTCGGCGCTGTTCTTGTTATACTCGACGATCCAGCTGCGCAGATCGTAGTCGAGGTACATACACGCGAGCGTCAGGACGGTCTTCTGTTTGACCTCGGAGGCGTCGACGCGCGTGAGGACGACGAGCTGGAACCGGCTTTCCTCCGCCTGCCAGTCAGAGAGGATCGCGGCCACGCGGCCGTCGGGCAGCAGCGTATAGCCGTTCATGGTGTTGGAATCGACGTCGCACGCCATCCAGTCGACGAGCTTTTCCTTCGTGTCGGTCTGCATGGTGTAGCCGTAGATGTTGCCGTTATAGTCGTAATAGAAGTCGTATGCGTCGTCGCCGGGCAGGACGCTCCAGACGTTGGACGGCATTTTGATCTTCTCGCCGAAATCCTTCGCCGCAAGATCGATGGGAATGAAATAGCAGCCGTTGTCGTCGTCCGGTTCACCGGCGTCGTTGTAGCTGTAGTTGCTCCACATGACGCCGATCTGCTCGGCGTTCAGACGGCAGACGCTGCACCCGGCGTAATCACCGCCCGCGAGCTTGAACAGCAGCTGGCCGTCGCCGTTCAGGACGTAGACGTTTTCATAGTCGCTGGCGTACAGATTGCCGTCCTTGTCGACGGCGAAGGAATCGAGGCTGTTATAGCCGTAATAGCCGCCTTCTTCAGACGCATCCTGCGTCTCGTCCTTCGTGATCTCGGACAGGTCGATCGAGGCGATCGTCGTGCCGTCGGCCGCGACGTGCATGAGGATGGAGCGGCTCTCGCTGTCCAGCTGCGGATAGTTCCACATACTGTCGTTGTCCGGGTCAAAATCCTCGGGCAGGTCGAACGTCGTGGCGTAGACGTTCACGAGCATCCAGAGCGTGCCGTCGTCCGCACCGGCGATGTTATAGCAGTCGACGCTGCCGTCGGCGTTCTCGGGGATGGTGGGCAGCTGCAAATTTTCCAGCCGCGTACACGTGCCCGTGTCGGGATCGACGCGGAAGAGCGCGAACTCGGACTCGTAGTACGACCACGCGACCGAGCCGTCCTCGTCAAGGACCTTGACCTCGTCGCCCTCGACGCTGCCGGTGACGTAAAGCGCCGTCCCGGCGTTTACGAGCTGGTTGAGGTACGAGACTTTCGCATCCGGGACCGTCAGATTGGCGTAGGACGCGGTGTAGGCGTATTTTGCGGCGGTGGCGGCGGGCTTGCCCTGGTCGATGAGCGAGGGCGTCGAACCGTTGTTGGTATTGCCGTTTTCATTTTTGCTGCACCCGGCAAACAGGCCCAGCATCACGACGGCCGCAAGCAAAAGGGCCGTCAGACGTTTCAGTTTCATAGCATAACTCCTTTTCAAAAAACGCAGAACTCCATATCTTGTGCTTTTCCATCATACAGGCAGAGCTATCTTGTTGCCTGTATCATACCAGACTACAGACGTAAAAAAAAGCCCGGCGTTGCATTTTTCATATTTTCTTAAGAAGTAATTTCTCCCTCCCACACGGGCAGGACGACCTCGGCGGTGAATTTCCCGCTCTCGGTGTAGCGCGAGAAGGAGCCCGCCATCTGCTCCATGATCTTTGCGCACGTGCGCAGGCCGATCTTGTTCGATTCGATGCGTCCGGACGCTTCGCTCACGCGGTTGGACAGGCAGATGTGGAGCTTTCCGTCCTCCTCGAGCGCAGCGATGGCCACGGGCTGGGACGGGTCGGCGTATTTGCGGATGTTGTCGAAGAGATTGTCGAGCACGCGCTTGAAATACAGCACGTCCACGCGGATGCGGCAGGCCGTCTGCGGCAGGAGCAGCTGCACGGAAAAGCCCTGCTGCTGCAATTGCACGCGGCTCTCGCCGAGCAGCTGCTCGAGCAGCAGCCGCGCGTCGTATTCCTCGAGCTGCATCGGAAGCTCCTTGCAGCCGAACAGCAGCGAATACCGGAACAGCTCGTCGGTCAGCGTTTTCAGCTGCTCGGCCTTGCCGTAGGCGGCGTCGAGATAGCTTTGCAGCTCTTCGGGCGAATGATACTGTCCGCTCTTCGCCAGATCGAGATAGCCGAGCAGCGCCGTCAGGGGGTTGCGGATATCGTGCGACATGGCGGTGATGAGGTCGCTGTTCTGCTGAAGCGCGCGCTGCTCCTCGCTGGTCTTGCGCAGAAGCGACACGCGCATCTGCTCGACGCTGGCCGTCAGCTGCGTGAGCTCGTCGTTGCCCTTCGGCTCCAGATGCAGCCCGAGATCCCCGTCGCCGATGGCGCGGACCTCGCCCGAGACGGCGACGATCTTGCGCGCGATCTGCCGGTTATACGCCAGCAGCGTCAGCGCCAGCGCCGCACAGCCGAGCAGCAGCGCGGCGATCCACGCCAGATCATAGAGATTGGCGTCGGAATTGTCGTAGATCACGGCAAAGCACGTGCCGTCGGTGAAGCTGATGGGATAGACGACGGTCGCGCCCTGCTCCTTGAGCGTATAGGCGTCGACCGCACCGGCATCCACGCCCCACCAGCCGATCTCCAGCAGCAGCTTCTGGTCGCGGTACAGGAGGATATACAGATCCTTCTGCTCGATGCCCCAGCGCGCGAGCATCCCGGTGTCGCGTGTGGACACGCTGTTCTGCCGCACCCACGTTTGCAGCCGCTGCGCGGCGGCTCCCGTGCGTTTGACCACGGCCTTTTCACTCAAATATGTATGTTCGATGATCTTTTCGCCCGCGAATTCCGCCGCGAAGCACACGCACGCGGCCAGGATCAGCCCAAGCAGCAGCACGAACAGCGGCTTGGCGCTCAGCGAGACGAAGCGTTTCTTTTTAGTCAATCTGATAGCCCTTTCCCCAGACCGTGCGGATCAGGCGCGGATTGGCCGGATCCTCTTCCAGCTTTTTGCGCAGATTCACGATGTGGACCATGACAGTGTTGTTCGACGCGGGCATATATGTCTCGTGCCAGACCGATTCGTAGATCGCGCGCACCGGCACGACGCGGCCGCGGTTCTCCGCCAGGCATTGCAGGATTGAAAACTCCGTCTCCGTCAGATCCATCGGCTCGCCGCCGAGCAGCACGCGCCGGTTCTCCTCGTCCAGAACGATCCCGGGCCGCAGCGCGCGCCCGCTCGTCTTGCTCCGGTAAACGCGGTAGCGCCGCAGCAGCGACTCGACCTTCATGATGAGCTCCGCGTGGGAAAACGGCTTGGCAAGGAAATCGTCACCGCCCGCGCGGTAGGCCAGCAGCTTATCCTGCTCCTGCGTCTTGGCCGTGAGAAACAGCACCGGCGCCATCGAGCACTCGCGGATGCGGCTGCACGCATCGTAGCCGCCCATATCCGGCATCATCACATCCATCAGAATGAGGTCGATCTCCGGATGGCGGCGGATCACGTCCACCGCTTCAAGCCCGGTCGCGGCCTCGTATACGCAGTAGCCGTTGTTTTCCAGCAGAATGCGGCAGATGCGCCGAATATCGGGTTCGTCGTCCACCACCAGAATACTGATCTTTTCCTCCATTGCGCATCCTCCTTTCCGGTCGTCTCAGTATATCATATTTCGTCCGCGTTTCCAGCGGATTTAAGAATTTTTAAGACATTTTCCCATCCGTGCCCGAAAAGCACGTGACGCGCGCGGCAAATCATGCTATACTGTACGAAAAACATCCTGCAAAAGGAGGCCCGCCATGCAGATCCTGTACGCCGACGCGCGCGTCGTGGTATGTCTCAAGCCCGCGGGCGTATTGTCCGTCGACGAGCCGGGCGGCGTACCGGAGCTTGTGCGGCAGGCGCTCGGCCTCGGGAAAGACGGCTGCGCGCGGCCGGTGCACCGGCTCGACCGGCCGGTCGGCGGCGTGATGGTGCTCGCGCGTTCGCGCGTGGCCGCAAGTCTTCTGTCGCAGCAGGTACAGGCGCGCGCCTTCCATAAGGAATATCTCGCCGTTATTGAGGGAAGTCTTCCGCAGCAGGCCGGCACGCTCCGCGACGAGCTTGCGCGCGACGCCGCAAGACGCCGCACCTATGCCGCGCCCGCGCCCACGAAGGATACGCGCACGGCGGTCCTGCACTACCGCGTGCTCGGCGAGGCCGCGGGCCTCTCGCTCGTACACATCCGGCTCGAAACAGGCCGTACGCATCAGATCCGCGCGCAGTTTTCCTCGCGCGGCTATCCGCTCGCGGGCGACGCGAAATACGGCGCAAAGACGGAAGGCCCCATCGCCCTGTGGTCCTACCGCGTCGCGTTCACCCATCCGCAGACCGGCGCAGCCATGACGTTTTCGCATGAGCCGCCGCAGACCATGCCGTGGACGCTGTTTCCGCGGGAATATCCATAGAAACAGAGAGAAAAGGAGGCATTATGGCCGCACATTCCATCGTCATGACCGAGGGCAGACCGCTGCCGCAGATCATCCGGTTTTCCGTTCCGCTGGCGCTGACCGGCATTTTGCAGCTGCTGTTCAACGCCGCCGACGTCATCGTCGTCGGCAAATTCGCCGGCAGCACGTCGCTGGCGGCCGTCGGCGCGACGTCGTCTCTCATCAATCTGCTGACCGGCGCGTTCATCGGCATCTCCGTCGGCGTCAACATCCTCGTCGCGCGCTATATCGGCTGCCGCGACGACGACGGCGTCAGCCGCGCGGTCCACAGCGCCGTCACGCTGAGCCTGCTGCTTGGCATCGTGACGTTCCTGCTGGGCTTTTTCCTCTCGACGCCGATGCTCGCGCTCATGGACACGCCCGCGGACGTGCTGGCGCTGGCGAGCCTGTATCTGCGCATCTATTTTATCGGCGTTCCCGGCGCGCTCATCTATAATTTCGCCGCAGCCGTGCTGCGCGCCTACGGCGATACGAAGCGGCCGCTGCTGTTCCTGGCTGTTTCGGGCGTTCTGAACGTGCTCCTGAACCTGTTTTTCGTCATCGTCTGCCGGCTGGACGTCGCGGGCGTCGCCATTGCGACGGTCGTGTCGCAGTATGTGTCGGTCGTGATGATCCTCGTGTGCCTCATGCGGCAGGAAGGGCCGTCGCGGCTGTGTCTTGCAAAGCTCCGCCTGCATCCGTCCGAGGCGCTGCGCATGATCCAGATCGGGCTTCCCGCGGGCCTGCAATCCGTGGTCTTCAACATCTCCAACGTCATGGTGCAAAGCTGCGTCAACTCCTTCGGCGCGGACGTCATCGCCGCCAACACCGCCGCGAGCAACCTCGCCGCCTTCACCTACACGGCGATGAACGCTGTGTTCCACGCGGCCATCACGTTCACCAGCCAGAATCTCGGTGCGCGGCGCTATGACCGCATCTGGTCGATCTTCCGCAACTGTCTGCTGACGGTGCTGCTCATCGGCGTGCCGCTGTGCGTCGTCAGTACCGTCTTCGGGCCGCAGCTGCTGAGCATTTATGTCTCGAAAAACGACCCGGCCTACGACGCGGTCATCGCCATGGGCATGATCCGCACATACTATGTTACAACGCCGTATTTCCTGTGCGGCATGATGGAGGTCTGCTGCGGCATGGTGCGCGGGCTCGGCAAGAGCTGGCTGCCGATGGTCGTGACGATCTTCGGCGCGTGCGTGCTGCGCATCATCTGGATCTATACGATCTTCGCGTGGGACCGGACGCTGCCGGCGCTGTATATCTCCTATCCCATCAGCTGGGCACTCACCGCCGCGATGCACGTGGTGTGCTTCGTGATCTTCTGGCGATCCATCCGCCGCCGTCTGGAGGCGCTTTCTCCGGCCGGCGCGGCATCATCCTGAGAAAGAGGGTTTCATTATGCGAGTCATTGATATCGAAGACGTTGTATACGCCATGCGCAGCCAGACGCAGTTCGTCCTGCGCTGCGAGGAGGTCTTTCACGACAAGATCAGCGCCGCTGCCGCCGCCATCCTGAGCGCGCAGCCGCGCAAGCCCTTCGTGTGCCTGACGGGGCCGTCCGGTTCCGGTAAGACGACGACGGCCATGCGCCTGAAGGCGTATCTGGAAAACCTGGGCGTGAAGGTCTGCCTGCTGAGCATGGATAACTTTTTCCTGCCGCTTGCCGAGCGGCCGAAGGATCTGACCGACTGGGAATCGCCCCTGTGCGTCAACCGCGAGCTCCTGCTGGACACGATCGACCGGCTTTCAAACGGCGAGACGGTGCAGGTGCCGTGGTATGATTTTCCGAACAACCGCACCGGCGGCTATACGCCGATGGAGGGCAGCCGCGAGGCCGTCATCATCGCCGAGGGCATCCATATGCTCAATCCCCTGCTCTTCGGGCCCATCCGTGACCGCGCCACCGGCGTCTATGTCGCGCCGCGCACGCGCATCATCACGCCCGGCGACTGCATCATCCATCCCGAACAGGTGCGCGTTGCGCGCCGCATGATCCGCAACTATCAGGGCCGCGGCAACTCGCTGCGCGAGACGATCGTGCGCGCCGAATCCGTCAACGAGGGCGAAAAGAAGTATATCGCGCCCAACAAGCCGAACGCCTCGGTGCATATCGACTCGTTCCACGACTATGAGCTGTGCATTCTGGCAAAATATCTGCGGCAGATCCCGCAGTTTGCCTCGGAGCTGGACGATGCGTTCATCGCCGAACACGGCCTGACGACGCTCATGCGCGTCGTGCGCGATCTGCCGTCTCTGGACACGCCGTATGTCCCGCGCGACTCCATCGTCCGCGAGTTTGTCGGCGGCAGCGTGTTCCAATACTGACGCTCAACCTATAAAAAACGGTACAGCCATGCGGCTGTACCGTTTCTTTCTGTTTTTTGGGGGTCATTCGTCCTTTTCGCGCAGGCCCGCGACGGACGAGATCGGCAGCGAGAAGCTGATGGCGCGCGCCTTGGAGTCCGGGCCGGCGTTCTCGTTGATCGAGCGCATGATGGCGGCCTTTTCCGCGCTGTCGGCGATGATGTAGACCATATCCTTCTCCTCGGCGAGACTGACGCCGAAGAACTTCTCGCCGCGCGTCGAGCCGGTGCCCTTGGCGTGCAGCACGGTGCCGCCTCCTGCGCCCGCGGCCCTGGCCGCGTCCATGACAAGATCGGCGTAGCCCTCGTTCAGGATGACGATGATCAGCTCGTGTTTGAAATTCATATCCGGCACTCCTCCCGTTTTCGGATCGTCAGTGAGATAGGCAAGCGTGCGGCCGCCCGCGACGCTCTTGAGCGGCACGGTCAGCATGATGCCGTTGCCGGGGATATCGATGAACAGCCGCCGCTTCGCGGCCCTCAGCAGCTGCGCAGCCTCGGGTGCGGAAGCGACCGCCGACGTGACGGTCTTCGGTGTCGCGTCAAGCCCGTAGAGGTCGAGATGCTCGCTCGTCGCAGTGCCTCTGGCGGGCGTGCTGAGGATCATATGCAGTCCCGTCTCGCGGTAGAGCGTGTTCATGATCTCGCCCTTGTCCGCGTCGGTGATGGAAAGGATGTAGTAAAGCTCCATATCAGCACGCCTCCCAAAGCTCGATGATCTCGTCGTCGCCGAATACGGGCATCTCCGGTGCGGCCGCGGCCCGCTTCGACTTGACCACGTAGATCGCGCCCATGACCTGCACGGTGATGAGCGGCATCATGGCGACGAGCGCCACAAGGCCGAACGCATCGGTCATGACGTTGCCGCCGAGCGCCTGACACGCGCCCATCGCAAACGGCAGCATGAACGTCGCCGTGAGCGGGCCCGAGGCCACGCCGCCGGAGTCGAACGCGATGGCCGTAAACGTGCGCGGCACAAAAAACGTCAGCGCCAGCGCGATAAAATACCCCGGCACGAGGAAATACAGGATCGAGACGCCCGTGATGACGCGCACCATCGCAAGACCGCCCGCAGCCGAGACTGCGACGGACAGGCTGATGCCCATCGCCCGGGCCGAGATGGCGCCCGCGCTCAGCTCCTCGACCTGTTTGTTGAGGATATGGACGGCAGGCTCGGCGTTGATGATGAACCAGCCCATGAGCATCGCCAGCGGCGCCAGCAGCCAGATCTTCCATCCCTCGGTCAGCGCCTCGCCGAGCGCGTAGCCAAGCGGCGAAAAGCCGACGTTCACGCCCGTCAGGAACAGCACAAGACCGAGATATGTATACAGAATGCCGATCATCACGCGCAGAAACGGCAGCTTCCGCAGCCGCAGCGACACGACCTGGAAAATGAGGAAGAACACCACGATCGGCAGAAGCGCCAGCGTGACCTCCTTCAGATATTCCGGGATGGCGTGGAGATAATCCCTGCCCAGCGCGACGGTATCGGCGATGGCCGCGGCCGCGGCAGCATCCGCCTGCGCCGGCTGCGTTTTATAGATCGCGCCGAGCAGCAGCACCGACGCGATCGGCCCGATGGAGCACAGGCCCACGAGGCCGAACGAGTCCGCCTTGGCGTTTTCGTCCGAACGGATGGACGCAACGCCCACGCCGAGCGCCATGATGAACGGCACGGTCATGGGGCCTGTCGTCACGCCGCCGGAGTCGAACGCGACGGACAAAATGCCCGCGTCCGACAAAAACGCGCCCAGGAACACCAGCGCATAAAAGACGATCAGAAGCAGCCGCAGCGAGATGCGGAACAGAATGCGCACCATGCACAGCATCAGAAACAGGCCCACGCCGACCGAGACGGTCAGGATCAGGACGGTTTTGTCGATGCCGGGCACATTCGCCGCGAGCACCTGTAAATCAGGCTCGGCGACGGTGATCGCCACGCCGAGGATGAAGCTCACGACGAGGATCAGCCCGAGTCTGCGCGATTTTGTCAGCTTCGCGCCCATGTAATTGCCGATCCTGCTCATCGACATCTCCGCGCCCAGCGTAAACAGGCCCATGCCCAGGATCAGCATGGCCGTCGCCAGCACGAACGAGAGCATCAGCCCCGTATCGACCGGCACGAGCACAAAGCAGATGGCCAGCACGATCAGGCTGATGGGCAGCACGGAGGCGGCTGCCTCGCGCAGTTTTTCCAGTAACACTTGCTTCTGGTACAAAGGCTCACTCCTTTAAAATCTCTGGGATCCACGTTATTTTAGCAGAAAAACGCCGATTTGAACAGGCCGGAATTGTAAAAAGGCTGTTAACATTCCATTCCCCCGCCGCCTTGACAGGCGCGCGCTTGTGTGGTACGATATTCTGGAAATTATGTTCGTATTAAAAGGAGGTGCGGCGATGGAGCTGCTGGAAGGGCTGAACGCGGCGCAGCGCGAGGCCGTGCTGACGACCGAGGGCTTTGTGCGCGTGATCGCGGGCGCAGGCTCCGGTAAGACGCGGGCGCTGACGCGCAGATTCGCATATCTCGTGACGGAGCTTGGCATTCTGCCCGAGCATCTTCTGTGCGTGACGTTCACGAACAAGGCCGCGAACGAGATGCGCCGCCGCATCCACGATCTGACCGGCGACGAGGACACCGGCTATATCAACACCTTTCACGGCTTCTGCGTGTCCGTTTTACAGGAGGACAGCCACGCCGTCGGATATCCGAAGAGCTTTCTCGTGCTCGACAACAGCGACATCGACGCCATGCTCCGGATCATCTACGAAGAGCGCGGGCTGACGCTGCGCGACATGACATTTTCCCACGCACGGGATATGATCGAGATCCTGAAATTAAAGGAGCGGCCCGATTATTACGAGGATATGCTCGCGCTGCCGCTCGATACGCTGAAGGAAAAGTATCTGCGCGCCGAGACTGCAAAGGATATCATCTTCTACGGCTATCTGTATCAGGAAAAGAAGTGCTTCGCGCTCGATTATAACGACCTGATCGTATTTTCGCTCCATATTTTCCGCACGCACCCCGAGATCCGCCTCAAATGGCAGGAGCGTCTGGAATACATCATGATCGACGAGTTTCAGGACATCGATCCGCCGCAGTACGCGCTGATGCAGGTGCTGTGCGATCACCACAAAAATCTGTTCATCGTCGGCGACCCCGACCAGACCATCTACACCTGGCGCGGCGCGGACGTGCGGTCCCTGCTGGACTTCGACAAGGTCTATCCGACGACGAAGACCATCATGATGATGGAAAACTACCGCTCGACGCCGCAGATCCTTGCCGCCTGCAACAGCCTGATCGCCAAAAACGAGACGCGCATCAAAAAGGAGCTCATCCCCACGCGCCCGGACGGCGCGCCGGTTTTATGCCATCACGCGGCCAACAGCGAACAGGAGGCGCAGTGGATCGCGGAGCAGATCCGGGCGCTGCACGCGGCCGGCACGCCCTACCGCGACATGACGATCCTGTACCGCGCGCACTATATCACGCGCGGCGTCGAGGAGCGGCTTTTAAAGGAGAAGATCCCCTACACGATCTACAGCGGCGTGCAGTTTTTTGCGCGCGCGGAGATCAAGGACGCGCTGAGCTATCTGCGCATGATCGCCTACCGTGACGACCTCTCGTTCCTGCGCATCGCCAATGTGCCGAAGCGCAATCTCGGCGAGCGCCGCATGGCGTTTTTAAAGGATTACGCCGCGCAGAACGGCTGCTTGCTTTACGACGCGCTGCGCAGAAATCTCGACGGAGAACTGCTGCGCGGCACAAAGGGCGCGAAATTCGTCGCGCTGATCGAGCGTTTTTCCGCCGTCTACGCGCAGATGCCCGTGTCGGAGCTGCTGGCCGCCGTTCTGAATGAAAGCGGCTACGAAACGATGCTGCGCACCGAGGGCAGCCAGGTGCGGCTGGACGATCTGGCCGAGCTCAAGCAGTCGATCTACACGTATGAGACGACGTGCGGCGAGGAGTGTACGCTGGAGCACTATCTGGCGCACGTGGCGCTGTTTACGAACGCCGATCTCGACGATCCGCGCGATCAGGTGAAGCTCATGACCGTCCACAGCGCCAAGGGTCTGGAGTTCCCGTATGTATTCTTATGCGCGATGAACGAGGGCGTGTTCCCCTCGCGCAAGACGCGGACGCTGCCCGGCATGGAGGAAGAGCGCAGGCTCTGCTTCGTGGCGATGACGCGCGCGCAGCAGGCGCTGTACCTGTCCGAGGCCGAGGGCCGCGATCTTGACGGCAGTCCGCGCTACCCGTCGCGCTTCCTGCTCGACATCGACGCGCCGCTTCTGACCTATACGCACCCGCCGCGCGAGGATCTCATCCGTCAGGCGCGGGAATACATCAGCTTTTCCAGCCGCTTTCTGGACGACGCGGCGCTGCCCGATGCGTTCGAGCCCGGCGCGCGCGTGCGCCACGCCGTCTTCGGCGACGGGACCATCGTGTCCGTCGACGCACTGCAAAAGACCGCCGTCGTGCAGTTCGATTCCGTGCCCACACCGCGCGCGCTGTCGCTGCGCGCGAAGCTCACGCGGCTGTGAGCGCGCACCGGGCGCTGTATTTTTATGCATCTTCACCAAAGAATCTGCCGTGCGCTTGACGCAGGGATGGCGGAACGGTACAATATAACAGCTTGTGCGAAAACCCCGGCCGCATATGCGGCCGGGGTAAATTTATTAAAATGAAGAGAGAGAAACAGCATGGAAAAAAGACCTGCGCGCGCCATTGCGCTGCTGCCCATCGGGGTGTTCCTCGTTTTATATCTGGGACTTGGATCTTTATTCGAATACGGCCTGAAGATCAAGATGGGCTTTTACAACATTCCCATCGTCGTGGCGTTTCTGGCGGCGATCCTGGTCGCGTGCCTGCAAAACAGAGCCCTGTCGTTTGACGACAAGCTCACCGTCATGGCACGCGGTGTCGGCGACAAGGATATCATGACGATGATCCTCATCTTCCTTGCCGCGGGCGTGTTCGTCGGCGTCGTCGGCCGCAGCAGCGCCGAGTCGGTGGCGTATTTCATGCTCGCGCACATCCCGGCGCGCTTCGCCGTGGCCGTTCTGTTCGTAGTCGCGTGCTTCGTCTCGACGGCCATGGGCACCTCCTGCGGCACCATCACGCTCATCGTTCCCATCGCCGTCGCCGTGGCGAAGACGTCGGGCTTCAGTCTGCCGCTGTGCATCGGCTCGGTCATGGGCGGCGCGATGTTCGGCGATAACCTGTCGTTCATCTCCGACACGACCATCGCCGCGTGCAACACGCAGGGCTGCGAAATGAAGGACAAGTTCCGCACGAACTTCCGCATTGCGCTGCCGGCGGCGCTCGTGACGCTGGCGCTGATCCTCGTGCTGTCGCTGCGGAGCAGCATCGGCGCGGTCGATATCCCGGATTACAACCTGCTCCAGACCGTCCCGTATCTGCTGGTCCTCGTCGGCGGCGTGGCCGGCATCAACGTGTTCGTCGTCCTGCTGACCGGTATTTTCTCCGGTTCTGTCATCATGCTCGCCACCGGCGCGGCGCATCCGACCGCGCTGCTGGGCAGTATGGGATCCGGTGCGTCGGGTATGTTTGAGACGATCATGGTCACGATCCTCGTGTCCGCGATGTGCGGCCTGATCCGCGAATACGGCGGCTTCGACGCGCTGCTGGGCTTTATCAAGCGCATCTTCCACGGCAGCCGCGGCGGCCAGCTGGGCATCGGCCTGCTCGTCGGCGCGATGGACATCGCCACGGCCAACAACACCGTCGCCATCGTTATGGCCGGTCCCATTGCAAAGCAGATGAGCGGAGAATACGGCATCACGGGCAAAAAGAGCGCGTCGCTGCTTGATACGTTCTCGTGCATTTTCCAGGGGATCATCCCCTACGGCGCGCAGATGCTGCTGGCCATCTCGGCCGTGGCCGAGCTCGGCGAGACGCTCACCGCGTTCCAGATCATCCCGTACCTGTTCTATCCGTACCTGCTGCTCGTCAGCTCGCTCGTGTTCATCTTCTTCGTCCCGGAGAAGGGGAAATAAGCGAAACATAAAGTACAGAATCTGTAGGGGCGGACGACTCTGTCCGCCCGGCAGGAACCACATTCGACACAGCAAACATACAGAAAGCGCTCCGCATGGAGCGCTTTTTTTGCATAAAAATAGGAACAGCAAGCGTTATGCTTGCTGTTCCTGGCGCGGAAGGAGAGATTTGAACTCTCGCGCGCTTTTTAGACGCCTACTCCCTTAGCAGGGGAGCCCCTTCGGCC
>CAKUOS010000017.1 GCA_934670025.1 uncultured Oscillospiraceae bacterium
TCGAACCAGCGGCCTCTTGAACCCCATTCAAGCGCGATACCAAACTTCGCCACACCCGGATAGCTATTGAATTAGCCTATGTATCATAGCATATCCGGGTGTATTTTGCAAGAGGTATTTTTACTTTTTCTCGTCAGCCGAGCGTGCCCGCCGGGGCCACGCCGATGGCGTACTCCACCGCGATGGCGACCAGCACCACCAGCAGCGAAATGATGAACCCGTGCAGCATCGGCTTTGCGCCCGAGCGGCACAGCTCCTTAAAGTTCGTGTTCAGGCCGATGGCGGCCAGCGCCGCGACCATCAGGAACTTGCTCACGGTCTTGAGCGAGGCGGCCAGCGCTGCCGGGATCACGCCGAGGCTGCAAAGCCCCGACATTGCCAGAAAGCCCAGGATGAACCACGGGAATACGGCCTTCATGTTGACCTTTACCGCAGCGCTGCCGGCCTCGGCGGCCTCTTTTTTCTTCATATGCACGCCGATGGCCGAGAAAACCAGCACCGCCGGGATGATGGCCAGCGTGCGCGTGAGCTTGACCATCGTGGCAAAGTCGCCCGCGGCCTCGCTGAAGGCGTAGCCCGTGGCAACGACGCTCGACGTGTCGTTGACGGCCGTCCCGGCCCACAGGCCGAACGCTGCGTCAGACAGACCCATCCATCTGCCCAGCAGCGGGAACACGAGGATCATGACCATGTCGAACAGGAACGTCGCCGACATCCCGTAGGCGATGTCCAGATCGCTCGCGTCGATGACCGGCGCGATGGCCGCGATGGCCGAGCCGCCGCAGATGCCCGTACCGGCGTTGATGAGGCTGTAGGTCTTCCAGTTGAGCTTCAGCGCGTGGCCGATGAGCGCGCCGACGCCGAAGCACGTGGCCAGCGTAAAGACCATCACCGTCAGCGAGAACCGGCCCACGGTCAAAACCGTCGTGATATTGAGACTCGCGCCAAGCAGGATGATGGCGAATTTCAGAATTTTCTTCGAGGTAAAGCGGATGCCGGGCTTCGTGACATCGTCGGGCTTATAAAAGCTGTTGATGAACATCCCGATGAACATCGCGATGACCGACGCGCCGATAAAATGCAGCCCTGCGTCCGTCTCCAGCTGTTCGAGGAACTTGGCCGCCGCCGCGACGACGAGCGCCAGCAGGCAGCCCGGCAGATACTTTTTGATCGTTTTCATGCAATTCCCTCCGGTTTTTTCTTTTTGCGGCTTTATGATAGCACCGAAGTGTGATAAAATAAAGGCATGAAAACGAATGAAACGATTCCAAATCGTTATCGGATGGAGGATGCCCATGGACCCGCGCCTGACCACCTTTCTCACGCTCTGCCGCACCATGCACTACGGCCAGGCGGCGGAGCTGCTGCATCTGACGCAGCCCGCCGTCACCAAACAGATCCAGTCGCTTGAAGCGCAGTACGACGTCAAACTCTTCCGCTACGACGGCCGCCGCCTCTTTCAGACCGAGCAGGGCGCGACGCTCGAACGCTACGCCATCAGCCTGCAATATAACGACGCGGAGCTTGTGCGCGCGCTGCACGCGAAAAAGAAGACGCTCCTGCGCATCGGCGCGACGAAATCCATCGGCGACTATATCCTCCTGCCCGAGATCCGCCGCTTTCTCGCCGATCCCGGGCACGAGCTGTTTTTCACCGTCGACAATACCGCGCGCCTGCTTGCGCAGCTCGAGGCGGGGGAGCTGGACTTCGTCGTGCTCGAGGGCCTGTTCGATAAGCGCCGCTACGACTCGTTTTTACTGCGCATCGAGCCGTATATCGGCATCTGCGCGAAGGATCACCCCTTCGCGGGCCGCGCGGTGCCGTTACAGGAGCTGTTTTCCGAGCGGCTCATCCTCCGCGAACCCGGCTCCGGTACGCGCCTGATCCTCGAACGCGAGCTTGCGCAGTGCGGCTACACGCCGCAGGCGTTCAGCGGCACGGTCTGCATCAGCAGCTTCAAGATCATCCGCGCGCTGGTGCGCGATGGCTGCGGCGTGAGCTTTCTGTACGAGGCCGTCGTCAAGGGCGACGACGCCTTCGGCCATTTTACCTGCTCGCCGCTGACCGGCGCGCACGAGCTGAACGTCGTCAGCCTGCAAAATACCCGCGCCGCGCATTACGCGCGCGAGTTTCTCTTCCCGAAATAATGCGCACACCCCCGGCGAAGCCTTCGCCGGGGGCGTTTTGTTTATGATTCAAAGGATAAGCTGCGGCCCGAGCGTGCGCAGGATCTCGTCCAATACGCCGCCGCGCGTCTGTTCTGTGACCTCGATCAGCCGCACGTCCGGGTGGCTGCGCACGGCGTTTGCCAGCGGGGTATCGGCCTTCTGCTGCACAACGCCGAGAATGGGCGTTTCGCCGTCCAGAAGCGCCAGAATGCGCGCGGAAAACTCCGCCGCCTCGCGCTCCATGCGGCCGATCTCGTCCATCACGATGAGCCGCGACGCCTCCGCGGCTTGCAGCGCCGCGACGCCCGCGGACTCGAAAACTGCCGGGAACGAGACGATCCCGCGGCCCGTACAGCGGATGCCCACGCGGTTTTCCGCCAGAAGCGGCGCATCGGGCCGCGCGGCGGGGATGAGATGCACCGTGCGGCTGCCGTCTGCCAGCGGCTCGGACGAAACGGTCAGAAAGCCGCCCGGCTGTGTAATATCAAGCGCGCGCAGCGCCGCGCGGATGCGCGTGGACTTGCCGATCTGGACCGGCCCGGTCAGAAATACGTGCATGGTCTTATGCATTGCGCGGCTTTTTTGTGCAGCCCATGCGCTTTGCGCGGTGCAGGATCATCTCCGCCGCGATCGACACGGCGATCTCCGCCGGCGTCTGGCCGAGGATGTCAAGCCCGATGGGCGCGTGGATGCGGGAAAGCTCCGCCTCCGGGATGCCGTTTGCGACGAGATAGGCGTTCGTCGAGGCGATCTTGTGGCGGCTGCCGATGCAGCCGATATACGTCGCGGCGGAGCGCATGGCCTGCAAAAGCACCTCACGGTCGGCCTGATGGCCGGGCGTCATGATGCAGACGTAGTCGTTCCGGCTCAGCGTCAGATGCGCGCCGATGTCGAGATAATCGCCGAGGATGACGCGCTCGGCCTGCGGATAGTGCGCGGGCGTGGCGAAATCCGGGCGGTTGTCGTAGACCACCACGCGGAACCCGACCGAGGCGAGCACCGGCACGAGCGCCGCGCCGACGTGGCCGCCGCCGAAGATATACGCATAGCCCGCCTGCGTGAGCGGCTCGACGAAGTAGCCCGGGTCGCCCTTTTGCATACAGGCGTTGGATTTGAGCATGGGCTTAAGCTGTTCGGGGCTGACGCGGTCCGTAAAGCGCAGCCCGTGCGCTTCGTCATACGTGCCCATCGCGCTGACGCAGCCGCCGTCCATGCGGTAGACGAGCCAGCTGTCGCAGTTCGACTGCAAAAGCTCCAGAATCGCCGCGACCAGCGCGCGCGCCTGCGCGTCCTCGGGCTTGAAGACCTGGAAATAGACCGTCACGTTGCCGCCGCAGATCATGCCGATGTCCGCGACCTGATTGGGCGCCAGACAGTAACCCTGCACGAGCGGCTCGCCGCTTGCAAGCACGTCCATGGCCTTTTCGCCCGCGAGCTTTTCCACTGCGCCGCCGCCGATGGTGCCCTCCGTGTGGCCGTCGGCGAACACGCCCATCTTCGCGCCCGCGCCGCGCGGCGTCGAGCCCGAGGAAGCCAGAATGCTGCACAGCACGACGCGCTCACCGCGCGCAAGCGCCGCCAGAATGGATGTAAAGAGCTGTTTCATAAAAGCGCCTCCATGTCGATCGTGATGATGCCGAGCTTTTTGCGCTGCGGCAGATAATAGGGGAATTCCGCGTCCTGCGTTTGTTGCAGCCGCGGCAGAACCGCCGCGGGCGTGATGGCGCCGGGCGCTTCGTCCTTACTGTAGATGCGGAAAAACCGCATGGCCTCGTCCGGCGAGGCAAACGGCTGCCCGTGCTCAAGCTCCTGCGCGTCAAACGTGAACGGAACGCCCATCGCGCGCAGCGCGTCGCACGCCGCCGGGGCCGTCTCGCCGCGCAGCGGCTGCCGGGTCAGCGAAAAGCGGTGCAGCGCGTAGTTTTTCTTGATGATGACGAGCGTTTTCGCGCACTGCCGCCGCGCCGCGGGCAGAATTTCGGCAAGCGAACCGAAAAAGCAGAACACCATCGCGTCATACCGCGCCGTGTCGTCCGACGTGCGCAGATCGACCTGCCGCGGCGTGATATTCCGGATATCCTGCGCGCGGATCGTTTTGCGCAGCACGGCAAGCGCCGCATCCGACACGTCCGCAGCCGTGATCGAATCAAAATACGGGCTCAGCGCCGCCGAGAGCGCCCCGAGGCCGCAGCCCGCGTCGCAGAGCGTCCTGCATCCTTGGAGCTTCGGCAGCAGGATCTGCGTCAGCTGCCGGTAATAGTCGCTTTTCCGGTCGGCCGCCTGCATGAACCGGATCATGTCCTCCGTCCAGATGAACATCGCGTCTCTCCTTACTTATGCATACGGCGTGCAGACGCAGAACGTCTGTCCGCCGGCTTCGATCTGCGTCACGGCGACCGGGACGCCGTAGAGCGTTTCCAGAAGCCCCGGCGTCAGAACCTCCGCCGGGCTTCCGAACGCCAGCACACGCCCGTCCTTTAACGCCAGCACCTTCGTCGCGTAGCGGAACGCCTGATTCGGCTCGTGCGTGGAGAAGATCACGCTGTAGCCCTCGCGGCTGAGCGCCTGTACGCGCTGCATGACGCGGAAGCTGTTGCCGTAATCGAGATTGGCCGTCGGCTCATCCATGACGAGCATCCGCGCGTTCTGCGTCAGCGCGCGCGCCAGCAGCATCAGCTGCCGTTCGCCGCCCGAGATGCGCAGACACCCGCGCGCGGCAAGCGCTTCGATGCCGAGCGAACCCAGTGTCCGCAGGGCCGCGTCCTCCTGCTGCCGGTTCGGCGTATCGAACGGCCCGAGCTGCGCGCCAAGACCCATCAGGACGCTTTCGAGCACCGTGTGGTCGAACGCCGGGTGATACGACTGCGGGATATACGCCAGCATCGACGCAAGCTCACGCCGCGCGATCGTGCGCACGTCGTGGCCGTCGAGCGTCACACTGCCGCGCTGCGGCGTGAGAAAGCCCAGCAGACAGCGGAACAGCGTCGATTTGCCGACGCCGTTCGGGCCGAGCACGGCCACGCGCTCGCCCGCGTCCACCGCGAACGAAACGTCCCGCAGCACGTCCTGTCCGCCGTAGGAGAATGTGAGATCACTGACCTTCAGCTGCACGCTGCGCGCCTCCTTTGATGATGAGATGCAGAAACAGCGGCGCGCCGACAAGCGCCGTGAGGATGCCGAGCGGGATCTCGCTCGTCGTCAGACACCGCGCCAGATCGTCCACCAGCATCAGAAAGCTCGCGCCCAGCAGCATCGACGCCGGCAGCAGCCGCGCCGTGTCCTGCCCGACGAGCAGCCGGCAGATGTGCGGAATGACAAGCCCGACCCAGCCGATCATGCCGCTGATGGACACCGACGCCGCCGTCGAGAGCGTCGCGCACACGATCACGACCAGACGCAGAAGCTGCGTGTTGACGCCCATGCTGCGCGCCTCAGCCTCGCCGACGGTCAGAAGATTCAGCCGCCACCGCAGCAGAAGCAGCGGGATCAGCCCCAGCAGGATCGGCCCCATCGCAAAGTGCAGATCATCCAGCCGCACGGACGTCAGAGCGCCCATCAGCCAGTAGGTGATGGCGGGCAGCTGCTCGTTCGTGTCGGCGACGAGCTTGATAAACGATGTGCCCGCCGAAAACAGCGACCCCACCATCACGCCCGCGAGCACCATCGCCAGCGTCTCACGGATGCGGCTGAGCCGCCCGACGAAATACGTCAGCGCGACGGCGGCGAGGCCGAAGAAAAACGAGCTTGCCGTCACGGCGGCGTAGCCCGCGCCGAGCAGAATCGCCAGCGCCGCGCCGAACGCCGCGCCCGTCGACGCGCCCAGAAGATCGGGCGAGACCATCGGGTTGCGGAACATGGCCTGATAGGCGCTGCCCGCGGCCGAGAGCGCCGCGCCGATGAGCGCCGCGGCCAGAATGCGCGGCAGACGGATGTTCACGACGACGGAGGCCTCCTCCGCCGACCACGTGGGCGCGAGCGAGAGCCGTCCGCCCGACACAAGGCCGAGCGCGCGGTCTGTCAGCAGCCGCAGCGTCTGCACCGCCGAAACGGGATACCGTCCGACGAGGAACGACGCGAAAAAGATCCCCGCGGCGAGGCAGATCAGGATCAGAAAGATCAGGCGGCAGGATTTGCGTGTTTTCATGAAAAGCTCCCAAAGCATTGTTTTTATTAAAGTATCACCCACCCGGCGTTCCTGTCAAGCGAATCGCCCGAAAAGCTGTTCGTCATCGGCGAAAGACGAAACGCGCCGGGCAAATGCCCGGCGCGAAAGCGTCACAGATATCCGAAAGATGCCTCAGGGAGCTTCCTCCGAAGCGCACAGCCGCGCGATCTCCTGTCCGATCTGGCATACGTCCCGGTATGCGCAGCATTCGTAGTCGCAGTCCGCTTCGCCGTCCTCGACAAGGACCATCCGGGATGCGTCGATGGTGCGGCAGTAGCCGCTCAGGATCTGTTCCATCCGTGTTTCCTCCAATAATCGCTCTAAATTCCTATTATACACGAAAATAATGAATATTTCCATTCAAATATCGTACGGCGCTATCAGAAAATGGAATAGCTGAATAGCGGTTTTTTTATGGGAAATCCCTTGCGGAATCTTAACGGATATGTTAGTATCAATAAAATAAGTGTGATAAGTGCACATAAATATAGACACAATACCAGAAGTATTCAAAAAATGAGGCGCCGCAAATTATTGGGAATGTGGCGTCGTGCGTGTTTTATGGGAGGTGAGACGATTGGAAATGCAGGCAATTGATTCCATTTCTGCTGCGGAGCAGCAGGCGCGCGAGCTGTCAGAGCGTGCGCGGCAGGAAGCGGCCGAGCTGGTTCTGCGCGCGGAGAAAGACGGCGCGGCGCGGCTCGAGGCGGTTTCGGCCGACGCGCAGCAGCAGCTGCGTGAAGCGAAAGACCGGGCCGACGGGCAGGCAAAGGCGTTTGAGACGGAGCTGGGCACCAGCACCGCGCAGACGTGCGCCGCACTGCGCGAGGCGGCCGCTCGCAACAAGACGCAGGCTGCGTCAATGATCGTAGAGAGGATCTGGAACGGCGAATGGCAATCGTAAAAATGAAAAAATTGCGGCTGTATGGAGCCGCAACGGAACAGGCGCAGCTCATCCGCCAGCTGCAGCTGTTCGGCAGCGTCGAGATCGGCGAACCCGAGCAGCTGACGGACGCGGCCGGCACGCCGGTGTTCCGGGCCGCAGACGGCGGCAGCGCGGACGCGCTGCACAAGACGTCCGCACAGTTATCCGCAGCGCTCGAAGCGCTGAAGCCCTACGAGGCAAAAACCGGTTTCCTGACCCCGCGGCCGGAAAAAACGCTGGGAGAGCTCTTTGACGACGGCGCCTACGACGCCGCGCTGGCCTCGGCCGGCAAGGTGATCAAGACGCTCGACGCACGCAGCCGCAACCAGGCGGAAAAAAGCCGCCTGATCGCCGCAAAGGAGAGCTTCCTGCCCTGGACGACGCTGGAGCTTCCGCTGCAAACCACCGAAACGCGGCACGCGGTCATCCTGACCGGCACCGTTTCGGCGCAGCTGGACTTCGACACGCTCGCCGCAAAGGTCTATGAGGCCGCCGACGAGGTGCAGCTGGAAAAGATCAGCGCCGACACACAGAGCCTGTATCTGCTCGTCATCGTACATAAGCAGGCGCTCACGGCTGTCTCGGCCGTTCTGCGCGAGGCCGGCTTCACCCGCACCTCGTTCGAGGGCGTCACGGGCACGGCTGCGGAAAATGTGCGTCTGACCGACGAGAAGATCGCCGTGTGCGACCACGCCGACGAGCAGATCGTCAGGGAGCTCGCCGCGCTCGGCGGCGAAAAGGACGCGCTCCAGCTGGCCTATGACCGCTGCACGCAGGAGATCGCCAAGGCGGAGGCGGCCGACCGGCTGTCTCACTCCGAGCGGACCTTCTGCCTCGACGGCTGGGTCCCGGCCGAGGACGTCGGCAGGCTCGAACAGCTCCTGAGCGGCTTCTGCTGCGCGTGGGAGCTGCGCGACCCCGAGCCGGATGAGTACCCCGACGTACCCATCAAGCTCAAAAACAACAAGATCACCAAGCCCCTTATGATGGTCACGGAGATGTATTCGCTTCCCGCCTACGACGGCGTGGACCCGAACCCCCTCATGGCGCCGTTCTTCATTCTGTTCTACGGCATCATGATGGCCGACATGGGCTACGGCCTTCTGATGATGCTCGCGGGCCTTCTGGTTCTGAAGAAAAAGAAGCCGACCGGTACCAGCTCGTACCTCTTCGGCCTCATGTTCTCCTGCGGCATCAGCACGTTCATCATGGGCGCGCTGACCGGCGGCTTCTTCGGCGACTTCCTGCCGCAGATCGTCGGCATCATCAACCCCGATACCACCTTCAAGGCGCTTCCCGCCCTGTTTACGCCGCTCGACGATACGCTCATGATCCTCGTCGGCGCGATGGCGCTGGGCTTCGTCCAGATCGTGACCGGCATGGCCGTCAGCTTTGTCGAGAAGATCAAAAAGGGCGACGTGCTCGATGCCATCTGGGAAGAGGGCACCTGGTGGGTCGTGTTCGCGGGCCTTGCGCTCATGGTGCTCGGCGTGACGAACATCGTCCTGTACGTGGGCCTTGCGATGATCGTGGTCGGCTCCGGCTGGAACGCCAAGGGCTTCGGCAAGCTGACGGCGATCTTCGGCTCGGTCTACAACCATGTGACGGGCTACTTCGGCGATATCCTTTCGTATTCCCGTCTGATGACGCTGATGCTGGCGGGCTCCGTCATTGCATCCGTCTTCAACACACTCGGCGCGATCCCGGGGAACGTCATCTTCTTCCTCATCGTGTCGATGCTGGGCAACGCGCTGAACTTTGCGCTGAACCTGCTCGGCTGCTATGTCCACGATCTGCGCCTGCAGTGTCTGGAATACTTCGGTAAGTTCTATCAGGACGGCGGAAGGCCGTTCACGCCCCTTGCAATCAATACAAAATATGTCGATATTCAATCTTAAGGAGGAAACACAATCATGGAAGCTTTTTTCAATGCATTCGGCGGTCTGGGCCTGGCTCTTCTCGGCGCGGGTCTTGCGGCGGCGCTCTGCGCCATCGGTTCTGCTAAGGGCACCGGCATGACCGGTGAAGCCGGCGCTGGTCTTCTGTGCGAAGATCCTGCCAAGTTCGGTAAAGTCCTGATCCTTCAGGTTATCCCTGGCACGCAGGGTCTGTACGGCCTCGTCGTCTGGTTCTTCGCCATCTTCCGCATGGGCCTTCTGTCCGGCTCTCTGCCCCAGCTGACCGTTACCCAGGGCCTTCAGTACTTCGTCGCCTGCCTTCCCATCGCGCTCGGCGGCTGGCTGTCCGCGATCGCACAGGGCCGCGTTGCCTGCGCGTCCATCAACCTCCTGGCCAAGAAGCCGGATCACTGGTCCAAGGGCATGGTTCTCTGCGTTACCGTCGAGTTCTACGCAATTCTTTCCCTGCTCGCTTCCATGCTGATGATCATCAATATCAGCGGCTGATCCCCTGCATAAGAGGGTGAAGCTATGAACGGAATTGACAAGATCTCCGCTCGGATCCTCTCGGACGCACAGGCCGAGGCCGGCGCCATCCGCGCGCAGGCCGAGGAAAAAGCTGCCGCGATCGCAGCGGAGTATGACAAAAAGGTGAGCGCCGCCCGCGAAAAGACGGCGCTCGAGGCGGAAAACGAAGCGCAGAAGCAGCTTGAGCGCGCGCAGGGCGCGGTCCGTATGGCCACGCGCCGGCAGGTGCTCGAGCAGAAGCAGGCGCTCGTCGACGAGACGTTCCGCGCTGCGGAGCAGACGCTCTGTTCTCTGCCTGAAAACGAGTATACCGCGCTTTGCGCGCATCTGGCGAGCGACGCGAGCGTCACCGGCACGGAGCAGCTCATCTTCTCCGAGGCCGACCGCGCCCGCGTTGGCGAGGCGGCGTGCAAACTTGCAAACGAGCTTCTTCAGAAGGCCGGCAAGCAGGCTTCGCTGACGCTCTCGGATGAAACGCGGCCGCTGCGCGGCGGCGTGGTGCTCAAGGATGGACTGATCGAGACGAACTGCTCGCTGGGCGTTCTGGTCGACGGTCTTCGTCCCGAGCTGTCCGGCAAGGTTGCGGCCTGCCTGTTTGGCTGAGAAGCCGGGAGGCCGATGTGACGGAAAATAAGAAAAAAATCAAACCGTGCAAAGACACCGATTATCTGTTCATCTCGGCGCTGCTGCGCGCGCGGGAGCCGATGCTCCTCACGCATGAAAAGGTCGAGCGGATGCTGACGTCCTCCGTGCAGGAGGCCGCCCGCCAGCTCGAGAGCTGCGGCTATGCGGATATCCTCTCCGTCGGACTCGACGAAGCGCTTTCCGCACGGCGCACGGCCGTCTTCGACGAGCTGGAAAAGCTCGCGCCGAACGACGGGATCGTCTCGCTGTTCCGTATGCGCTACGATTACCACAACGCCAAGACCATCGTCAAGGCGGAGGCGACCGGCGCGTCCGCGGCAGGTATCCTCTCGGACGCGGGCCGCGTTTCGGCGCAGGCGCTGAAAAATGCGTATGAGACGGGCGAGGCCGGGGCTGTTCCGCAGGCGCTGCTGGACGCGATGGCGTCCGCGCGCGACGCGCTTGCGCGCACGTCCGACCCGCAGCTGGCCGATCTCATCCTCGACCGCGCGTATTTTGCCGAATACGGCGATGCGGCGGAGCGGGTCGGGAGCGGATTCCTCATGGGCTACGCCGAATTGCAGGCCGACAGCGCCAATCTGCGCGCCGCGGTCCGCGCGCGGCGTATGAACAAGGGCGCGGAGTTCCTGCGCGATGTCCTCGTTCCCGGCGGCAGCGTCGCGGCGGAGGATATCTGCGAGGCCGTCCGTCAGGACGAGCCGTTTGCGCCGCTGTTCGCGCAGAGTATGCTCTACCCGGCCGCGCTTTCGGGCGATGAATCCGCCTCCGGTTCGCTCACGCGCTTTGAGCGCCTGTGCGACGATACGCTTACCGCGTATTACGCCCGCGCCAAGTCGGCCGTTTTCGGCGAGCAGGTCGTCATCGCGTATCTCTGCGCGCTGGAAAGCGAGATCTCGGTCGCCCGCATGGTCATCAACGGCCTGCAGATCGGGCTGCCGGCCGACACCATCCGCGCACGGCTGCGCGAGCTGTATTTCTGAGCGAGGTGTCCGAATGTATAAGATCGCAGTATTGGGCGAACGCGAGAGCGTCATGGGCTTTGCGGCTCTGGGCCTGAGCGTGTTCCCCGTGGAAAATGCCGACGAGGCGGCGGAGACCTTCCGCCATATCACGAAGGAGTCTGAATACGCCATCATTTACGTGACGGAGACATACGCGGCCGCGCTGGAGCAGCAGATCGCAAAATTTGCAGCCAGCGTGACCCCGGCGGTCATCCTGATCCCCGGCGCGGGCGGCAGTCTCGGCCTTGGCATGAGCGCGCTCAACTCCGCAGTGGAACGAGCCGTAGGCTCGAACATCCTTTAAATTAGGAAAGGATCCGATGAAATGTCAGGTAGAATTGTAAAGGTATCCGGTCCGCTTGTCGTTGCCGAAGGGATGGAAGAGGCCAACATGGCCGACGTCGTCCGCGTCGGTAAACAGCAGCTGATCGGCGAGATCCTGAATATGACGGGCGGCTCGGCCTCGATTCAGGTCTATGAGGAAACGAGCGGCCTTGGCCCGGGCGCCGAGGTCACAACGACCGGTATGCCCCTGTCCGTCGAACTTGGACCGGGTATGCTGGAAAACATCTACGACGGTATCCAGCGTCCTCTGACTGAGATCCGCAAGGTCTGCGGCGAGACGATCTCCCGCGGCGTGCAGGTCCCGGCGCTGAACCGCGAAAAGAAGTGGGCCTTCACGCCCACCGTCAAACCCGGCGACAAGGTCATCGGCGGCGACGTCATCGGCACCGTCCAGGAGACGAGCGCCGTTCTGCACAAGATCATGGTCCCGCCGCAGTTCAGCGGCGCGATCAAGGACATCAAGGCCGGCGAGTTCACCGTCGAGGAGACGGTCTGCGTGCTGGAAACGGCAAAGGGCGACGAAAACCTCACCCTGATGCAGAAATGGCCCGTCCGCGTTGCCCGTCCGTATGATAAGAAGTTCACCCCGTCCGCGCCTCTGCTGACCGGCCAGCGTATCATCGATACGCTCTTCCCGCTGGCCAAGGGCGGCACGGCCGCCGTTCCCGGACCGTTCGGCTCGGGCAAAACCGTCGTGCAGCACCAGCTGGCCAAGTGGTCCGACGTCGACATCGTCGTCTACATCGGCTGCGGCGAGCGCGGCAACGAGATGACCGACGTTCTGATGGAGTTCCCGGAGCTGCATGACCCCAACACCGGCGAACCTCTGATGAAGCGGACCGTCCTCATCGCCAACACCTCCGATATGCCGGTCGCGGCGCGCGAAGCGTCCATCTACACCGGCATCACCATCGCCGAATATTTCCGCGACATGGGCTATGACGTCGCCGTCATCGCCGACTCCACGTCCCGCTGGGCCGAGGCGCTGCGCGAAATGTCCGGCCGACTCGAAGAAATGCCCGGCGAAGAAGGCTACCCCGCGTACCTCGCTTCGCGTCTGGCGCAGTTCTATGAACGCGCGGGCTGTGTCGAGTGCCTCGGCGAAGACGAGCGCCGCGGCTCGCTGACCGCCATCGGCGCCGTTTCCCCTCCGGGCGGCGATATTTCCGAGCCTGTCTCGCAGGCGACCATGCGTATCGTCAAGGTCTTCTGGGGCCTCGATGCTTCGCTGGCCTACGCGCGTCACTTCCCGGCCATCAACTGGCTGACCAGTTACTCGCTGTACCTCGATACGCTCAAGGACTGGTGCGACGAAAACCTCGGCCGCAGCTTCATGCTCAACCGCGGCCGCGCCATGGCCCTTCTCCAGAAGGAAGCCGAATTGCAGGAGATCGTCAAGCTCGTCGGTCAGGACGCGCTGTCCCCGGCCGATAACCTGACGCTCGAATCCGCCAAGATGATCCGCGAGGACTTCCTCCAGCAGAACGCCTTCCTTGAAAACGACCAGTATTCCTCGTTCGACCGTCAGGCGCGTCTGCTCGACATGATCCTGCGCTACAAGGATCTGTGCGACGCCGCCATCGAGCGCGGCGCGGACATCTGGAAGCTCTACGCCATCCCGGCGCGCGCCGCCATCGGCCGCGCGAAGACCGTCGCCGCCGAGAGCTATAAGGACGCTTACGCGAAGATCGTCGCCGACATGGAGCAGCAGATCGAAGAAGTCGCAAAGGAGGCTGAGGCAGAATGATTCGGGAATATCGTACCATCCGAGAGGTCTCGGGGCCTCTGATGATCGTCAAAAACGTCGAGGGCGTCACCTTCGACGAGCTGGCTGAGCTTGAACTGCCCAACGGCGAAGTCCGTCACTGCAAGGTTCTGGAGTGCAACGGCGATACCGCCGTCGTCCAGCTGTTCGAAAACTCCGCCGGCATCAACCTCAAGGACAGCAAGATCCGCTTCCTTGGGCATCCGCTGGAGCTGGCCGTGTCCGACGATATGCTCGGCCGCGTCTTCAACGGCATGGGCCGCCCGATGGACGGCGGTCCCGAGGTTCTGGCCAGCGCCATGAAGGATATCAACGGCCTTCCCATGAACCCCGCCGCGCGTGACTACCCCAACGAATTTATCCAGACCGGCATCTCCACGATCGACGGCCTGAACACCCTCGTCCGCGGCCAGAAGCTGCCGATCTTCTCCGGTTCCGGTCTGCCGCACGCACAGCTTGCGGCCCAGATCGCCCGCCAGGCAAAGGTTCTGGGCGGCGACGCCGGCAACTTCGCCGTCGTCTTCGCGGCCATCGGCATCACGTTTGAGGAATCCGAGTTCTTCATTCAGGAATTCCGCCGCACCGGCGCCATCGACCGTACCGTCGTCTTCTCCAACCTCGCCAACGACCCCGCGGTCGAGCGTATCGCTACGCCGCGTATGGCCCTGACCGCCGCGGAATACCTCGCGTTCGAGCGCGGTATGCACGTGCTGGTCATCATGACCGACATCACGAACTACGCCGAAGCGCTGCGTGAAGTCTCCGCCGCCCGTAAGGAAGTGCCCGGCCGCCGCGGCTACCCCGGCTACCTCTACACCGACCTTGCGACGCTGTACGAACGCGCCGGCCGCCGCGTGGGCAAGGATGGCTCCATCACCCTGATCCCCATCCTGACCATGCCGGAAGACGACAAGACCCATCCGATCCCCGACCTGACCGGTTACATCACCGAGGGCCAGATCATCCTCAGCCGCGACCTGTACCGCAAGGGCGTCTTCCCGCCGGTCGACGTTCTGCCGAGTCTGTCCCGTCTGAAGGATAAGGGCATCGGCCCCGGCAAGACCCGTGAGGACCATGCCGGCACCATGAACCAGCTCTTTGCCGCGTATTCTGCCGGTAAGGACGCCAAGGAGCTTGCAACCATCCTTGGCGAGAGCGCCCTTTCCCCGACCGACCGTCTGTATGCGAAGTTCGCCGAGGAATTCGAGAACCGCTACGTCAGCCAGGGCTACGAGGAAAACCGCTCCATCGAAGAGACGCTGAACATCGGCTGGGAGCTGTTGTCCATCCTGCCCGAGACGGAGCTCAAGCGTATCAAGCCCGAGTTCATCGAAAAGTACCTGCCCAAAAAGCAGGCGTAAGGCGGTGCGCCTATGGCTAGCAAAACGATCAACCCGACCCGGATGGAGCTCACAAGGCTCAAGGGCCGGCTGCGCACGGCCGTGCGCGGCCATCGGTTACTCAAGGATAAGCGTGACGAGCTCATGCGCCAGTTCTTCCTGATCGTGCGGGAAAACAAAGAGCTGCGCGCCAAGGTAGAGGCCGGTATCGAAGAGGCCAACCGTGCGATGACCGTCGCGTCGAGCGTCATGTCGCCCGAAATGCTGCAACAGGCACTTCTGTACCCGAAGCAGTCGGCGACGCTCGACATGACCTTCAAAAACATCATGTCGGTCTCCGTTCCCGTCTACGACTTCCATACGAAGAACGAAGACGCCGCCTCCATCTACCCCTACGGCTTCGCGCAGACCTCCGGTGAACTCGACGACGCGCTCTCCGCGCTCGCCTCCGTGTTCCAGGATATGCTCGCGCTCGCGCAGTCGGAAAAGAAGACGCAGCTGTTGGCCTCCGAGATCGAAAAGACCCGCCGCCGCGTCAACGCGCTCGAATACGTCATGATCCCCGAGATGCAGACGAATATCAAGTATATTTCCATGAAGCTCGAGGAAAACGACCGTGCGACCAAGGTTCGCCTCATGAAGGTCAAGGACATGGTCCTCAAAGACGCGCACGACTTCCACGATTAACAAAGACCGCCCCGCCGAAGAACTTCGGCGGGGCGATTTTTGCGCCTCCGCGCCGCCCGCAAAGCGTTCGCATCTGCAAAAAGGCGCAAAAGCGATCCCCCGGTCCGTTTCCGGACCGGGGGATCACTTTGCCGTTTACCGTTCTTCGCGGAAGTAGGGGATGCCCAGCGACTGCGGGGGCTGATCCTCTTTCTTCTTGCGCATCGAGACCATCAGCAGCACGATGATCGTGACCACATACGGGAGCATCTTGAACAGCTCCAGCGTGCTGCGGGACAGACCCGGGATGTAGTTGTACGCCCAGTAGAGGACGCCGAACAGATACGAGCCCCAGATCGCACGCAGCGATTTCCACGTGGCGAAGATGACCAGCGCGACGGCCAGCCAGCCGAGCGCCTCGATCGTGCCCTGGTTTTCCCACGTACCCTTGATGTAGTTCATGACGTAGTACGTGCCGCCAAGACCCGAGATGCCTGCGCCGATGCACGTGGCGAGGTATTTGTACTTCGTGACGTTGATGCCGGCTGCGTCCGCCGTGGCGGTGTTTTCGCCGATGGCGCGCAGGCTCAGACCCGTGCGGGTCTTCGACAGGAAGTACCAGATGGCGATGGCCAGCACCAGCGCGACGTAGGTGAGGAAGCCGTAGGAGAACAGCAGCGTGCCCAGACGGAGCTTTCCCGTGAAGCCGTCGACCGCGTTGACCAGCGAATAGGAGTACGCACGGAACGTCTGCGACGTGACCGCGACGGAGACCTGGCCGACGCCGCCGGCGAGCTTATTGAGACTGCCGCCGAAGAAGTTGCCCACGCCCGAGCCGAGGATCGTCAGCGTCAGACCCGTGACGTTCTGGTTCGTGCGGAGGGAAATGGTCAGGAAGCTGTAGATGAGGCCGCCGAGCGCCGAGGCCAGGAACGAGGCCGCAAGGCACATCACGACGCACAGCGCCGGGCTCGGATCGATGCCCGCGTTCACGCAGTAGACGTTCTCATACATGAACGTCGCCACAAGACCCGCGATGCCGCCGAAGTACATGATGCCCGGCACGCCGAGGTTCAGGTTGCCGGATTTCTCCGTGATGATCTCGCCGAGCGCGCCGAACATGATGACCGTGCCGAACACGATGGCGGAGTGCAGAAGGTCAGGGAATTTCAGCAAAAAATCTAACATATTCAGCTCCTCCTTACTTGTGCTTTGCGCCGGTCTTGACCTGATAGTTGATGAAGAACTCGCTGCCGAGGATGAAGAACAGGATGACGCCCGAGATGATCTGCGAGACGTATTCGTTCAGACCGAAGTCGGAAGCGATCTGCACCGCGCCCTTGTCCAGGAACGCCAGCAGCGCCGAGATGAGGATCATCACGAACGGGTTCATCTTTGCCAGCCACGCGACGATGATGGCCGTGAAGCCGCGTCCGCCGGCCGTGGTGGTCGAGAGCGTGTGGCTGACGGCCGACACCGCCAGGAAGCCCGCGAAGCCGCACAGCGCACCGGACAGCGCCATCGTGCGCACGTAGATGCGCGGCACGCGGATACCGGCGTAGCGCGCGGTGTTTTCGGAGTCGCCGACGACGGCGATCTCATAGCCGTGCTTCGTGTACTTGAGATAGAGGTAGACGAGCGTGGCGAGGATGAGCACGATGATGACCGTCCACATGAAATCCTTGTTATAGCCCTCGGAGAACATATTGCCGATCCAGCCGACGTACTTCACGTCGCCCTTGGAGTTGATAGTGCCGATGGAGTTCGATCCCGGCGGGTTTTCCCACTTGGACACGGCGAACGACGTCAGCTGGATGGCGATGTAGTTCATCATCAGCGTGAACAGCGTCTCGTTTGTGTTCCACTTGGCCTTGAAGAAGCCCGGAATGAGGCCCCAAATGCCGCCCGCGATGATGGCGCTGATGGCCATGCAGAGGAACAGCATCACGATGTTCATCTTGCCCGCGAAGTTGATCATCCAGAACGCCGTGGCGATGCCGCCGACGAGCATCTGGCCCTCTGCGCCGACGTTCCAGAATCGCATCTTGAACGCGGGTGCGAGGCCAATGGCGATGCAGGTGAGGATCATGCAGTCGCGGATCGTGAACCACATACGCTTCGACGTGCCGAACGCGCCGGATGCGAGCGAAACGTAGACCTTCAGCGGGTTCATCTTGACGATGGCATAAATGATGATGCCGTCGACGATGAGCGCGAGCAGAATGGCGATGGCGCGGATGGACCATGCCTTGCCGCGGGAAATTGTGTCTCGTTTGGAGATATGCATACTCTTTTTAACCTCCGATCTTCGTCATCATGAGGCCGACGGCGTCCTTGGTGGTGTTGCGGCCGTCGACGATACCGGAGACCTTGCCGCCGCACAGCACCAGGATCCGGTCGCACAGCTCCAGCAGAACGTCCAGATCCTCGCCGACGTAGATGACGGCGACGCCCTTCATCTTCTGCTCGGTCAGCAGATTGTAAATGACATAGGATGTGTTGATATCCAGACCGCGCACGGCGTAGGCCGTCATCAGAACGGCCGGATCCTGTGCGATCTCGCGGCCGACGAGCACCTTCTGCACGTTGCCGCCCGACAGCCGGCGCAGCGGCGTGCGGCCGATGTCCGGGGTGACGACCTCCAGATCGTCGACGATCTTCTGCGACAGCTCCTTCGGGAACTTGCGGTCGGTCAGCGGGCCATTGCCTCTGCGGTAGGTACGCAGCATGATGTTCTGGATGATGTTCATGCCGCCGACAAGACCCATGCCGAACCGGTCTTCCGGAACGAACGACAGAAGAAGACCCTTGCGGATGATGTCCAGCGGATCCATCCCGTTGAGCAGCGTCTCGTTGCCGTCGGGTTCGATGTACGTGATCCTGCTGCCGTCTTCGAGCTTTTGCAGGCCCGAGATGGCCTCGAGCAGCTCCTTCTGACCGGAGCCCGCGATTCCCGCGATGCCCAGGATCTCGCCGCCCATGGCCGTGAACGTCACGTCGTCGAGCATTTTGACGCCTTCCTTGTTCTTGACGGTCAGATGCTCGACCTTCAGCCGCTCGGTCTGGTTTTCGTTCAGCGGACGGTCAATGTTCAGAGAAACGGCGCGGCCGACCATCATGTCGGTCAGCGACTGCTGCGACGCGGTGGCCGTGTCGGTGTCGCCGATGTACTCGCCCTTGCGCAGAACGGCCACGCGGTCGGACACCGCCAGCACCTCATGCAGCTTGTGCGTGATGATAATGATGGCCTTGCCGTCCTTTTTCATGTTCCGCATGACGGTAAAGAGCTTTTCCGTCTCCTGCGGGGTCAGAACGGCGGTCGGCTCGTCGAGGATCAGGATATCGGCGCCGCGATAGAGCACCTTGACGATCTCGACGGTCTGCTTCTGCGAGACGGACATCTCGTAGATCTTCTGGTTGGGGTCGATGTCGAAGCCGTAGCGGTCGGCGATCTCGCGCACGGCCTTGGAAACGGCGGCCTTGTCCATCTTGCCCTTTTCGCCCGGCAGACCCAGGACGATGTTTTCCGCAGCCGTGAACACGTCGACGAGCTTGAAATGCTGGTGGATCATGCCGATATGCAGATCAAATGCATCCTTCGGCGAGCGGATCTCCACCTCTTTGCCGTCCACGAAGATCTGGCCTTCGTCCGGATAGTAAATGCCGGACAGCATATTCATAAGCGTGGTCTTGCCGCTGCCGTTTTCGCCGAGCAAAGACAGGATCTCACCCTTATGAAGCTCCAGACAGATCGATTTGTTCGCCACGACCTGACCAAAGCGCTTGGTAATGTTTCTCAGTTCGATTGCGTTTTCCAAGCAAGTCATCCTTTCTCTCAGGGAATTCGCTCCGCCGGTTTTGGAAAACGCCTCCTTGTGGAAACGGTTCGACGAGCACGGCGGAAAGCCTGCTTCCCGGCAAGAAACGGAAACCGGAAAGACAGTGAATCTCAGTTAAAAACTAAGAGTATTCTATCATTTTGTGAAGAGAATGTAAATACGAATTCCGCAAAAAACACAAAAAAATGCAGGGGTGCTAACAAAAATTTAGATATCCTGCAAAACTTTTGCGATGTAAATTATAAAATTGCCAGATATATGGAAAATCCCCGTGAAAGCGGGGATTTGAAAGAGGCAAAACTATGGAGAAATCTTTTGTGACAGAGCAGCGGGGGAAGAGTGAAGGGGGCAAAAAGCCCCCTTCGCGTTCAATCAACAGTTTTTTGAACGGTTCGGTGTTCAAAAAACTGGGCACAGCGTGGCGAAAAGACGTTTTCGCCGCGCTGAAATCCCCGCTTTCACGGGGATTTTTAACGTTATTTTTCCGCCCACTGGCCATAGAGTCCGCGCATCCACGCGCCGACGTCCATGCCGTACACGCGGTCCAGATGCTCCTCGCACAGGACCTCGCGCGCGCAGCCGTGCGCGACCTGCCGGCCGCGGTCGATCAGCAGCGCCTCGGTGCCGAATTTCCTGGCCAGCGACAGATCGTGTACCACGCTCACCACGGCCCGGCCGGGCGTTTGCAGCCACTTGCCGACCAGCGCAAAGATCTGCTTCTGATAGACCAGATCGAGATGGTTCGTCGGCTCGTCGAGCAGCAGCAGCTTCGGGTCCTGCGCCAGAACCTGCGCCAGGAACGTCCGCTGCAATTCTCCGCCCGAGAGCGTCAGCACCGACTGTCTGCGCCGGTCCGTCAGACCCGCGACCTCGATGGCCGCGTCGATCTTCTCCTGATCTTCGCGCTGTCCGCGGCCGAACAGGCCTGCCGTGTACGAAAACCGGCCCAGCCGCACGACCTCCTCGACCGTAAAGCCGTAGCCCACAAAGTGGTTCTGCGCCAGTACGCCGATGGCCTGCGCGCGCTGCGCGGGCTTCATCCGGGCCACGTCCTGCCCCTCGAACCGCACCGTACCCGTATACGGCGCGCTCTGCGTCACGGCGGCCAGCGCCGTGGACTTTCCCGCGCCGTTCGGTCCGACGATCATCAGCCACTGGCCCTCGTCGACCGAGAAGCTCAGCTCGTCGACGATCTTCTTCCTTCCGTACTGTACCGAAAGGCCGCGCACCTCCAGCATCTGCATCCTCAGCGCTCCTTTCTCGACTGGTAGAAGATCCCCACGAACACCACCGCGCCGACGAGACTCGTCACCACGCCGATGGGCAGCTCGCGCGGGTTGAGGACCGTCCGGGCCGCCAGATCCGCCAGCATCAGAAATACCGCGCCCGCGAACGCCGACGCCGGCAGGAGCCTGCGGTGGTTCGGGCCTGTCAGCATCCGGGTCATATGCGGCGTCACGAGGCCGACGAAGCCGATCGTGCCGCCGATGGACACGCACACGCCGATGAGCGCCGATACCGCGATCAGCAGCACCAGCTTCGCCCGGCGCACGTCCACGCCGACGTGCCGCGCGTTCTCCTCGCCGACGGCGAAGGCATTGAGCACCTGCGCGTGCAGGAAAATGACCGTCCCGCACACGAGCAGCGTCACGCCGAGCGCGGCCGCGTTTTCATACGTGCTGCCGCTGAGCGAGCCCATCGTCCAGAACGTGATCTTCTGCACCTTGTCGGCCGCAAACGTGATGATGATGCTCATCACGCTCGAAACGAACATGGAAAAGATCACGCCGATCAGGATGATCGTGTTCGTCGAGAGCGACCGGTCGAGCTTATACGCCAGCAGCAGGATCAGGATCAGCGACAAAAACGCGAACAGCGTCGCCATGACCATCGTTCCCGCGAACGGCACGCCCGGCAGCGTCACGCCGAACGCGATGGCGATGACCGCGCCGAGCGACGCGCCCGACGAAATGCCGAGCGTCGAGCCGTCGGCCAGCGGGTTTTTCAGAAGTCCCTGCATCGCCGCGCCCGCGAGCGACAGCGCCGCGCCCGACAGCGCCACGCAAATGACGCGTGGCAGCCGCACGGGCAGGATGGACGCGGCCAGCGTCTTTTCCGCCTCCCGGCCGGTCAGAACCGCGCCGAGATAGCGCAGCGTGTCCGCAAGCGGTACGCGCACGCTGCCCACGCAGACGCACAACGCGAACGCCAGCAGCGTCACGAGCGCGAACAGACCATATTCCCAAGCTCTGAACGTTTCGCCGCGTGCGCGCATGAGCGTACCTCCGGGTTAAAAATTTCCGTTATGCGTCTCAGTTTTCGCCGTAGACCATGTCAAACAGCGCCTGTGCGCCGTCGGCCAGTCTCGGGCCGGGACGGGACAGTTCGTTGTTCTGCAAATTCAGGATCTTGCCGTCCTTGACAGCCGGGACGTTCTCCCAGCCCGTGCGGGACGCGATCTCCTCTTCCGGGGTGGGGCCTTCGCCGAAGTACATGGAGATGGTCACGATGTAGTCCGGGTTGCGTTCGAGCACCTGCTCCTCCGAGATCTGCGCCCAGCCTTCCACGTCGTCAAAGCAGTTCTTCAGACCCAGCATCGTGGCGACCTCGTCCATGAACGTGCCCGTGCCGGCCGTCCACAGGCCGTATTCCAGCGGAGAGACTTCAAAGTAGACGGTCTTCGTGCCGTCGCCGGTCGCCGCGTCGGCGAGCGCCTGGAACTGATCCTGCATCTGCTTGCACAGCGCCTCGGCCTCGGCGTCCTTGCCGACCAGCTTGCCGATCATTTCGATCGCCGTGTATACGCCCGCGATGTCCTGCGCGTCGCTCACCACGACGTGCACGCCCGCAGCCTCGAGCTGCTGGATCTGCTCCTCGGTCTGCGCCATCGTGCTCATCAGCAGCACCTGCGGCTCAAGTGCGATGATCTGCTCGATGTTGGTGTCGTAGCCGGACTGTACCGTCTCCACATCCTGCACCTCGGCGGGATAGTCGCAGTACGTGCCGCGGCCGACGAGCAGATCGCCCGCGCCCAGCGCGTAGAGGATCTCACAGTCGGAGGCCGTCAGCGCAACGATGCGCGTGGCGGGCTCGTCGAGCGTGATCTCGCGGCCGGTCATGTCGGTCAGCGTCACGGCAGGGGAGGGTTCCTCCTCCGCAGCGGGTTCTTCGGGCGCCTCGGCGGGCGTTTCCTCCGCGGGAGCGGGGGTCTCGGCGGCGGGCGTCTCTTCGGCGGGCTCGGCGGGCGTTTCGGCCTTGGCCGCGCAGCCGGTCAGTACGGCCAGCAGCATCACAGCTGCCAGCAGCAGTGCCAGGATCTGATTCTTTTTCATGATTTTTATCTCCTTTTTGCTTGTTTCAATACAAAAAGCCCTTTCCCGCGCAGGGAAAGAGCCGTCGCGGCCGCGCCGCAGCCGTCTTTTCGCTCATTCCCAGAAGCTGACGTACACAGACAGGTCTCCCGGCTCAGCATCATCCTCCGCGGCCCCTTCCCACCCCGAAGGGCAGTGGTCATGGCCGCATCGTCCGCATAACGGTTACTGGGTTAGCCCGGCGTCTCAGCCGGTTCCCCCGGTGAGCGATCTCACCGGCGCTTGCGCGCAAACGTGTACGGTATTGAATTGCCTCCATCATACAGTCTTGGGCGGAAAATGTCAAGCTGTCTATAGCTCCCGCCGAATGCCGTACATACCTGTAGGGGCCGATGCCTGCGTCAGAAACGACCTCGCCGAAACGAGTCTTCGCGAGCGAAGCCTCTTATTCTCTGAGCTCGTTTCTTCCTTTCCAAAATGCAGACCAAGTCTGCATTTTGGTTCTCTGCGCCCGCAGGCGCACATCACAAATTTTCTCTGCACCGACACCGCCATCACAAACAATGACGTGCGCGTCAGAAACGACCTTGCCGAAACGAATCATCGCAAGCGATGCTTCTTATTCTCTAAGCTCGTTTCTTCCTTTCCAGACCGCAAACGCTTCGCTGGTTTGCGGTCTGGTTTTTGCAAAACCATCTGGGATGGTGTAGGGGCCGATGCCCACATCGGCCCGGCAGAATGCATATCCGGAACGCGAGGCACTTCGGCGAACCCGATGGTTCTCAGGCGGGCCGATGTGGGCATCGGCCCCTACAACGAATTCGGAAGACCTGCGCAAAAAGGTGCAGCCCGTTTGGGCCGCACCTTCGTTCTCGATGGATATTCAGTTCATCTGCGCCAGCAGATACAGCATCTTCGTCACCTGCGCGCGCGTGACCTTCCCGGCGGGGTCGAGCTTGCCCTTCGAGCCGCTGATGATCCCCGCCTGCACCATCTGCGCAAGCGAAGCGCGCGCCCAGTCTGCGACCTTTGCGCTGTCGAAGAACGCGCCGAGCACCGCCGCGTCGTCGGCCGCCGCAAACGACTTCGTCCGCGCGAGGATGACCATCGCCTCCTGCCGCGAGATCGTCGCATCGGGTTTGGCGTAGAGCTTGCCGTTTTCCTGCGAACCCGTCAGATATCCCAACGCATACGCCGCCTGCATCGCGCTCTTTGCCCAACCGGCGATCTTCGCGCCGTCCGTAAACGGCAGCTGCGTCGATGCGTAGGCGGAAAGATCCGTGCCCAGATACCGCATCATCGCCGCGATGAACTCCTGCCGCGTCATGGTGTCGTCGGGCCGGTAATAGAGCTTGCCGTTCTTCTCCGAGCCCTGGAGTGTCCCGTCGTAGTACAGGCTTGTGATGTATTCCTCGGCCCAGTGGCCCTTCGTGTCGGCGAACGGCTGCGCCGAGCCGACCGTCACGGCGATGGTCTTCTTCGTCTCGCCGTAGCAGACGGTGATGGAGCCGGCCGTGTCCTTCGTGACGCGCGCGGCCGTAAACGTACCGGCCGCGTCGATCGTGCCGATCTCACCCGAGACTTCCCACGTGAAGCTCTCGTCGACGCTCGCGGCCTGATTGCCGTAGTACCACGCCGTGGCCGTGAGATTCGTCCTGCCGCCGCCTGCGACGTGCAGACTCGTCAGCGGCGTGGTCCTGCCCTCCTGCTTGACGGAGATGGACGTGGGGCTGTCAAGGAGGATATAGCTCGCGCTCGCGCGCAGCGAACCTGCCGTGACGGTGATCGTCGCCGCACCCCGGGCGTTTTCGTCGACCGTGACGGTGCTGCCGCCGGAGGATGTGACGTTCGTGCCGCCGACGGTCAGATCCGTCGGCACGGCCGCCGCCATATAGTTCTCATCCGCAGCCTTGACCGTGAACTGGAGCTTCGCGCCCGGCAGGGCGTAGCCGCCCACAGGGTACAGATACAGCTTCGACGCCGCGCCGGCGGGCTGCTTCTGCCGCACGAGGAAGATAAAGTTCGCGCATTCGCGCAGCTTGCCGTCCGACGGCACGTTGGCCGTGGCGCCGGCGGCGTAGCCGGGGTAGGTCACGCCCACCGCGGTCGAGCCGCCGCCGTCGAGATTCAGCGCCGTGCGGCAGCCGAGCTCCGCCATGCGTTCGGCCAGATCCTTGAGCGTCATGCCCTCGGAGTTCCCGGCCTCATCGCACGTGTAAAAGACCACCGCGCCTGCCTGCGTCACGCCGACGGCCGTGCGCGCGGCCATCTTCTTCGCCGAATCGAGCGTGAATTCGCTGCACACCTGTCCGTTTTCCACCAGCATATCGCCGCCGCCGCAGGCCGACGTCACGCTCTTCCACACATCGGCGCAGTCGACCGAAATGGTCAGCTGCTGCCCGAGCGCAAAGCTCTCGAGCGTCTGCAATGCAGTCTGATAGACCGTGTCGTTGGCGATGGCCAGCAAAAATCCGTCGTCCGGGATGGCGCAGGACTTCGTATCCTCCGCCATGCCGATGACCTCGACGCGCACCGACTGCCCGAGCCGCAGCTCGGCCTCGCGGCCGCCGACGGGCCGCACGATGACGTGATAGCCCTCGAGCGTGTTCTTCGTCTTCGTGTCATAGTCCGCGGAGTACAGCAGCACGCCGTTCTGCTTCGTCATCGCCTTGTTATAGTTGAGCGCCAGCGAACCGTCGCCGTAGTCGAGCGTCACAGCCAGCTCCGGATCGCCGATCACGGCCGAGCCGTCCGCGTAAAATCCGACGGCGTTGGCCGTGCCGCCCGAGCGCAGGATGCTGTCCGTCACCACAAGGCCGTAGGGGATGCCCGTCGCGCGGTCGAAGAATGAGCCGTTGACGCCCGCGACCATGCTGTAGCCCTGCTCCTCGAGCGTCTTGATCGTCTTGTTCATCGCGCTCGTGCCGTAGAGCGTCGAGCCGAACGCCACCACCGGCCGCACGAGCGACTCGCGCGTATATGTAATGATATTCTCATGCAGATTCGTCGCCTTGCCTTCGTCGGAGACGAGATTCATGGTGCTTGCCGTGTACGTCGTTCCGTCCGAGAGCTTCAGCTCCTGCTTGCCGATCGGCTCCGCGACCGCGAGGACCTGCGCCGCCAGCAGCGCCGACACAATACAGGCGGCGGCCGCCCGTTTCAAACGATGCTTCATCGTGAAAACCTCCCTGGTAGAAATGCTGTGTGTTATGTTAACACGATTCCGAAAAAAAGTAAAGCCCACGGCAGATTTTTCTCCGCATCACGCGCCTCTGTCAAGGAAAAACACTTGACAGCCGCCGCCTTTTCGTGTACAATAAGCCGGTATCACGAAAAGGGGAGCGATGCCATGCGGTCCGACGCGCTGACGATGACGCTGCTGTATGACTACTACGGCGAGCTTCTCACCGAGAAACAGCGGCAGCTGTTTGATCTCTATTATAATCAGGATTATTCGCTCAGCGAGATCGCATCCGAGGCCGGCATCAGCCGCCAGGGCGTCCACGACACGCTGGCCCGCGCGGAAGAGCTGCTCGAGGGCTACGAGCGCACGCTCGGCTGCATCGCGCGCGACGCGCGGCTGCGGCAGACGCTCGATGTGATCACGCGCAGCGCGCAGGCGCTCGTTTCCATCAAAGAGGCCGCGCCGCAGGCCGGCGCGATCCTTCGCGCCGTGCAGGAACTGAAGGAGTAACACATGGCATTTGAAGGCTTGACCGAAAAACTTTCGAACGCATTCAAAAAGCTGCGCGGCAAGGGCCGCCTGTCCGAGGCCGACGTCAAAGAGTCGATGCGCGAGATCCGTCTGGCGCTGCTGGAGGCCGACGTCAACTTCAAGGTCGTCAAGGACTTCATCAAAAAGACCACCGAGCGCTGCGTCGGGACCGACGTGCTCGAAAGTCTCACGCCCGCGCAGATGATCGTCAAGATCGTCAACGAAGAGCTGACGAGCCTCATGGGCAGCGAAAACCAGAAGCTCTCGATCGCCTCCCAGCCGCCGACCGTCGTCATGCTCGTCGGCCTTCAGGGCGCGGGCAAGACCACCAACGGCGCCAAGCTCGCCGGTCTTTTCAAAAAGCAGAATAAAAACCCGCTGCTCGCGGCCTGCGACGTCTATCGTCCCGCCGCCATCCGTCAGCTTCAGGTCGTCGGCGAACAGCTTGGCATCCCCGTCTTCGAGATGGGCCAGTCCAACCCCGTCGATATCGCCAAAGCCGCCGTCGCGCACGCCGTGCGGCACGGCAACGATATGGTCTTCCTTGATACGGCCGGTCGTCTGCACGTCGACGAGGCACTCATGGAAGAGCTCAAGGCCATCAAGGCCGCTGTCGATCCCAACGAGATCCTGCTCGTCGTCGACGCCATGACCGGTCAGGACGCCGTCAACGCCGCCAAGACGTTCGACGACTACCTCGACATCACCGGCGTCATGCTCTCCAAGCTCGACGGCGACGCCAGAGGCGGCGCGGCGCTTTCCATCAAGGCCGTCACCGGCAAGCCCATCAAGTTCATCGGCACCGGCGAAAAGCTCGACCAGATCGAGCCGTTCCACCCCGGCCGCATGGCCTCGCGCATCCTCGGCATGGGCGACGTGCTCACGCTCATCGAAAAGGCCGAAGCCGCGTTCGACGCGAAAAAGGCCGCCGAGCTCGAGCAGAAGCTCAAATCCAACAAGTTCACCCTCTCTGATTTCTACGATCAGCTCACCCAGCTCAAGGGTATGGGCTCTTTGGAGGAGATCGCGGGCATGATGCCCGGCGTCAACGCGGGCGCGTTAAAGGGCGCACAGTTCGACGAAAAGGCGATGGGCCGCACCGAGGCCATCATCCGGTCCATGACGCCGTATGAGCGCGAAAACCCCTCCGTCCTCAATTCCAGCCGCAAGCGGCGCATCGCGCTCGGCTCCGGCGTCAGGGTCGAGGATATCAACAAGCTGCTCAAGCAGTTTGATATGATGAATCAGATGATGAAGCAGTTCTCCGGGCCCGGCGCGGCAAAGAAGATGAAGCGCATGGGCAAGGGCAAATTCGGCGGCATGGGCGGCCTCGGCGGCTTCCCCGGCCTGTAACAAAACAGTCGTTTCAGCTAATTTGAGATAGCTTTACGAGATAAGAAAATTTTTTAATTGTATTTTGGAGGAACAACCATGGTCAAGATCAGACTCAGAAGAATGGGCGCCAAGAAGGAGCCGTTTTACCGTATCGTCGTCGCCGATTCCCGCTTCCCGCGTGACGGCCGCTGCATCGAAGAGCTCGGCACCTACGACCCGAAGAACGCTGCCAACGCCATCACCATCGACGCCGACAAGACCAGGCAGTGGATCAAGAACGGCGCACAGCCCAGCGACACCGTCCGCGGTCTTCTGAAGAAGGCAAACATCCTGTAATTTAGGAGAATCGACATGAAGGATCTTTTGCTGTATATGGCAAAAAGTCTGGTCGATGATCCCGACAGCGTTACGGTCACAGAGGTGGAAGGCGAGACCACCGTCCTCGAGCTGCGCGTCGCACCCGAGGATATGGGCAAGCTCATCGGCCGTCAGGGCCGCATCGCAAAGGAGATCCGCACGATCATCAAGTCCGTTGCCCAGCGCACCGGCCAGAAGGTCAGTGTTGAGATCGTCGACTGAACCCATGTACCCTACAGACCCCGCCGCGGTGTTCGCGGCGGGGTCTTCGCGCGAAAAACGACGTCCGGAAATTGCGCGAAAATGCGCGTTTTTTGCGCCAAAATGCACGAAAATGCACGAAAATTGCAGGTTTCTACGCATGAAATATCTTCCATTTTTCAAGGAAAAGAAATGCACAGAAATATTCGGAGAACATGGAAAAACAGCCGTCTTCCAAACGGAAGACGGCTGTTTTTATTTGAAAGTCCGGAGATTACGCAGTCCCGGTCTTGCGGTGCGCACCGGAGAAGTCGCGGTGTACCATCGCGCCGGTCGGGCAGACCTCGGCGCACGCGCCGCAGGCGGTGCACTTGTCCCAGTCGATGCGCGCGAGGTTGTTCGCCACGGTGATCGCGCCGTTCGGGCAGGTCTTTTCGCACTTTTTGCAGCCGATACAGCCGTTGGAGCACGCCTTTCTGGTGGCCGCGCCGTTCATCTGGCTCGAGCAGAGCACCTCGGTGCGGATGATATCGGGCACGACCTCGATGATCTTCTGCGGGCACGTCTGCGCGCAGATGCCGCAGCCGATGCACATGGAGGGATCGATGGAGGCGATGCCGTTGCGCAGGCAGATGGCGCCCTTGGGGCAGGCTCTGGCGCAGTCGCCGAAGCCGAGGCAGCCGAAGATGCAGCTGCCGTTGCCGCCGAAGAAGAGCTTCGCTGCCGCGCAGGACGGGATGCCGCGGTAGTCCGCCTTGACGGAGGTCGCTTCGCACGTGCCGGCGCACTGGACGACGGCGATCTTCTCCACGACGTCCTCGGCCTCTACGCCGAGCAGGGATGCGATCTTCGCCGCGACGGCGTCGGCGCCGGGGACGCAGAGGTTCGTTTTCGTGCCGGGCTCGAGCAGCGCCTTGGCGTAGCCGTCGCAGCCGGTGTAGCCGCACGCGCCGCAGTTGGCGCCGGGCAGGCATTCACGGATCTCGGTGAAGCGCGTGTCCTCCTTCACAGCCATAACGCTGGAGGCCACGGCCAGACCGATGCCGCAGATAAGGCCGATGATCGTAACGGCCAGGATCGGGATCAAAATTTCCATCATGCCGCCTCCTTAACCGAACAGCCGGTCAATAATACCGGTCAGGCCGAAGAATGAAAGGGAAACGATCGCCGCAGACACGAGCGTAATGGGAAGCCCCTCGAAGCTCTTGGGCGGCTCCGCCTCTTCCACGCGCGAACGCACGCCGGAGAACAGGACCATCGCCAGGAAGAAGCCGAGGCCGCAGCCAAGCGCGGTCAGGAGCGCTTCGCCGTAGTTCATGCCGTCGGAGATGACGTTCATCGTGACGCCGAGCACGCCGCAGTTGGTGGTGATGAGCGGCAGATAGACGCCGAGCGCCTTGTGCAGGGCGGGGATATAGCGCTTGAGGACGATCTCGACGAACTGGACGAGCGCGGCGATGACCAGAATGAAGACGACCGTCTCCATGTAGGTGAAATCGACGCGGCCGTCGAGCAGGAAGTGATAAATGGGCCAGGTGACGGCGGTGGCCAGCACCTCGACGAAGATGACGGCGATGGACATACCGGTCGCCTGATCGAGCTTTTTGGAGACGCCGAGGAACGGGCAGATGCCGAGGAACTTGACGAGCACGTAGTTATTGGTGATGGCGGCCGTCAGGATCACGAGGATCATCGTTTTCATTTCGCAGCCTCCTCCTTTTCACAGACGTCGCAGGAACCGGAACCCTTGCCGCAGCCGGGGCAGCCCGCGCAGCCGAATTCCTTCTTCTTGATGGCCTTGCCCTTGGTGATCTTGTTGACGAGCGCGATCATGCAGCCGAACACGAAGAAGCCGCCCGGGGCCATCGTGAGGATGCTGATGGGGTTGTCATGGAACCAGGGGACAGGATAGCCGCAGATCGTGCCGCCGCCGAGGACCTCACGGATGAGGGCCATGGCGCAGATGGCGAGCGTGAAGCCGAGGCCCATGCCGACGCCGTCGATCGCGGAATCGATGACGCCGTGCTTGCTGGCATACATCTCGGCGCGGCCGAGGATGATGCAGTTGACGACGATCAGGGATAAGTACACGCCGAGCGACTGGTAGAGGCTGAAGGCGTAAGCCTCCATAATCAGCTCGACCACGGTGACGAAGCCCGCGATGACGACGATGTAGCACGGGATACGCACACGGTCGGGCACGATGTTGCGGATGGCGGAAATGGCCATGTTGGACAGGATCAGAACGGCGGTCGCCGCAATGCCCATGCCGAAGGCCGCGACGATGGAGGTCGAAATGGCCAGCGTCGGGCACGTGCCGAGCACGAGCACAAGCACGGGGTTCTCTTTAATCAGACCCTTGAGGAAATTCTGTAATTTGCTCATCCCTGCGCCTCCTTTACAAGCTCAAAGGCAGCGAACGCAGTCTCGACGCAGCCGCGATAGGCCGTCGAGGTGATCGTTGCACCGGAAATGGCGGAAACACCGGAAAGCGAGGCGTCCTGGCCGGCATACTGGCCGGTGTAGCTCTCGTTTGCGGTCTGGCCGCCGAGGGTGGTCGTCTCGGAGGAGACGTCCATCGTGCGGCAGGTGCGGATGAGGCCGTCGGCGTTGATGACGCACAGGACCTCGATCGTGCCGCCGAAGCCCTTGCCGTCGACGGTGAAGAGATAGCTGACGGGCTGGCCGGCAGCGTCGAGCGCAGTGTAGGCGCTGACAACGTCGGCGGGAAGCTCGGCCTCGATGGGCTCGAACGAAGCCGCGTCGGGCACGGCCTCGAGCCGGGCCTGCTGCTCACGCGCGGCGGCGTTGGCCGCGGAGACAGGCGCGGTGAAGTGATTGACGACGGCGAGCGCGGCGGAGGTCAAAAGGCAGATGACGACCAGCACCACGACAGCCTTGATGATATCGCGTTTTTCGTTCATGCGTTCACACCTCCAAACGGCTTGCTGCGCGTCCAGCGGGACAGATACGGCGTCAGGATGTTCATAAACAGAATGGCGAAGGACACGCCCTCGGCATAGCTGCCGTAGAAGCGGATGAGGCAGGTGATCAGACCGGCCCCGATGCCGAACAGCGCGCGGCCCCACTCGGTCTGCGGCGCAGTGACGTAGTCGGTGGCCATGAAGATGGCGCCGAAGAGCAGACCGCCGGAGAGGATCTGACGCACGGCGTCCTGACCCAGAACGAGCGAGAGGACAAACACGGTGCCGACGAAGCAGACGGGCGTCTGCCACGTGATGACGCCGCGGATGAGCAGATACGCGAAGCCCAGCAGAAGCGCCAGCGCGCACGTCTCGCCGATGCAGCCGCCGTGATTGCCGAGCAGCAGCTGCATGAGGTCGGGCGACTCGCCCGCGGCCAGCTGCGCCAGCGGCGTCGCGGAGGATACGCCGTCGGGGAAGACCCACGCGGTCATCGTCTTGGAGAACGAGAGGAACAGGACGATACGGCCGACGAGGGCGGGGTTTGCAAAGTTTTTGCCGATGCCGCCGAAGAGCTGCTTGACGGCGACGATGGCGACGAGGCCGCCGAACACGGCCTGCCACAGCGGAATGGAGACGGGCAGGTTGTATGCGAGGATGACGCCCGTCACGGCGGCGGAAAGATCGCCGATGGTGGACTCTTTATGGCAGAGCTTTTCAAAGCCCCACTCGAAGAACACGCAGCTTGCCGCGCAGACAGCCGTCACCAGCAGCGCGCGCCAGCCGAAGATCACGACCGCGGCGATGAGCGCCGGGCACAGGGCGATGAGCACGTCGCCCATGATCTTTTTCGTCGAAGCCCCGGAGTTGATATGCGGGGAAGCGGTAATTAACAGGTTCATTTCTTGGCGGCCTCCTTCCCGGCGTCGAGTTTGGCGCTCTGCGCCTTGAGATACGCGGCGAGCTTGGCCTTGGCCAGCTTGTTGGTCTGCACGAGCGGCCGGTGTGCCGGGCAGCCGAAGGAGCAGCAGCCGCATTCCATGCAGATGTTGACCTTGAGCTCTTTGAGCTTTTCCATGTTGCCGGCGTTATACGCAGTTTCGATCTGCGAGGGCATGAGCTTCAGCGGGCAATGGCGGATGCAGCGGCCGCAGCGGATGCACGCGGTGGGTGCGGGCGGCTCGGCGTCGGCCTCTTTGAAGGCCAGGATCGCGTTGGTGTTTTTGAGGATGGGCTCGTCGAGGTCGGGCACGGCCATGCCCATCATCGGGCCGCCGTAGAGCACCTTGCGCGGCTCGGCGCAGAAGCCGCCGCACGCCTCAAACACGTCTCCCATGCGCATACCGATGGGAACGATGACGTTTTTGGGCTTGGCGACCGCAGAGCCGTCGACCGTGATGCACTTTTCAACGAGCGGCATACCGGTCTTGCAGTAGCGGGCGATGTTCGCCAGCGTCGTGCAGTTGAGAACGATCGCGCCGACGTCCAGCGGGAGCTTGCCCTCGGGCACGATCTGACCGATGGTGTTGTAGATCAGGACTTTTTCGCCGCCCTGCGGGTACAGTGCCTTGAGGGCCTGGACCTCCATGCCTTCTTCGTCCTTCGTCAGCTTGCGGTAAAGCTCGACGCAGCGGGGCTTGTTGTCTTCGATGGCGAAGATGATGCGCTTGACCTGAAGGAAGTGCTGCACGAGGCGCGCGCCCTCCATCAGCTCGTCCGAGCGGTCGAGCATGGTGCGCGTGTCCGACGTGATGTACGGCTCGCACTCTGCGCCGTTGATGATGACGGCGTGGACTTGCTCGAGATTTTTGACGGTCAGCTTGACGGCCGTCGGGAAGCCTGCGCCGCCCAGACCGACCATGCCGCTCTGACGGACGGCGTCGAGGAAATCCTGCATCGTCTCGAGCTTGGGCGGCTGAAGACCCTCGAAGGGCTCCTGCTGGCCGTCAGACTCGATGATGACCGTCTGCATCAGACGGCCGGCCGCACCGACCTCCTGACCGATTTTCTTGACTGTGCCGGACACGCTCGCGTAGATGGGCGCGGATACGAATCCGCCCGCCTGACCGATGAGCTGGCCGACCTTGACCTTATCGCCTGCCTTGACGACGGGCGTCGCAGGCGCACCGATGTGCATGGACATGGGAATTTCCACCGTCTGCGGCACCGGCAGGCGCAGCGCGGCCAGCTCCGCAGTATTTTTGCGGTGCGGCACGTGTACGCCGTGCAATTGCATTCTCATCCGTTTGGTTCCTCCTCTTGCTCCGATTGCTCCTTGTGCTTGTTATGCGTTGCCGGCAGAAGCCCGGCCCTTTGCAGCCGTGCAAGGATCAGCTGCGTGCAAAGGCCGGTCAGACTCCCGGCAAGTATCGCTGCCAGCGTGAGGACCGGCAGGTAATACCAGATGGCACTCGTGCCCGCGACGGCGGAAGCCGCCGTGAGCTGGCCGAGATTGTGCGCGGCGGCGCACAGAACGCTCTTGATCCAGAGCCGGTCGCCGCGAAGCGCGCGGCGCAGCGCCAGCATGACGGCAAACGCGGCAAGGCCGCCCGCCAGACTGTAGAGCATGGCGCTCATCTGACCCGTGATGACGCTGCCGAGCGTGATGCGCACGAGCAGCAGGGCAAAGGCCCAGCCGGGGCCGAGAGCCTCCATGGCGAAAAGCGTGAATATATTGGAAAGACCCGGCTTGATGCCGGGGATGGACGTCAGGGGCGGCAGCTGCGCCTCCAGCAGGAACATCACGAGCGCCGCCGCGGTCAGAACGCCGGTCAGCGTCAGCTTTCGCAGCTTCATCGCAGCCCTCCTGTGCCGGTGACGGCGTCGACGGACTGCGAAGAATGCAGCCACTGGATGGTCAGATGGTTCGGCAGGCAGACGATCGGCCCGCCGGTATCGGAAAGCGGCCCGTGCGCCACGCAGACCTGATCGGGACAGTCCGCGCGCGTGACGCGGATCGCGCCGCCCGCGACCGTGATCTCGTTTTCACCGGCCGGGCCGGTTACAACCAGCGTCCGGTCTTCGGAAAGGTCGAGCGTATAAAGAAGTTCGCCGTCCTGATAGACGGCCGCGGCCGCGGCCGTCTTCTGCGGCAGGAGCCACAGAACGAGGCACAGCGCGCACACGCCCGCAAAGATCAGGATCCATGTTTTCTGCTTCATGCAAGCACCTGATACGGCCGGTCGGACCGGTAGCGGTCCGCAAGGCCGGGGGTAATGTAGACGGAGCCGTCGTCCGTCATGAAGACGGCTTCGAAGGAAAGTTCGCCCGCGCGGTAAAGATCCGCGCCGCGCTCGAGTCCCAGAACGAACAGCGCCGTGGAGAGCGCGTCGGCGGCCGTATCGTCGGAGGACACGACGCTGACGGACAGAAGCCCCGAAGCGGCAGGCGCGCCGGTCACGGGGTCGAGGATATGATGATAGCGCACACCGTCCTGCTCAAAATACCGCTGATAGCCGCCCGAGGTGACGACGCAGGCGTCGGTCACGGATACGACGCCGAAGCAGGCGTCGGGGCTCTGCGGATCCTGAAGGCCGATCTGCCAGGCGCTTCCGTCCGGTTTTGCGCCGACGGCGGCGATATTGCCGCCGAGCGAGACGAGCGCGGACGAAACGCCCGCATCCTGAAGCAGCGCGCGCAGACGGCCCGCGGCGCAGCCCTTGGCAATGCCGCCGAGATCGAGCTGCGCGCCGCCGGAAAGCGCGATGGTATGGCCGGTGATCGTGACCTTGTCCGTGCCGGTCCTGGCGAGACACGCGGCGCGTTCGGCTTCGTCCGGAACGCGGTAGTCCCCGGCCGGAAAGCCCCAGGCGAGCGTCACGGGACGCAGGGTCGGGTCATACGCGCCGCCGGTCGCGGCGGAGAGGGAAAGCGCGGTCTGCACGAGGGCAGCAGTCTCGGCCGAAACGTCGGACTGCCCGGCGTTGCAGCGGGCAAGCTCGGCGGCCGGGTCTTCGCAGGACAAAAGCCCCTCGAGCCGGCGGATCTCCTGCTCGCACGCGGCGAGCGCATCGTCCGCGCCCGGGCCGTAGGCCGTGAGCTGCATGACGGTGTCCATGGCGAAAAATTCGCGCGAGGCGGGCTTTGCGGCGCAGCCGCACAGGCCGACCGCCAGACACAGGAGAATCAGAAGTACCGAGCGTTTCATAAACATTCATCCAGTTTTTTAATCGCACCGGCACACAGTGCGAAAAACATATGGGCCGATTCCTTTCTAAGCATAGCATATTATTTTTGAAAATCAAGTTTTTTGTGAGAACCTGTGAAAAATAACATATTATTAACGGGAAAAGATAGATAAGAATTTATCGATATAAATTCGATGAAATGATATATGGAAAATCATATATAAGGATGGTCCATATTCCTTCGTGTGCATATCAGGGATGAAATAAAGGGATGCAGAAACAGGAAAATACAGGGCGTTTCTGGGAATTTCGAAAAAAACCGATCTTTTGTACGGCGGAAGGTTTTACAAACGGCGCGAAAAAAGGTACACTGTGAGAGGAAAAAGGAGGCGGTCGTATGCCGGAAAAACGGCGGATCCTGCGAAAACTGTTCTGGCAGTCGATGCTGCTGAGCGCGTTCACGTTCGGCGGCGGATATGTGATCGTGACGCTGATGAAGCGGAAGTTTGTCGACGAGGCGCACTGGATCGACGAGGAGGAGATGCTCGACCTCATCGCCATCGCGCAGTCCGCGCCGGGGCCTGTCGCGGTCAACGGCGCCGTCGCCGTGGGATACAAGCTGGCCGGGCTTGCGGGCGCGGCCGCGGCGGCGCTGGGGACGGTGCTGCCGCCGTTTGCGATCATCGCGGCGATCTCGTGGTGCTATGACCGGTTCCGGAGCAACGCGGCGGTGGGACTGGTGCTCGGCGGAATGCAGGCGGGCGTCGCGGCGGTGATCGCGTCGGTCGTGTGGGATATGGGCGCGCCCATCGTGAAGGAAAAGGATGCGGCGTCGATCGCGGTGATGGCCGCGGCGTTCTGCGCGGCGTGCGTGCTGCGGGTGAACGTGGTGTATATCATTCTGGTGTGTCTGGCGGCCGGGCTCGTCCGGGCAGCCGTTTTACGGAGGCGCGGCGCGAAATGAGACTTTGGGAGCTGTTCTGGAGCTTTTTACAGATCGGCCTGTTCAGCTTCGGCGGCGGGTATGCGTCGATGCCGGTCATCGAGGCGCAGATCGTGCAGCACAGAGCCTGGCTGACGGCGCAGGAGTTTACCGACCTCATCACGATCTCGCAGATGACGCCGGGGCCCATCGCCGTCAACGCGGCGACGTTTGTCGGCATCCGTCTGGCCGGGATCCCGGGTGCGATCGCGGCAACGCTGGGCTGCGTCGCCGCGCCGTGCGCGGTGGTGCTGGCGCTGGCGCGGCTGTATCTGCGCTACCGGCGGGTGGACACGATGCAGAACGTTTTGCAGACGCTGCGCCCGGCGGTCGTGGCGATGATCGCGTCGTCGGGGTGGTCGATCCTGGCGGGCGCGGTATGGCCGGGCGGCGTGACGCCTGCGGGAACGGACGTGTGGATGGCGGGGATCTTTACGGTGTGCCTCGTGCTGCTGCGCAGGACGAAGCTCAGCCCCATCGCCGTGATGGCGCTGGCCGGCGCGGCGAATCTCGCCGCCGGGTGGCTCGGCGGGAAACTATAATATAAGGAGAGACGGCAATGGTGACAGACGGCGAAGCGTTGATCGTGCTGTATGCAGGCTATATGCCCGCGCCGGGGCGCTCGCACGCGCTTTTGCGGCGCGCCGCGGCGCTGTGCGGCTATGCGGACGCGGATCTGACGCTGGGATATGCGCCGGGCGGCAAGCCGTATTTTGAAAAGCTGCCGCAGCTGCGGTTCAGCGTCTCGCATACGGACGGGCTCTGGGCGTGCGCATTCGCGCGGGAGGCGGTCGGGCTCGATGTGCAGAAGCGGCGCGCATGCGAAGCGGAAAAACTCGCGGCGCGGTTCTTCCACCCGGCGGAGGCGGCGTATATAAGGGGCGGCGGGGATTTTTTCGCCGTCTGGTGCGCGAAGGAGAGCTATGTGAAGCTGACGGGGCGCGGCATCGATGCGGAATTCGGCGCGTTCAGCACGGTCGGAGACGGCGAAAGGCCCGATGTATATCTGCATGAAATCGACGTTCCGGAGGGGTACGCGGCGCGGCTTTGCACGCGCGGCGCGGTGCGCGTGCGGCAGATATGGATGGCGCGCGGCACGGCGGTTTAAGGGCATTTACCGGAATTTTGCATATAAACAGCAGGAAAAACAGCGGAAAACCGGGAAAAACACGCCTGTGTCCGTCGGATTTTGGGCGCAGGCGCGCTCTAAAATAGTAGTATACCATTTATGATATACATAATTCAATATATTTGATCATACTTTTTTACATATGGCAAACATGACAACTTAGATATGGAAAATTCGTGTATTATTTTGCACCCGATTTTCCGGATTCTGGACGGCAGATTCTTGACTTCGGGCGTGCTTCGTGATAAACTGGTTGCATAACCGATAAAAGAATATCGATTATGCGCGACGCTCAAAGCTGCGGAGGATCGGAGACATGGCGTCGGAATCACGCCCGGGATGGTGAAAGGTCCCAGAGGCTACAAGGAGGATAATACCCTATGGCAATCGAATTCAAAGACGGCAAGTATGTTGACCCGAAGACCGGCCGCGTCACACTCGATCCGACCGTGTACAAGGACTGGCAGATCGCTGAGGAAGCAGAAAAGGCTCTGCCCTCCGTCGATTATTTCCGTGAAAAGCTGGGCCTGCTGCCCGAGGAGATCATCCCCTACGGCAAGACCCCGAAGATCGACTTCATCAAGGTCATGAACCGCCTGAAGGATAAGCCCGACGGCAAGTTCATCGAAGTCACCGCCATCAC
>CAKUOS010000018.1 GCA_934670025.1 uncultured Oscillospiraceae bacterium
CAGCGCGTTGAGCTGATCGCCAAGGAAGTCTACGGCGCTGACGGCGTCGACTGGGCGCCTCTGGCCACGCAGAAGGCCGAGCGCTTCGAGTCCGACCCGAAGTACAAGGATTACTGCACGATGATGGTCAAGACCCATCTGTCCCTGTCCGACGACCCGACCAAGAAGGGCGAACCCAAAGGCTGGCGTCTTGCCATCCGCGACATTCTGGAGTACGGCGGCGCGAAGTTCCTCTGCCCGATGGCCGGCACCATCTCCATGATGCCCGGTACCGCCGCAAACCCGGCTTACCGCCGCATCGACGTCGACACCGAGACGGGCAAGGTTTCCGGCCTCTTCTAAGAGACGGACAAACGCTCATATACGCAAACCCAACCGGGAGGCGGCGGATATCCGCCGCCTCCCTTTCATAATTGAAGGAGAACAACATGGATTATACGATGAAGTCCTGCCGTGAATTCGTCACGGTGCTCGCGTCGAGCGAACCTGCGCCTGGCGGCGGCGGCGCGTCCGCGCTGGTGGCCGCGCTCGGCACGGCGCTCGGCAACATGGTCGGCTCGCTGACCGTGGGCAAGAAGAAATACGCCGATGTGGAAGAAGAGATCATCGCCCTGAAGGCGAAGTGCGACGCGCTCCAGACGGAGCTTCTCGATCAGGTCCCGGCCGACGCCGAGGGCTTCGTGCCGCTGGCCAAGGCCTACGGCATTCCGAAGGACGATCCCAACCGCGCAGAGATCATGGAAAAGGCCACGATCACGGCCTGTCAGGTGCCGATGCGCATCATGGAGCTTTGCTGCGAATCGCTCGACGCCATCGCCGTCTTCGCGGCCAAGGGCTCGCGTCTGGCTGTGTCCGACGCAGGCTGCGGCGCGACGATCGTCAAGGCTGCGCTCCAGGCGGCGTCCCTCAACGTGTTTATCAACACGAAAACGCTGCAAAACCGCGCCGTCGCCGAGGCAATGAACGCGAAATGCCTCGGGATGCTGGATAAGTACGGCAAGATGGCCGACGAGATCTTTGAGACGGTCAAGGCCGGGTTCTTTAAATAAAATTAAGAGTAGGAGAGAAAATCATGGCGAAATTACTGCTTGGCAAAGAAGTTACCGCTGCGATGAACGAGAAATTGCAGGCGCGCGTCGCGGCTCTGAAGGAAAAGGGCGTTACCCCGAAGCTGGCCATCGTCCGCTGCGGCGAAAACCCGTCCGACCTGTCGTATGAAAAGGGCGCGACCTCCCGTGCGGAGCTCATCGGCGTGGAAGTACAGAAATTCGTGCTGCCCGAGGACGTGACCAAGGAAGCGCTCATCGCGCAGATCGAGGCCATCAACGCCGACGATTCCATCCACGGCTGCCTGATGTTCCGGCCGCTGCCGAAGCACCTGAAGGCCGATCAGGACGAGATCTGCAACCGTCTGGCCGCCGCCAAGGACATCGACTGCATGACCGACCTGTCCAACGCGGGCGTGTTCACCGGCAAGAAGCTGGGCTTCGCGCCCTGCACGCCGCAGGCCTGCATGGAGATCCTCGATTACTACGGCATTGACTGCAAGGGCAAGAACGCCGTCGTCATCGGCCGTTCGCTCGTCGTCGGCAAGCCAGCCGCGATGATGCTGATGGCCAAGAACGCCACCGTCACGATGTGCCACACGAAGACCGTCGACGTCGCGGGTATCGCGCGCAAGGCCGACATCCTCGTGTCCGCGGCGGGCGTTCTGAACAGCCTGACGAAGGACTATGTCTCCGAGGGCCAGATCGTCATCGACGTGTCGATCAACTGGGATCCGGAGAAGATCAACGCCAAGGGCGGCAAGGGCGCCATCGCGGGCGACGCCGTCTTCGCGGAAGTCGAGCCGATCGTCGGCGCCATCACGCCGGTGCCCGGCGGCGTTGGCTCCGTCACGACCTCTGTTCTGATCGGCCATGTGGTCGAAGCTGCCGAGCGGACGCTGTAAGCGGTAGGACTGCTGCCGCCGGGAGAAGGGACCGGCGGCAGCATTTTTTGAGGGGGATATCGAGAATATGAAAGAAAAATTCCAGCGGCCGGAACAGGCGATCCGCCTGCTTTTCTGGCTGTTTGCCGCGGCGTGCCTGATCGCGGCCGTCGCCATGCCAGACCGCGGACAGATGTTCGAAGGACTGGTTCGCCTTTGCACACTGCCGTATCAGTCGGCCAACAGCTATTTTGACGCCGCGTGCGGCGGCTTTGCGGGCACGTTCCTGAACGCCGCCATCATCTGCGCCGTCTGCGCGGCGCTGTACTCGCTGCCCGGCAGCAAGCCCGACGGCGTGTCGGTGCTGGCGTTCTTCCTGACGGCGGGGTTCTGCTTCTGGGGCATCACGATCCTGAACATCTGGTTCTGCTTTGCGGGCGTGCTGATCTTCTGCTTCGTGCGCAAGGTCAATCCCTGCACGCAGGGGAACGTGTTCCTGTTTTCCACGGGCATCGCGCCGCTGATGACGGACCTTCTCGTCCGCTATCCGGGCGCGGAGGCGCACGGCGTGACACTGTTCGGCGCGGCTGTGACGCTTCTGGCGTGCTGCCTGATCGGGCTGGTGCTGCCGGCCGGTCTTGCGCACGGGCCGAAGATGCACAAGGGCTACGATCTTTACAACGCGGCGGTGCCCATCGGCCTGGCGGCGTTCTTCCTGCGGGCGGTTCTCTACCGCGTGCTGGGCGGAACGCTCCCGGACGGCGCGGGCGTCGGCGCGGGCGACGGATTCTGGGCGGTTTCCAATGTGTTCTGCATCGCGGCGTTCGCGCTGGCGCTGGTGCTGGGCCTGATGCTGGGCGGCAGCTTTAAAAGCTACGGCGAGCTGCTGAAGGACACCGGCTTCGGCGTGGATTACGGCGCAAAATACGGCGCGGGTACGGCCATCATGAATTTTGCCATCTACGGGCTGTTCATCGTGCTGTATTACAACGTCATCGGCGCGAAGTGGAACGCGGCGACGCTGGGATGCGTGCTGTGCATGGTCTGCTGCTGCTTCAAGGGCAGCCACCCGGCGAACGTGTGGCCGATCATGGCAGGCTACGTTGCCGCGTCGTTTATCACGAAGGCGATCTGCGCTGCACTGGGCACCGATTTTACGACGGCCATCAACGCGCAGGCCATCGTCATTGGCCTGTGCTTCGCCAACGGCCTGAGCCCGGTCGCGGGCAGCTACGGCTGGCTGGCTGGCGTCGTGTTCGCCATGCTGCACTACGGCCTGGTGACGAGCGTGCCGTTCACGCACGGCGGATTCCTGCTGTATAACGGCGGATTCACGGCGGCGCTGGTGTGCTTCCTGTTTGTGCCGGTGCTGGAGAGCTTCTGCAAGACGAAGGCCGAACGGAAGGAACTGAAGGCCGGGAAGTGACCCGGAGGAGGCTGCGGAATGTATTACTGCGAAAACTGTCTGCTGCTCAATGAGGAGCCGGTGTGCGATTACTGCGGCGGCACACATCTGCGCGCGCCGCGGGACGACGATTACTGCTATCTGGCCACGCGCTTTTCGCCCTGGGACGAGGCGCTGTGCGAGCTGCTGCGCGACAGCGGCATCGAGGCGGTCATGCGGCCGTCGGGCGGATTGCAGTCGTTCAAGCAGTTCTACTTCGGACAGACGCAGCGGCAGCAGGATATTTTTGTGCCGTATACGGCGCTGGAGACGGCGCGCGGGCTGAGCCGCGCGCTTGATGAGAGCGGTGAAGCGGCCGAATAAGCAAAACAACCGGCACAGCCTGATGGGCTGTGCCGGTTTTGCACGAATCGTTCGAATTTCGTTGTAGCGGCCCGATGATGCTGTTAGACCGCGTCTCAGCATTTTCTTTTTTGCTTCTCCAAAAAAGAAAACGCTGGAAAAAGAAAAAAGGAGCCTGAGGGGATTTCGAATTTCCCCTCAGACTCCCTTGAAGCGACCAAGAAAACCGCTTCGGTTTTCTTGGAATTTTCCCGCGCCCGCAGGCGCACGCTGCAAATTTTTGAGTTCCGATTCAGCCGTCACAAACAATGGCGTGCGCGTCAGAAACGACCTTGCCGAAACGAATCATCGCAAGCGATGCTTCTTATTCTCTAAGCTCGTTTCTTCCGTTCCAAACCGCAAACCAAGTTTGCGGTTTGGTTTTTTCTGATAGGCAGTCGGTGTGGCGCAGGAGCGTGCCTGGTTATAGAGTAGATACGTGACGGCGGCTTCTGAGCAAAAAAGCGTCCTTTTCTTCCCTATCTTTTCCCACGCACGGGAAAAGATAGGGCCGTCGGAGACACGGGCCGATGTGGGCATCGGCCCCTACAGGGTGCGGAGCAAATTCGCGGGCCGGCAGAGTCGTCGGCCCCCTACAACAAGACGCGGTGGCCCCTACGGGTCTGGCCGTGGATCAAGGAGCTGAAAAATACGCTCGGGCTGCGGTGGTTCGCCGCCGGCAGCCAACCACCCGGCCGCAAAAGCCGCACGGACGATCGAAAACAGCGCGCTTTCCGCATCATCATATTCGTGCCGGTCGAGAAACGCACCGAAGGCCGATTCAAATTCGTTTGTTTGCATGGTATCACCCCTGTACGGTCAATATAGCCCATTTACGGGCAATTGTCAATGACAGGACATCCTCATACGATGATTTTATCGTATGGGAGGGGTGCCGCATGATCGTATTTGACAGGCTGTGGGAAACCATGAAGCGAAAAGGCGTTTCGCAATACAAGCTGATTCAGGAGCACCATTTCAGCACGGGTCAGCTCGACCGGCTGCGCAAAAACGAAAATGTCAACACATACACGCTGAATCAGCTGTGCAGGATCCTCGACTGCCGTCTCGACGAGATCGCGGAATACCGCGCGGAATGACAGAGGCGGACGTGCAAAGCAAAACCCCCGGTGCGGCGCACCGGGGGGTGATTTTTTACTGTCTGGATTTCATGAGCGTGCGCATTCTGGCTGCGTGATCCAGCTGGCGCTTGCGCATACGAAGGTTCTTCGGCGTGACCTCCAGCAGCTCGTCGTCGGCAAGGTATTCCATGCACTGCTCGAGCGAGAGGACAGTCGGCGGAACGAGGCGGATCGCCGCGTCGGAGCCCGCCGCGCGCATATTGGTCAGCTGCTTTTTCTTGCAGACGTTGACGGTCATGTCCTCGTTGCGGTTGCACTGGCCGACGATCATGCCCGCGTAGACCTCGACGCCCGGCCCGATGAACATCGAGCCGCGGTCCTGCACGCCGCCGATGCCATAGGCAGTCGTCTCGCCCGTCTCGAACGCGACGAGCGAACCGGTCAGGCGGCGGGAGATCTCGCCCTTGACGGGCGCGTAGCTGTCGAGCGTGGAGGCCATGATGCCCTCGCCGCGCGTGTCGGTGAGGAATTCGTTGCGGTAGCCGAACAGGCCGCGCGTCGGGACAAGGAACTCCAGACGCATCCGGCTGCCGATCGGGGTCATGGAGACGAGATCGCCCTTGCGCTGGGAAATTTTATCGATGACGGAGCCGACGGAGGTTTCCGGAACGTCGGCGATCATGCGCTCGATCGGCTCGCAGAGCTTGCCGTCGATGGTCTTGTTGAGCACGTGCGGCGTCGAGACCTGGAACTCGTAGCCCTCGCGGCGCATCGTCTCGATGAGGATGGACAGGTGCATCTCGCCGCGGCCGGCGACGTTGAAGGCGTCGGTGCCCATCTCGGTCACGTGGAGCGAGACATCCTTGAGAAGCTCTCTTTGCAGACGGTCGCGCAGGTTGCGGGACGTGACGTATTTGCCTTCGCGGCCGGCGAACGGAGAATCGTTGACGGAGAAGGTCATCTCGATCGTCGGGTCGGAGATCTTGACGAACGGCAGCGGCTCGATCGTCTCGAGGTCGCAGAGCGTGCGGCCGATGGTGATGTCGGAGATACCGGAGAAGGCGACGATCTCGCCGGCGCGGGCCTCCTGGATGGGGCTGCGGCCGAGGCCGGTGAATTCATAGAGCGCGACGACCTTTTCCTTCTTTTTGACGTCGGGATCGTGATAGTCGCAGACGACGACCTCCTGATTCTGGCGGATCGTGCCGCGTTCGATGCGGCCGATGCCCATGCGGCCGACGAACTCGTTATAGTCGATGGAGGAAACGAGCACCTGCAAGGGGCCGTTTTCGTCGCCCCTGGGCGGGTCGATATAGTTGACGATGGTCTCAAAGAGCGGGATGAGGTCGGTGCCCTTGTCGTCGGGGCCGTAGGACGATGTGCCCTCGCGTGCGGAGCAGAAGATCGTCGGGGAATCGAACTGCTCTTCGGTCGCGTTGAGGTCGAGCAGCAGTTCGAGCACTTCGTCCATGACCTCGTGGACGCGCGCGTCGGGCCGGTCGATCTTGTTGACGACGACGATGACCTTGTGGCCGAGCTCGAGCGCCTTTTGCAGCACGAAGCGCGTCTGGGGCATGGGGCCCTCGGCCGCGTCGACGAGCAGCAGAACGCCGTCGACCATCTTCAGAATACGCTCGACCTCGCCGGAGAAATCGGCGTGGCCCGGGGTATCGACGATGTTGATCTTGTAGTCTTTATAGTGAACGGCGGTGTTTTTGGCGAGAATGGTGATGCCGCGCTCGCGCTCGAGATCGCCCGAGTCCATCACGCGGTCGACGACCGCCTGATTCTCGCGGTACACGCCGCCCTGCTTGAGCATCTGGTCGACCAGGGTGGTCTTGCCGTGGTCAACGTGTGCAATGATCGCAATGTTGCGAATTTTATCCTGCGTCATACTTGGCGCCCCTTCCTTCTGAAGTTATACAGTCCGAAAAATCTCACAAACAAGAATTTTAACACATACTTGTGGGAAATACAAGATTTTTTCGGAAGTTTTTCGCCGAATCTGCGGCGGGAAGCATGGATTTTTTTGTAGATTTGGCCCGTGTGCGGCGCAAAACGCCGCCGGCCGCATAGAATGGCGCAAAGGAGGGAAGCAATCATGCAGCCACTGAATGAGGCTCAGACGCAGCGCGTCTGGAGCCGGGTGATGAACGCGCAGGCGGCTCCGGCCGCCGCGATGGAAAACGGACAGGAAAACGGCCTGACGGAGCAGCGGCTTTTGACGCTGATCGACGACGAGCGCCGCGACAGCGCGACGTATCTGCATCTGGCCGGCCGTATGAAGGGAAAGGCGCAGGCGATGCTGCGTCGGATGGCGCAGGAGGAGGCGTGTCACGCGCGCAAGCTCGGGGCGATCTATTTCCTGCTGACGGGCAAAAAGGTCTGCGCCGCGCCGGCGCGCCCGGAATGCGTGACGTGCATCAACGAGACGCTGCGGCAGCGCTATGAAGAGGAGCACGCGGCGCACGAGATGTACGAGGCGATGGCCGAGACGGCCGGGACGTACCGGTGTACGCTGGAGACGATCGCGGCAGAGGAATGCCGCCATGCAGGGATGATCCTGTGCATTTTGCAGGAGTGCCTGTAGATCCATAAGGGATGGAGCGCGGCTCCCCGCCGGGGAGCCGCGGCAGAACGCACGGCCGAAACGCGAAAACCTGCGGCGAATGCAATGGTTCCCGGGCGGGCCGACAGAGTCGTCGGCCTCTACAGGGCTTTGCGCCCGCAGGCGCACGCTGCAAATTTCAGAGTGCCGATTCAGCCGTCACAAACAATGGCAGGTTCTTTCGGCACCAAAACATAGATAGGCAGCCGGTGTGGCGTAGGAGTCCGTCTGCTTTTTGAGTAGACACGTGACGGCGGTTTTTGAGCAAACAGCGTCCTTTTCTTCCATATCTTTTCCCACGCACGGGAAAAGATATGGCCGTCGGAGACACGTCAGAAACGGCTTTGACGGAACGAGTCTTTGCAAGCAAAGCCTCTTATCCTCTAAAGCCGTTTCTTCCTTTCCGAATCACAAACCAGGTTTGTGATTCGGTTTTTTGACGGAACACCTTTTGTAGGGGCCGACGACTCTGTCGGCCCGACCGACCTCTCCGTCTCGGCTTCGCCGAGCCACCTCCCCTTCGCAAGGGGAGGCATGGGCCGATGTGGGCATCGGCCCCTACAGGGTGCAAAGCAAATTTGCGGGCGGACAGAGTCGTCCGCCCCTACAACGAGAGACGATGAGCGGTGCATCGGCCGCTGCAAGGGTTGTGCTGAAAAAAACGCGGCTCCCCGGGAGGGGAGCCGCGGTGCGGTTATTCGGCTTTCGGCGGCTGATCGCCGGCCGGTTTGCGGCCTGCGCCGCCTCTTCTTCTGCGGCGGCGGGGCTTCGGCGCGTCAGCGGCGGGCGCTGCGTCGGCGGCAGGCTGTTTGGGCTGACGCTCGGCCGGCTTTTTCTCCTGCGGCGGACGTTCGCGCCGGGGCTGCTCTTTTTTGGGCGGCTGCTCCTTCTTCGGCTTGTCGGGACGGGCGGGCTTTTCGGGCCGGTCGGCCTTTTCGGGCGCGGCTGCGTCCGGGGTGCGTTCGCCCGCGGGTTTGGAGCGGCGGCCGCCGCGGCGGCGCTTGCGCGGCGCGGACTTGCCCTCGGCGGGCTCCTCCTCCGCGGCCGGCGCGTCGGGCTCGGATTCGATGACGGCGACGGAATCGTTGTAGATAAGCTCGGGCAGCTCCTCGAAGAAGGCTTCCTTCTTCGCCGCGGGACGCGGCCGGGACGAGATCGGGGCCAGATCGCGCGGGATGGGCGGGTCGGTCTTGCGGGCCTTGCCGTTGCGGATGATATAGATGTCGGTGTTTTTATAGGTGCCGATCGTCTCGGGGTGATCCTCCATACGGACCTTGACGCTCTGCTTGAGCAGGTTCACCTCGACCACGTTGCCGCGGCCGTCGGGCGTGTCGACGAAGGATTCGGCCTTCGGTGCGGTCTTGATGAGATCCTCATACGCCTCCTGCTCGTATTTCAGGCAGCACATGAGACGGCCGCACGTACCGGAAATTTTCGTCGGATTGAGGCTGAGGTTCTGCGTCTTGGCCATTTTGATGGAGACGGGCTGGAAATCGTCGAGGAATTCCTTGCAGCAGAACGGACGGCCGCACACACCGAGTCCGCCGACCATTTTTGCCTTGTCGCGCACGCCGATCTGCCGCAGCTCGATGCGCGTGCGGAAGACGGAGGCCAGATCCTTGACAAGCTCGCGGAAGTCGACGCGGCCCTCGGCCGTGAAGAAAAACAGGAGCTTGCTGCCGTCGAACGCGCATTCGGCGGAGACGAGCTGCATCTCCAGCCCGTGCGCGGCGATCTTCTGCTGGCAGATGTCAAAGGCGCGCTTTTCCTTTTCCTGATTGTCGGCGTTGGTGCGCTCATCCTGCGCGGTGGCGATGCGCAGGACCTTGCGCAGCGGCAGGACCAGCTCGCGCGGTTTGACGTCGTGATTGCCCGCGACGCAGGTGCCGAATTCGTCGCCGCGCGCGGTATCGATGACGACGTGCGTGCCGGCGGCGATCGTCATGCCGTCGGGGTCAAAGAAATACGATTTTGCGTTGTTGCGGAAGCGCACGTCCACGACGGTGACGGGCGCGGGTTCTTCGGGAATTTCCGGGGCAGGCTCCGCTTCGGCGGCAGGGACGACGGGTTCCGCTTCGGCGGCGGCCGCATCCGGGGCGAGCGTCTGCTGCGCCAGAGCTTCTTCAGGGGTGTATTCTTGCATAGGGTGTTCTCCAATCTGCCGCGGACGCGGCAAGGTAAATTTCAGTGCAGCTTCATCGCCAGCCAGCCGGCGACTGCGCCGGGCGCGGCGTTGGCCGCAAGCGCGTCGACGGCGCTTTGCAGATCCTGCGCGGCCTGCAACAGCTCCGCGCCGGTCCGGACGGCGGCGAGCTGCCGGGCGATCTGGCCGGCGGGGAAGCCGCTGCGCGCGCCGAGCGCCTCGCACAGGCAGGCGCGCAGCGCGGAAAGTTCGGCTGTCAGCTGCTCGCGCTTCTGCTTTTCCAGCGGCACGAGCACGCGCAGCAGCGCCATCCGGTCGCGCGTGGCATAGGCCGCGGCGAACTGCGCGGCGAAGGGATCGGGTTCGGCCGTCAGGGCTTCGATCGCCTGACCGATGAGGCCGCCCGCGCGCGTCAGTGCCGCGCGCAGATCGTCGTCGCAGACGCCGGTGCAGCGGCTGCGCAGGATGGGAAGCGCTTCGTCCGCCGGGACAGGGCCGAGGCGAAGCTCGGCGCAGCGGCTGCGCACGGTCGGCAGCAGACGCCCGGCGTCCGTCGAGAGGATGAGGAACGCGCCGTAGTCCGGAGGCTCCTCCAGGATCTTCAAAAGCACGTTCTGCGCGTTTTCGTTCATATCCTGGCCGCGCGGGATGATGTAGACCTTGCGTATTCCCTCGTTCGGACGGATGAACATATCGCTGCGTGCGGCGCGGATGGGGTCGATGGTCATGGATCTGTGATCGGGATCGTCGACGGTGATGATATCGGGGTGGACGCCGGCAAACGCCTTGCGGCAGCCCTCGCACACGCCGCAGGGAACGTCGCGGCCGGTACACTGCATCGCGGCGGCGAGGATACGCGCAAGCGTATGCTTCCCGGAGCCGTCAGGCCCGCAGAGCAGGTATCCGTGGCCCACGCGGCCGGCGGAAAACGCACCGGAAAGGCGACGCTTGACCGCGTCGTTGCCGGCAAAGCCGTCAAAACGCATCGTGTCCGCTCCTTTCCGCCGATTGTCTACTTCTCTAATCTAATAGTATAACAGCTTTTTTGCGTCTGCGCTACTGTTTTTTCAAAAAAGCGCGGCCGCGGCGCGCGAGGCTTCGCGTGCGCGGTGCAAGCTGCGGCGTTTTGACGGACAAGCGGCGCGGAAGTTTGTGAAAAGCGCCAATCGACAAACGGCGTGGAAGATGATATATTTTATACGTCAAAGACATATGTCCATATTACACGGACAAATCGGAAGGAGAACCGGATTATGCAGCCCATTGTTGTGAAATTCGGCGGCAGCTCGCTGGCCACTGCCGCACAGTTTGAAAAAGTCGCCGCCATCGTGCGGGAGAACCCCGCGCGGCGGTATGTTGTGGCGTCTGCGCCGGGCAAGCGCTTTTCCGGGGACACGAAGGTGACGGATCTGCTGTACCGCCTGTACGACGAGGCGGCTGCGGGCGCGGATTTTTCCATGACGCTTGGCGAGATCCGGCAGCGGTTCGAGGATATCATCGCGGCGCTCGGCTTGCAGGCCGATCTCTCGGAGGATTTTGCGGCCATCGAGGCGCATTTGCGCGCAAAGCCGCAGCGCGATTATATGGCCAGCCGCGGCGAGTATCTCAATGCGAAGCTGCTGGCGGCGTATCTCGGGTTCCGGTTCGTTGACGCGGCGGAAATGGTCGTGTTCCGGGCCGACGGCTCGTTCGATGCGGCGGCGACGAACACGGCCATCGGCCACGCGCTGGTGTCGGTCGAGCGGGCGGTCATCCCGGGCTTTTACGGCGCGAGGGCCGATGGCACGGTGCAGACGTTCTCGCGCGGCGGCTCGGACGTGACGGGCTCGATCGTTGCGCGGGCGGTGGACGCGGGGCTGTATGAGAACTGGACGGATGTGTCGGGCGTGCTGGCGGCCGATCCGCGGATCGTGGAAAACCCGCACATCATCGACTACATCACCTACCGCGAGCTGCGGGAGCTGTCGTATATGGGCGCGTCGGTGCTGCACGAGGACGCGGTGTTCCCGGTCCGTCAGGCGGGCATCCCCATCAACATCCGCAACACGAACCGGCCGGGCGATCCCGGCACGTTCATCGTGCCCGCGCTGCCGTCGTGCGCGCACAAGCGCAAGGTCACGGGTCTGGCCGGGCACCGGGGCTTCAGCAGCGTATACGTCGAAAAATCGATGATGAACGGCGAGATCGGCTTCGTGGCGAAGCTATTGCAGATCTTTGCGAACCACGGCATTTCGTTTGAGCATTGCCCGTCGGGCATCGACACGGTGTCGATCCTCGTGTCGACGGCGGCGCTGGAGCCGGCGCGGGAGGAGATCCTGCGCGAGATCGAACAGGAGCTGAAGCCCGACCACGTGAGCGTGGAGGATGGGCTGGCGCTCATCGCCGTTGTCGGCCAGGGCATGATCTATGCCAAGGGCACAGCCGCGCGCATTTTCCGCGTGATCGCCGACGCGGACATCAACATCCGCATGATCGACCAGGGTTCGAGCGAGCTGAACATCATCATCGCGGTGCGCGACCCGGATTACGAGCGCGCGATCCGGAGCCTGTATCACGCGGTGGAGCGGGAGCTGTGAAAACAGAAGCGATAACCTGATAAAAACAGAAGGTACAGCCCGAGGGCTGTACCTTTTTTGTGCGGGGTTTGCGTTTGCGTAGGGGCCGATGCCCACATCGGCCCGTTGGGAAGTTACGAATTCGCCGAAGATTCCCGTAAAAACGGTGCGTTCTGCCGGGCCGATGTGGGCATCGGCCCCTACGGCTTCCCGGAAGATTTTCCAAAAAACCAGACCGCAAACCCGGTTTGCGTTTCCGACGTGCGGCGGCTCGTTTCGGCAAAGCCGTTTCTGATGCGCAGCGGCCCCTACGGGTGCGCGTATTCCCGCAGGCGGGTGCGCAGCAGGCCGATGGCGTAATACATCGTCTCGTATTTGAGATACCGGTCCGCGTTCGCGTCCCAGAGAAAGCGCAGGCGCGGCGCGAATTCGTCGTCGCCGTGCCAGAACTGCACCGCGATGCGAAGATCCTCAAAAAACGGAAGGCTGTAGGCCAGATCCGCGCCGTCCATCGCTGCGCCGCCAAGGCGCGCGCACGCCGCCCCGAGCAGCTGCGGCTGTTTGTCGAACAGCAGCTCCAGCGGGCCTGCGCGCTCCGACTCGACAAGGGCCGAATGGACCTGATTGCCGAACTGGAGCGTCGTTTTCCACTGGCCCGAGGCGCAGCGCGCCGGGCTTGCGTCGCACAGGAGGTCAAAGACGGTGAGCGCTTCGTCAAAGCTGTCGGCGGAAAGCCACGCGCCGTCCTTCTGCCGCTCCATATGGCCTGTCTCGCGGCTGACACGGTACGGCTCGTGCAGGAGCGTGAAGAAAAGCCATGCGCCGTCCTGCGCCAGATGATGCTCGCGCGCGACGGCGTCAAGATCGCGCGCGCAGAACAGCGCGCGCGCCTGCGCGGCCTGGATCGCGTAATTATCGCGTCGTTCCATCGCGCGCCTCACATTCCGAACCAGGTGCGGTTGGCGCGGCTGTTGCGCACGGCGTACCAGACGAGCGCGGCCAGCACGACCGGCAGCATCGCAAGCGGCCACGGATAGGGCAGCAGCGGCGTTTCAAGCAGGTCGTTGAGGAGCATGATGACGCCGTAGGCCGTCGTCACGACGGCGACGGTCGCCAGCGGCGGCATCATGCAGGCGATGAACGCCTGTTCGTCGGTGCAGTCGGAGACTTTTTTCTCCTTCGGGACGAGAAGCCCGTTCGGGAAGAGCTTTTTTGTGACGAGCAGGCGCAAAAAGGCGTACAGGCAGTAGATCCCGCAGGCCAGCGCGAACAGGTCGAGCATCAGGTTCATGTCATTCATCCTTGTTGTCCTCCTTCTGATCGCGCAGGAACTGCTTGTACTCCCGCACGCTTTTGATGGCCACGAACGCAAGCAGTGCGAGGCCGATGAGCAGAAATGCCAGCGCGGCGAGGAGCAGGATGAGATCCGACATATCGGAATCGGCTGCGCGATAGCCCTGCCAGAGCCGCACGGCGGTGTAGATGAGATACGCGCCGCCGAAGCTATAGAGCGTCTTGCGGCGGTTATCGAGCGTGCGCGGCTGATTCTTGTCGTGTTTCGGTTCGTTCATGGAAAGCCTCCTTACAGATTGCCGAGGCGGAACTGCTCGATCATCTCGCCGGTCAGGCTGATGTGGGAATGATCGGCGGGCAGCTCGCTGCGGTGGTGCCACGCGGCCTCGGCCAGTTCGTCCTCCTGGATGGTGATCTTGTCGCTGCCGTCGAGCTCGCAGACGAAGCCCATGAGAAGCGTGTCGGTGAAGACCCACGGCTGGGATTTGTAATAGCGGAGATTTTTGACGCGCACACCGGCCTCCTCCATGACCTCGCGGTGGACGGTTTCTTCGATCGTCTCGCCGATCTCGTTGAAGCCCGCGATGAGGGCGTATTTTTTAAACGGACGGCCGCGGTAGCGCGTGAGCAGGAGCCGGTCGCCGTCGCGGACGGCGGCGATGACAGCCGGGCAGATCTTGGGATAGACGGTGTTGCCGCACGACGGGCAGACCATCGCGCGTTCGAGCTTGCTTTTTTCCATCCGCGCGCCGCAATGGCCGCAGAAGCGCTGCGCGCTGTACCAGCGGAAGAGGCTCTCGCCCGCGGCGACGGCGAACAGCTCCGGGCTGGGACGGTCGGCGTTCGCGCGGAGGACGGCGGTCTTCTGATACAGGAAGCCGGCGGGTGCGGGAAGCGGCGGCTGCGCGTCCACGAGGTAATACGCGCGCGCGTCGATCGAGAAGGCGTACTGCCATGCGCCGGGAACGTCCGCGATCCGTGGCAGCGTGGGCGTTTCGCCGTCCATACGGCACAGGACGGTATGATCTTCGGCGAAGACGAGCGCACGGTCGTCGGGATCCGGCGCCTTCCAGGAGATCTCATTGTGGTAGATATGCGGATAGAGGTCTTGCAGCATGGTGGTCACTCCTTTCCGTGGGACGCGAAGAAGGCTTCGATCTGCGCGCGGCCAGACTGCACAGAGCCCTGTGCGAAGAGCGGCTTGCCGCCGCCGCGGCCGTGAAGCGCCGCGTTGAGCGATTTGACAAGCGGCCGCAGATCGCCGGTCTGCGCGCCGACGGCGTATTTATACCCCTCGGCATCCGTGCCCGCGAAGACGGCGACGCGGCCTGTGCAGGCGCTCAGGAGCGCGTCGGCGAGCCTGCGCACGGAATCGGGGCTCATGGGCGCTTCGAAGAGCAGCACGTCGTCCTGACCGGCCAGCGCCTGCGCCTTCTGCGCGAAGACCTGCGCTTCGAGCGCGGTCACGCGCTGCTTGAGGCCGTTTTCCGCGTCGAGGAGCTTCGCAGCGGCTTCGGCGGTCTGAAGCGGCCGCGCCGACAGAAGCCCGGACACCTGCCGGTTCTGCTCGACGAGCCGGCTCATATAGCGGAAGGCTCTTCGGCCGCACAGCAGCTCCAGCCGCACGCCGTCGTGGAATTTGACGCAGGAGAAAACCTTGATGAGGCCGATCTCGCCCGTACTTTTTACGTGCGTGCCGCAGCACGCGCAGATATCCGCGCCCGGGATCGTGACGATGCGCACGTCGCCGGTCAGCTCCTTTTTGCTGCGGTAGGGGATGGTTTTGAGCGTTTCGGCGTCGGGGTGAGAGATCACGATGGGGACGTTCTTCCAGATCCACTCGTTGGCTTCCAGCTCGACCGCGGCGACATCGTCCGCGGTGAGGACCCCGGAAAAGTCGATGGTGACGAAGTCCGCGCCCATGTGGAAGCCGACGTTTTCATAGCCGAAGCGCCGGTGGACGACACCGGAGAGGATATGCTCCCCGGAGTGCAGCTGCATGAGCTCGAAGCGGCGGCCGCAGTCGATCGTGCCCTCGACCATGCGGCCCTCTGCAAGCGGCTGCTCGCAGTAGTGGACGATCTCGCCGCCCGTTTCGTGTGTGTCGGTCACGCGCACACCGGAAAGAACGCCGGTGTCGCCCGGCTGACCGCCGCCCTCGGGGTAAAAGCAGGTGCGGTCGAGCACGACGTCGTAGCCGTGCCTGCCCGGACGGCAGGAAAGGACCTGCGCGGTAAATGATGACTGATGCGGATCGTCGTAAAACAGTTTTTGCGTCGGCATGGCAGACTCCTTACGATTTTTTTCTCATCATACCACACAAAGCGCGGGATTTCCACCGGTTTCGCGCCGGTTTTTGGTTGACAAATGCGGGGGATTTTCTTATTATATAAGTTGGCCGGATTTTCGGCTCAAATACTGCAAAAAGGGGGAAGCAATCATGGACGCAGGAAGTAGTAGCGGCACAGCAGCAGGCCGAAGTACTGTAGAGCCCCAGCCGCCGTCGTGCGTCCGGAGCTGCCCCAGGTAATACAGTCGCCTTTCGCAATGTGCCTGCGTTGTGTCTTACTTCCTAATCCTGGCGTGTAACAACGTCAATCATCAAACCAGGAGGGAAAAAGACATGGCAGAAAACAATTTTTCGTTACAGAAAACGCTGACCATGCTGCTCGACGAGAAGAAGTATCATTCTCTGCGCGACATTCTCAGCACCATGAATCCCGCCGATATCGCCGCCATCTTTGACGAGCTGGAGGAATCGAAGCTGCCGCTGCTGTTCCGGCTTCTGCCGAAGGAGCTCGCCGCCGAGACCTTCGTCGAGATGGAGCCCGAGGCGCAGGAGCTGCTGATCCGCGGCTTCTCCGACTCCGAGCTCAAGGAGGTCATCGACGAGCTGTACGTCGACGACGCGGTCGATATCGTCGAGGAAATGCCCGCAAACGTCGTACAGCGTATCTTATCGCAGGCCGAGCCCGATATGCGCAAGCAGATCAACGAGATCCTGCGCTACCCCGAGGATTCCGCGGGCTCGATCATGACGACGGAATACGTCTCGCTGCGGCCCAATATGACGGTGGAGGAGGCTATCCTCCGCATCCGCCGTACGGGCATCGACAAAGAGACGATCTACACCTGCTACGTCACGCGCGGACACAAGCTCATCGGTCTTGTGAGCGTGAAGGATCTGCTTCTTTGTGAGGACGACGACGCGACGATCGAGTCGATCATGCAGGAGCACGTCATCACGGTCGGCACGCTCGACGACAAAGAGCAGGTCGCGCAGATGTTCAGCAAGTACAACTTCCTCGCGCTGCCGGTCGTCGACACGGAGGACCGGCTGGTCGGTATCGTGACCTTCGACGACGCCATGGACGTCATGGAAGACGAGGCCACGGAGGATATGGAAAAGATGGCGGCCATGCTGCCGTCCGAACACCCGTATATGCGCTCGACGCCGGTGGAGATCTGGAAAAACCGAATCCCCTGGCTGCTGCTGCTGATGGTCTCGGCGACGCTGACGGGCATCGTCATCACGAAGTTTGAAAATTCGCTGGCCGCGCTGCCGTGTTTGACGGCGTTCATCCCGATGCTCATGGACACGGGCGGCAACTCCGGTTCGCAGGCGTGCGTGTCGATCATCCGCGGCATCAGCCTCAACGAGATCGAGTTCCGCGATCTCGGCCGGGTCGTGTGGAAGGAGATCCGCGTCTCCGTTCTCTGCGGCGTGTGTCTGGCCGCGGCGTGCTTCGCCAAGATCATCGTGGTCGATATGCTGCTGTTAAAGAGCGAGAGCGTGAGCTACATGGTCGCGTTCGTCGTCTGCGCGACGATGGCCGTGACGGTGTGTCTGGCGAAGATCGTCGGCTCGACGCTGCCGCTTCTGGCGAAAAAGCTCGGGTTTGACCCGGCCGTGATGGCCTCGCCGATCATCACGACGATCGTCGATTTTCTGTCGCTGCTGGTCTATTTTGCGTTCGCAACGGCGATCCTCGGCATCGGATAATGGAATTACAAAAAACGCAGTCTGCGGATGCAGGCTGCGTTTTTTGCGTTATGGAATGGAGCTTAACCCTTCTGTGCGGTGACGAAGCGGTTGAGGATGGCTGCAAACTGGCAGCGGGTCGCGGAGCCGGCGGGCATGAGCTTGCCGTCGGCGCCGGTGATGAAGCCCTGACCCACAGCCCACTGGAGCGCCGGGACGGCGTAGGAGCTGATGGAATCCTGATCGGAGAAGGCGGAGAGGTTTTCGGCCAGCGTCACGGCCTCCAGACCGTTGTAGACGGCGTAGTTGAAGAGGATGACGGCCAGCTGCTCACGGGTGACGGCCTTATTGGGGTCGAACGTCGTGTCGGAGGTACCGGAGACGATCTTGTTCTCGAACGCCCAGGCAACGGCGGCTTCGTAATAGCTGCCCGCGGCGACGTCGGTGAAGGCGGTCTTGCCCGCGGCCTTCGGCGAACCGGCAAGACGATAGAGCGTGGTCACGGCCATGGCGCGCGTCGTGGTGCCGTTGGGCGTGAAGGTGGTGTCGGACGTGCCGGTCATGAGCTTGGCGTCGACAACGGCCTGGACGTCTGCTTTAAACCAGTCGGAATCCCTGACGTCGGTGAAGCCGTCTTTGGTTTCCCCGGCAGGCTTTTCCACGGCGGGAGTCTCAGCCGCAGCGGAAACGACGATCAGCTCGACGATACCGGAGGGCATCCGCTTGCCGGCGGCCTTTTCCTCGGTGAAATCGGCCTCGGTCGTGCCGCAGACGAAGCGCAGCGAACCGGACTTGGCGTTCTTGGCGATCTCGGCGACGGTGCCGTCAGCCGCTGCGCCGACGGCCCAGGTCAGGGCGATGGCTGCGGGGACTTCCTCGGACTTGCCGTCGGCGAAGTAATATTTGCCCTCGGCGAGATCCTTGTAGGTGGGGTTAAATTTGGTGTAGGGGCCGTCGTCGCAGACGAAGGCGAGGCTGTCGCCGTCGGCAAACGTGACGTCCGCGTCGGTCAGGAGCGTGTCGAGCGTGACATATTCGGTCACGACGACGTCCTGCTCGCCCTTTTTGAAGTACTGATAGCCGTAGCCCTCGGCCTTCGTCTCGGCGAGCTTCTTGAGCTCCTCGGCGGTGTAGCTCCTGGCGAGCTTCTTTTCGCCGTCCGCACCTGCCTGCGTGTAGACGGACAGAGCTGCGTCGGCTGCGCTGGCCGTGACGGCAAGACCCGCGAATACGGTGACGAGCATCGCAAGGACCAGCAGCATGGAAACAAGTTTCTTCATGGTGTGTTCTTCCTTTCAGAGAGATTTATTTCAAAGGGCGTTTACGCCTTTTGAAGCAGAGTTTGCAGCGCCAGCAGCATATGCGCCAGCTCCGCGCGCGCCGCGGCGGCCGTGGGATCGGCAAGACAGGCGGCATAACTGCCGCACAGGCCGGTCCGATAGGCGAACTGCACGCCCGCGCGGCTCCAGTCGGAACAGGCGGCGACATAGACGGAGGGAGCGTCATCGCTTGCCGTAAGGCCGTTCGCCGCGGCAAAGCGCGCCAGAAGCGTCAGAGCCTGTTCCTTCGTCACGGGCTGATCCGGGGAGAACGTGCCCGCGCCGGTGCCGGTGACGACGCCGGTCTGCGCGCCCCAGACGGCCGCCTGCCGGTACCAGCCGGCCCGGAGATCGGCAAAGCCGCCGGTCCCGCTCGCGGCGGGACTGCCCGCCATGCGCCACAGGACCGTCACGAGCATCGCGCGCGTCATGGGCCTGTCGGGAGAGAATTCGTTTTTGCCGATGCCGGTCATGAGCCCGGCAGCGGCGCAGGCTTCGATATCCTGCAAATATACGCTTGTCTCATCGGCGTCGGCAAACGCGGCGCGCGCAAGCGCCGTCACGCCCGACTGCGCCGAAACAGCGCCCAGCGCATCGGTCCCGGACGTTTCGGAGACGGTTTTCGCGCTGTTGCCGCTGCGCCCGCAGGCATAGAGACGGACATTCTGAAGAGAAACGCTGCCGAGGATGGCCTTCGTGCATTTTTCGGACACGACGCGGACGGTGCTGTTCGTCACGGCGACGGTATCGGCCGAGAGAACGGCGACATTGTCGCTGTCGGTGCGGCCGGTGAAGACGGCGTCCGTGATCGTGACGGCGGAGCCGTTGCAGCAGAACGCGCCGCCGTCAAAGTCCAGCTTGTCGGTCTTGCTTACGGCGATGGTGCAGCCGGTGATGGCGATCTCGCTCTTTTCCGCAGCCATAAACGCGGCGTTGTTGACCTGCGCCTGCAATTGGAGACTGCCGCTGCCCGCGATCGTCAGATCGCCCGCGGCAGTCATGGTCGGGCAGGCGTTATCCGGTTCGTCGCTGCTGCCGAGCAGCGCGTTTTCGCCGCGCAGCGTCAGTGTGCAGCCGCGGCCGAGCCGCAGGAGCGTCTTGTCGCCCGCGATGCGCACGTCCTGAAGCGTCAGGCGCGTTTTGTCGCCGACGGTGAGCGTGAGGTTGTCAAACGATCCGGAACCGGAGTCGAGGCCCACGAGCGTTACGTCAAGCCCGCCGGCGATCGTAATTTCGCCGCTGGCCAGCCACGGGATAAAGTATGTGCTGGAGGCCGTGATCCTGCCGCCGGGGACGAGATTCTGCCGGTAGACGGCGGTGACGGTCATGTCGCGGCCCGTGAGCGTGAACTCCGGCCACGCGGCCGTATAGCCGCTCAGCTGCGGAAGCGCGGGCGCTTTGACGGACGTGTCGCCCTGCTTGCAGATCACTTCACCGGCCGTCTCGCCGTTGGCGAGGAAGGTCACGGTGAACGTTTCGGGCAGCGCCGCGTCCTGCGGCGCATCCTTGGCCTCAAATGCGGGACAAATGTCGGCGGTCGTTTTTTCCGCGACCTTGCCGCTGCGGCCAAGCATCGGCAAAGCCGGTTCCGCCGCCGTGCAGCCGCCCCAGATGAGATTCTGCGCGTTGCCGACGATGGAGCCGGTCGACGCGCGCGGCTCGGAATTGGTCGAGGCGACGGCCGCTTCGTTTCGGCACGCGAGGACGGTCGTCTTATTGCGCGCAGTCGTATAGCCCGCGACGCCGCCGGTATAGCGGTCGGAGCCGGAGACTGCGCCGTAGTTCGCGCATTTTGTCATGACGCCCGCGAGGCGGCCCGCGATGCCGCCCGTGCCGTAGGCTCCGGAGCCGGCCGCGGTGACGGCTCCAAAATTGGCGCAGCCGGTGAGCGTGTCGGAGGCCGAATAGCACAGGCCCACGACGCCGCCGAGCCCGGACAGGCCGGTGACGGAGCCGTAATTGACACAGTTTTCTACCTTCGTGCCGTCGCAGATGTAGGCGGCGACGCCGCCCGCGTGCGTCCCGGCGGCGGACACGGTCACATAGGCGCTGATGTCCCGGATCGTGCAGCCCTTGGCGTAGGCGACGAGGCCCGCGGCATACGACGCGCGCGCCTCGCCCGCGGCGCTGCCGCAGACGGTGAGATCTTTGAGCGTGGCGTCCACGCAGCAGCCGAACAGCGCCGCATAGCTGCCGGTGTTATACGCATCCAGCGCGAAGATCGTGTGTCCCTGCCCGTCAAACGTGCCCGAGAAGGGCTTCTGGATGCTCGAACCGATGGCCGTCCAGGCGCACGAGCCGGCTGTGCCGTCGATATTGGCGAGGGAGATGTCGTTTCCAAGCAAAATCGTCACGCCGGCAAAGCTGACGCCCTGCTCATTCACGAGCTTTGCAAGGCCCGCGAGCTGGCGCGCGGCGGTGAGCGTATAGGCTTTTTCCGTGCCCGTGTACCAGCGCGTGTCGGCAAGACTCAGCCAGCTCTTGCGGCGCGTGGCGCGCACGGCCTCGATCGTGACGGGGCCGTCGCCGGTGACGGTATAGGTGCCGTCGGGATTCTCCGTCGCGCCGGTGACGAGGAACTGATAGCCCTCGCGGTATTCAAGCGTTCCGTCGGCGGGCCGTGCGTCGGGGTAGGAGTGCGCCTGGAGCGTGAGGATATTGCCCTCGCAGAGCGTGTCGCCGGTATGGACCGTCTCACCGGAGACGGCGGTCATTGCGGAGCCGGTCAGCTTGTCGCCTGTGCGCGCGACGGCCAGATAGCACGCATCCGAATCGCGGATGGTGAGAAGCGCGGTCTTGACCTTCTGGAAGGCCGCCGAGAGGACGGTATCGCCCGTGACGGTGTAGTAATCGCCGAGAATCGCCTTGCCGTCGGCGGTGAACGCCGTCAGGCGGTAGCCCGCGGCGGGCTGCGCGGTCAGCGCGACGGTCGTGCCGAACGGCACGGCCCCGGTCTGCGGGACGGTGAACGCGCCGTTCGTGCAGGAGCCCTGCGTCAGCTGGCACGTACCGGTTTTGGCGCCGGTTTCAAACCACAAAACGGGATAGCCGCCGTTTTTCCCGGCGGTATCCGATGCGAAAACGCTGCCGTTTGTGTTGAGCTGCTCGATAAACGAGGGCTGCTTCATCTGTTCGGCGGTCAGCTTTGTGACCGAGACGGAGATTTTGCGGCTCGTGCCTTTGTAATAGCCGTTCGAGTCCGGATCGTCGTCGCAGCCATCGAGATAGAAGCAGCCCGCGACGGTATACGTGCCCGAGTCGTGGCCGCCGATGCCGCGGCCGTACTGCACGCCGTTCGTGTCGATCGTGCCGGTGTTGTAGCAGTGATAGACGTCCATGCCCTCGTTCGTGCCGAGGATGCCGCCCGCCGGGCAGGCGTAGGTCGTGGAGATCGCGCCGGTGTTGTAGCAGCCGCGGATCGTGCCCTTGCCCCATGCGGATCCGACGATGCCGCCCACGCCCTTGGAATCGGTATTGCGGACGGCGGCTTTGTTCGCGCAGTTCTCGATGACGACGCCGTTGGACGTTTCGCCGACTCTGCCGACGATGCCGCCGACCATCCTGCGGCCGTAGACCGACCCGGAGGCGAGGACGAGATTGCGCACGGCCGGCTGCCAGCCGTCTGCAAAGACGGCCTCGGATTTTTCACCGTTCACGCCGTTCGTGTAGTCCGCGTTTCCGCCGAGGAAGCCCACGATGCCGATGGCCATGCTGTAGGGGAAGCCCTTGGCCGCGTAGCGGTCGCAGTAGAGGTTATAGATGCTGTGCCCCTGTCCGTCGAGCACGCCGTTGAAGCGCGTGTCGAGGGTCATGCAGTCGCCTGCGGCTTCCGCGGGCTTCATGGGGAATTTGCCGCCGATGGGCGTCCAGTTGGGGCCGGACCACGAGCCGCCGGCGTCCTGACGGCCGCCCATGTCAAGATCGGCGGTGATGCGGATCGTCTTATACGCGAAATCCACGCCGCCGGTATAGACCGTGTCGGAGACGTTGCCGCCGCCCGCGCCGACGAGCAGCACGTTGTCGACGCGCTTACTGACAAGATACGACGTGTCGCCCACGATTTTTTTCGCGGATGGGTCAGCCATGCCGTTGCAGAGCGCGGCCAGACCCGCGAGCTTGGCGGGCGTGTCGATCTCGTATTCCGTTTTTTCCGGGTCGTACCATGAGATATCGACCGTGCCGTCCCACGCGGCATCCGCCGCGTGCGCCGTGACCGGCAGCAGGCACAGAAGCATTGCCGCGCAGAGCAGCAGCGACAGGAATTTCCTCATGCTCATCCCTCCGGAGTTTCATTCTGCACGATGTAATACGTGCCGGTCTTTTCATCGTAATAGACCTTGCCCATCTCGGTCAGATCGGCCTCGATCGTCCCGGCGCTGCTGTCCGATTCGCTCAGGTCGTCGGACTCGAACGACATCTGCGGCGCATCCGTCTGTGAGGCGGAGGACACGGACGAAATATCGACATTCCAGTTGAGGATGAGCGCCAGCATGATCCCAACGGCCAGCACCAGCATCGCGTCGGCCAGATTGCTGACCGAGTCCATGGGGTTGACCGGCGCGTCGTCCGTGCGCGCGCGCAAGGAGCGGTCCCGCAGACGTCTCATACCGCGTCCTCCTTCTGGAGATCGAGAAGCTCGGTGCAGAGCGCTTCGAGCATCGAGCCGTATGCGCGGTACCAGCGGCGGCGGATATTGGAGACGACGATGGCGAACGCCGCGGCGACAAGGCCCGCGATGGTCGTGTCGAACGCGGTCAGAAGCGAGGTCGAGAGCGTGTACGTATCGCCCTGGCCGAGCGCGATGACGCCCGGGCCGAGCGGAATGAGCGTGCCGAGCAGACCCAGCATCGGCGCAAGACGCGCCAGAAGCTCGCTCAGCTTGACGATATCGTCATACCGGTCCTGTTCGCGCTCGAGAAGCTCGACGGCCAGCGCCTCGCGCGTGGCGTCCGTAAAATCGGGATGGCGCAGCAGCTCCAGAAGCGCGTCCTTCTGCCGGCGCAGCAGGCCGCTCTGTTCGATGACGGCCGCGCGGTCGGGCGCGGTGCGCAGCTGCTCCATCAAAGACGGCAGCGCGACCTTCAGATGGCGGCGTTCGGTAAAGTATTCGGCGATCAGCCAGCCGACGAGCGCCGCCGCCGCCAGCAGCGCCAGCACCAGCAGCACGACGACCGGGATCTCCAGCGCGGAGGCCGCGGCGCGGAGGATATCATGGACGCGGAACGGTTCGTCCGCGGTTTGGGGCGTCACAGCAGTGAAAATCATCATAAATATGCTTCCTTATCGCAGTTTTCTATAGCGCAGAACGCCGTATGCAAAGCCCAGCAAGAGGCCGAGACTCAAAAAGATCCAGACCGGCCACGTGCGGGCAGCTTCCTGCTCGGGCAGGATGAGCTGGACGCTGCCGTCCTGCATCCCTTCGCCGGCGCTGACACCGTTTTCGCCGTCTGACTGTGTGCCGGGGCGCAGCGTAAACACGCGCCGCGCGTCCGCCGGCAGCGTGACCGTTTCAGTCTCGCCGTCCGGAGGCTGCGGAAGATCGGCGCCGGGCGCGGCGGAGGCGCCTTCGCCCGCGCCTGCCTGTGCACCGGAACCGGATGCGCCGCCGTCTCCCACGTGGACGTTCACGCTGACGCTCGATTCGCCGAACGAGGCCGTGATGACCGCGTCGCCCGCGGCGTTCACGTGCAGACTGCCGTTTTGGTCGACCGAGACGACCGACGGGTCGCTCGAAGCGTATTGCAGATGCGTCTGCACGAAGTCGGTCAGCGCGTCGTCCTCGGCGTCGGCGGTCACGTGCAGCGCATGGTCGCTGCCGACGATGAGGTCAAGATTACTTTCCTCGCTCGACAAAACCGGCGTCCCGGAAAAGGTGACGAGGATCTTATAGACGTATTTGGCCGCGGAGCTCGTCCCGGCCTCTTCGGGGCTTGCCTGTCCGAAGAAGAGGTGGAAGCGGTTGACGGTGGAAAAAAGGCTCTCGTCAGCGTAGCTTTCAAAATCGTAGCCCGACGTGTCCCACTCGGTATAATCCTCGAGCGCGAGCATCGGCTCGACCTGGTACGCGCCGACCCACAGATCGTCGCCGCCGTCCCAGGCGTAGAGTTCGCCCGTCTCCTCGTCGGCCGCGGTGTTCGGGAAGTAATAGCGCGGCATATCCAGCAGCGCGTATTTTGTGAACGAGCGGTATGCGCCCGCAGCGTGATCCTGCGTGAAAAAGTCGATGGAGGCGATGGAATTGACGTCCACGCCCGCATAATCGAGCAGATCCCGGATGTAAAACCCGCGCGCGAAGACGAGATAGGTGCGGCTGCCGCTGTAGTAGGAGTAGAATTCCTCGTGCGTATCGAGTGCGCCGCCGTACCAGTCGTCAAGCGCCTGCCACGAAAATTTCGCCTTTTCGACGTATTCGTCCTCGCTCCAGCCGAAATAGCCGATGCAGACCGAGATGGAGTCCGTCACCGCGTCGGCGAAGACCGGCACGGCGAGCGCCGCGCAGAGCATCAGCGCCAGCGCGAGCCGTTGCAGCAGTTTTTTCATGACGCGCCTTTCAGCGTGGAATTTTCCAGCATCGCGCGCGCGTCCGCCTCGCTCAGGTCGTAATTCCAGAACAGTCTGAATAGTTCCTGCGTTTTTTCGACCATATCATAGTCGTAATACTGCGGATACAGAAGATTTCCAAGCCACCAGATGCCGAGCAGCATATTGAGGCTCGGCGGGCTGGAGAGCCAGTTGTAGGGAAGGGAAGGGATCTCGTAAAATTTTCCCGTTTCGATGGCGCGCAGCGGCTGCCACGCGGGATCGTCCGCGGCGGTATCGTAGATGCTGCCCGCGGCGAAGAGGATGACGTCGGGGTCAAAGCGGTAGAGCTGCTCGAGATTGATCGGATTGCCGCCGCCTTTGTTGCTGACCTCCTCGACGACGGCCGCGTTTGCAAGCCCCAGAAGATCCAGCACCTGCGCCTGCGTGGAGCCTTTTGCGTTCGTATTGAGGCCCGACGACCCGGAGGTATACAGGACGGAAAGACGCTCTGCATCCGTGAGCCGCGCGGCGTTTTCCTCCGCCATCGAGACGGTCTGCTCCACGAACGCGGCCAGCTCCTCGCCGCGCGCGGCCTTGCCGCTCAAAATCCGCCCGAGCGTGCGGAAGGCGTTTGCCATATGCGGCAGATCCGCCTCAATAAAGATGACCGGGATGCCGATCTGGCGTTGCAGCGCGTCAAGATCGGCGGCCATATTGTCCTTTTTATCGCCGAGGTCGACGACCACCTGCGCGCCGGACGAGAGGATGGACTCGAGGTTCAGCGTCGACTTGCTGCCGTACATCTGCCCGGTCGTGGGCAGGTCAATGAGGCGCGGGTCGAGGAATTTATACTGGCTCGACGACGGTGTGGCGTTGATCGTGGCCATGTATTCCGGGGCGACGGCGGCGAGGAACATCGACGCGACCGCGCCGCTCGGCGCGACGCCCGTGAGCGCCGCAGGGATGTCGACCGTGCGGCCGAGATCGTCGGTAAACGATACGACCGGGCCGTCATAGGCGGGCGCGGTCTTCGCGCCGCAGGCCGTCAGGCAGCTCAGGATCAGAAGCGCCGCAAGCAGCAGCGCGGACAGTTTTTTTGCGTTCATCTGGTTATTCTCCGAAAAATACAACTGTGAAAAGCGCACAGCGCAGGGCGCTTCCTTCACACGTCGCATTATACCAGCCGCGGCGGGCAAATGCAACGGGGCGTTTCGCAATTTCAAACAAAAACGAAACAGATTCGATAACGCCGAACGCGCGAAAGGCGAAAAAAGCCTCTCCGCCAGACCGGCGGAGAGGACACGGGATATTTATAATCAGTATGCGACGCCCCAGTAGATCATCTTTTTGGCGGGCTTGCCGCAGATCGGGCACGTATCGCCCAGATGCTCCTGTCTAAGCGGCATACAGCGCGACGACATACCGCCCTCTTCCTTCATTTTCAGCTCGCATTCGAGCTCACCGCACCACATCGTCTTGATGAAGCCGCCGTGCTCGGCCTGAAGCTGTTTGGCCTCTTCGAGCGAATGGGCTTCGAAGACGTGCTCGTCGAGGTTCTGCTTCGCCTTTTCGAACATACCCTTCTGCACGAGTTCGAGCTGCCCGGAAACAGCGGCTTCGAGGTTTTCAAGCGCGACAACGGTCTTTTCGCCGTCGTTGCGGCGCACGAGCACGCACTGGCCGGCCTCGATGTCGCGCGGGCCGATCTCGACGCGCACGGGCACGCCCTTCATCTCATACTGTGCGCATTTCCAGCCCATGGAGTTGTCGGAATCGTCGAGCTTGACGCGAAGGCCCGCCTTGACAAGACGCGCTTTCAGTTCGGCGGCCTTTTCCAGCACGCCGGGCTTGTGCATTGCAACGGGCAGGACGATGACCTGCACGGGCGCGATCTTCGGCGGCAGGACGAGGCCGTTGTTATCGCCGTGGGCCATGATGACTGCGCCGATCATGCGCGTGGTGGAGCCCCAGGAGGTCTGGAACGGATACTGGAGCTTGTTGTCGCGGCCGGTGAAGGTCACGTTGTAGGCACGGGAGAACTTGTCGCCGAAGTAGTGCGACGTTGCGCCCTGAAGCGCCTTGTGATCCTTCATCAGGCACTCGACGGTATATGTCGCCTCCGCGCCGGCGAACTTTTCCTTTTCGGTCTTCTGGCCGCGGACGACGGGAATGGCGAGGACGTTTTCAAAGAAATCGGCGTAGCAGTTGAGCTGCTGCTCCGTCTCATGGATGGCCTCTTCGGCCGTCTCGTGGATGGTATGACCCTCCTGCCACCAGAATTCTCTCGAACGCAGGAACGGCCGCGTCGTCTTTTCCCAGCGGATGACGGAGCACCACTGGTTATAGAGCATCGGCAGCTCGCGGTAGGTCTGCAAAACGCGCGACCAGTGGTCGCAGAACATCGTCTCGGACGTCGGACGGAAGGCCAGCCGCTCTTCGAGCTTTTCGCTGCCGCCCATCGTGACCCACGCGACCTCGGGCGCGAAGCCGTTGACGAGCTCGCCCTCTTTTTTGAGCAGACTCTCGGGGATCAGCACGGGCATCGCCACGTTTTCATGGCCGGTCTTTTTGAATTCGCCGTCCATGATGCGCTGGATATTTTCCCAGATCGCATAGCCATACGGCCGCAGGATCGTAAAGCCCTTGACGGACGCATATTCGACCAGCTCGGCCTTGCGGCAGATGTCGGTGTACCACTGGGCAAAATCGACCTCCATATCGGTGATCTGCTCCACTTTTTTGTCTTTCGCCATATCCATTCATCCTTTCGGAAATACTTTTCCAGTCAATAGATTTATTCTATCACACTTGTCAAGCGTCTGTACATAAGATGAGATACCTGATTGGAGGAGCGTTTTGCCATGTCTGTAATTTGTGTTCCGTTGGATGCGGCGACGGAGGCGTTCTACCGTTCCGTCGCCAGCGCGGCCGGTCTGCCGGTCGAGCAGGTGCTGCGCGACGCGCTGTTCAAGCTCGCGGGCGAGCTTTCGCTCGAGGCGCTTGCAAGGCGCGCGAAGGATTCGAAATAGGGTTGTAATTTGCGGGGTTGTCTGGTATAGTTGCAATACAAAAAAGAAGGGAAACCAAGCACTGTACCGGAGGACATTGTTATGAAATCGATCCGAGATCTCTATAAGATCGGAAAAGGCCCGTCCAGCTCCCACACGATGGGACCGGAGCGCGCCGCGCGTATTTTTAAAGAGGAAAATCCCGATGCCGAACGCTATGTCGTGACGCTCTACGGCTCACTGTCGCTGACCGGCGTCGGCCACGGCACCGACCGCGTGCTGCGCGAGACGCTCGCGCCCACGCCGACCGAGATCATCTTTTCCAAGGAGGATCCCGCCGACCTCAAGCACCCCAACACGCTCGATTTTGCCGCTTACCGCGGCGAGGAGCAGACCGCATCGATGCGCGTGGAGTCCGTCGGCGGCGGCGACATCGTCGTCGAGGACCGGCCGGGACTCGAACCGCAGGAGGTCTACCCCGAAAACTCGTTTGCCGAGATCGCGCAGTTCTGCGCGTGGCGGCGCGTGTCGCTGCCGGAATATGTGGAGCTGAACGAAGGCCCGGAGATCTGGGAGTTTCTCAGGACCGTCTGGGCCGCGATGCGCCGCGAGATCCACGAGGGACTCAATACCGAAGGGACGCTGCCGGGCGGGCTCGATGTGCAGCGCAAGGCCAAATACCTGCTCGAACGCGGCCATCAGGTCGAGATCCCGCAGGTGCGCGAATTGCAGCAGGTCTGCGCCTACGCCTTTGCCGCCGCCGAGCAGAACGCCGGCAACGGCACCGTCGTCACTGCGCCGACGTGCGGCAGCTGCGGCGTTGTGCCGGCGGTTCTCATGTACTTACAGGATAAATACAGCTTCTCGGACGAAAAGATCGCCGAGGCGCTGAGCGTCGCAGGCATCATCGGCAGTCTCATCAAGCGCAACGCATCCATCTCGGGCGCCGAGTGCGGCTGTCAGGCCGAGATCGGCTCGGCGTGCTCGATGGCGGCGGCCGCGATGAGCCAGCTCATGGGCCTGAGCATTCAGGAGGTCGAGTATTCCGCCGAGATCGCCATGGAGCACCATCTGGGCCTCACGTGCGACCCCATCTGCGGGCTTGTGCAGATCCCGTGCATCGAGCGCAACGCCGTCGCGGCCAAGCGCGCCATCGATGCGGCAAATCTGGCGCATATGCTGGTCGGCACGCGCACGATCTCGTTCGATATGGTCGTGCGCACGATGTATGACACGGGCGTGAGCATGAACCGCGCCTTCCGCGAGACGAGCGAGGGCGGCCTCGCGCGGCTCTACAGCCGCCGCGCAGGCATGATGCAGAAACAGCCTTGACGGAATGACGCGCCTGTAGGGGCCGGCGACTCTGCCGGCCCGTGTCTCCGACGGCCGTATCTTTTCCCGTGCGTGGGAAAAGATACGGAAGAAAAGGACGCTGGTTACTCAGAAACCGCCGTCACGTATCTGCTCTGTAGACAGACACACTTCTACGCCACACCAATTGCCTATCAGAAAAAACCAAACCGCAAACTTGGTTTGCGGTTTGGAAAGGAAGAAACGAGCTTAGAGAATAAGAAGCATCGCTTGCGATGATTCGTTTCGGCAAGGTCGTTTCTGACGCGCACGCCTTTGCTTGTGACGGCGGTGTCGGCGCTCTGAAACTTGCAATGTGCGCCTGCGGGTGCAAAGAACCAAAATGCAGGCTTGGCCTGCATTTTGGAAAGGAGGAAACGGCTTTAGAGGATAAGAAGCATCGCTTCGCGATGATTCGTTTCGGCAAAGCTGTTTCTGACGCGCATCGGCCCCTACAGTCTTTATACGGTACGTTGACGCACTTGTCTGTTTTTAAATACGGAGGCATCCGGTCTGCGATCCGCTGCGTGCTGCGCAGCCAGTATCGTATCGGATGTCTCTGCTTTTTACTTAAATGTGCAAAATCCGGTTGCGAAGCGGCGCGTTCGCGGGTATACTGGAACCATACAATATAAAAATCGGAGGCAGCCATGAGAAATCTGCACCTGATCGCAACCGGAGGCACCATTTCCTGCGTTCCCTCGCCCAACGGACTCGTCCCGAGCCTGAGCGCGAAGGATCTTTTGTCCTATGTCCCCGGCGGTGGGGAGATCTCCTGTACGGATCTGTTCCACATGGACAGCTCCAACATCCAGCCCGAGGAGTGGCAGCAGATGGCCGAGGCCGTCATGGCTGCGCGCGAGCACTGCGCGGGCATCGTCATGACCCACGGCACGGACACGATGGCCTACACGGCGTCGATGCTGTCGTTCATGCTGCGCAGCATCGAAATCCCCGTCGTGCTGACCGGTTCGCAGTATCCCATCGTCCGCCCGGATTCCGACGGCAGACGGAATCTGGAAAATGCCATCATCGCCGCGCGCGAGCTGCCGGGCGGCGTGTATATCGTGTTCGGCGACGCCGTCATCAAGGGCTGCCGCGCGGTCAAGACGCGCACGACGTCGCTCAATGCGTTCGAGTCGATCAACTACCCCTATATCGGCGCGGTCGCCAACGGCGGCTTCATCAGCTTTGTGCGGCCCGAGCCGCGCGAGACGTTCGAGTGCTTCACGGCCATCGACCCGGCCGTCGCGCTCATCAAGCTCATCCCCGGCACGAGCCCGGCGCTGCTCGAAAGCGTCGCGGGCTGCGGCATCCACGGCGTGGTGGTCGAGGCGTTCGGCCTCGGTGGCGTACACAACTTCCGCCGCGACCACGCGATGAGCCTCAAGCATCTCATCGAGCGGGACATCCCGGTCGTGCTGACCTCGCAGTGCCTGTATGAGGCCAGCTCCCCGGATATCTACGAGGTCAGCCACGCGCTGCGTGACTCCGGGGTCATCTCCGCCGCCGACATGACGACCGAGGCGGCCGTCACGAAGCTCATGTGGGTCCTCGGCCACACGCACGACATGGACCGGGTGCGGCGCATGATGATCCGCGACTACTGCGGCGAGATCCGCCAGAATCTGTAATTTACAGGATAGAAACAGCCCGGCTGCCTTGCAGCCGGGCTGTTGTCTGTCAATCTTCTGTGAGATAGCGGTCAAGCTCCGCCTCGACGCGGGCGTTGTGTTTGACTGCGGGATGCTCCACGAGACGGCCGCGGGCCATGACCATGTCCACGTGCCGAAGCGCGCGCAGATCGTCGAGCGGGTTATCCTTCGTGACGATCAGATCGGCGCATTTGCCAGTCTTGACCGTGCCGGTGACATCGCCGAGACCGGCCAGCTGCGCGCTGCGGCACGTCGCGGTGTAGAGCGCGAAGGCATTGGACACGCCGACATACTTATGGAAGTAGAAAAGCTCCCGCCAGAAGTCGTACTGCGTGATCCACGGGCAGCCGACGTCGTTGCCGAGCACGACGGGGATATCGTTTTCCAGCGCGGCCTTTGCGCAGTCGATGATGCCGCGGAAAACGACGTTGCCGTTATACTGCTCGACCTCGGAGGCGTTGGTGATCGAACGGTCAAACAGCGCATACGGCAGCGCGGGCGAGAGCGTCGTGCAGAGGAACGCGCCGCGTGCGCGGAACAGGCTGATGATCTCGTCGTCGGGCTTCGCGCCGTGCTCGATGGAGTCGACGCCGTTTTCAAGCGCCACGCGCACGCCCTCGGGCGACTCGACGTGCGCCGCGACGGTATAACCAGCCCGATGCGCCGCGCCGCAGACCGCGCGCACCATCGCCGGGTCCATCTTCAGTTCGCCCGGCACGCCCTTTTCCTTCGCGTCCAGCACGCCGCCGGTGATCATCAGCTTCACAAGGTCGACGCCCTGCTTTTCGCACGTATGCAGATGCGCCAGCGCTTCTTCGTTCGAGTGTGCGGCGACGGCGACGGAGCCGGCCATATGTCCGCCGGGCACCGAAATGCCCTGATTGGCGGCAAGGATGCGCGGGCCGGTGCGCCTGCCGGCGGCGATCTCGTCGCGCAGGCGCGTATCAAAATCGGCAAGGCCGCCGACGGTGCGGATCGTCGTCACGCCGCCCATCAGCTCGTCGCGCGCAAAGCCGCAGACCATTTTGTAGGCCACGGCGCGCGTCAGGCCGGTCGAGAGGATCGTGCGCACGAGCTTTTCGTTGTCGCGCTGTTTCTTCTGCGGCTTGCCGCTGCCGGCCAGATGCACGTGCATATTGATGAGGCCCGGCATGAGATAGCTTCCGTGCAGATCGACGACGGTATAGCCGTCTGTTTTTGCTTCAGCCGCCGGGATGACGGCCTCAATTTTCTCGCCGCGCGTCAGCACGCACAGGCCCGTCTGCGGGGTCATGTCCTTCGTGCCGTCGAGCAGAATTCCGTTGACAAATGCGCAGTTCATACGCTGTACCTCCGGAGTTTGTCAAATTTCGCGTTCAGTATACCACCGGAAGCCCTGCCGTGTAAAGCAAAATCACCTGCCCCTTTTGCGGTAAGGGACAGGCGACTTTGCAGTTAGGAGGCAATCGGCGCGGCGATTGGGAACCGCGCATTGCAAGGAAGGGAGGGGGGATTCCCTGTGTATGGCGTCGCTGCGGACGGGAAGACATCGCCGCAGCGCTTCCAACGACGTGTCCCGCATGGGCGGGATTGCCGGTTAGATATATCTAACTTTCCTTGAAAATGAAGACCGCCCTGCGCGGCACATTTAAGTTAAAGATATCTAACTGATGGGTTGATTATACACAACGCACGGGGGATTGTCAATAGGGAAACGAAAAAAAGTTTTGCAAAAAAGCGGCTTCCGGCAGGAAGCCGCCCGGCGCGCAAAAAGCCTCGCAGAGTTTGCGTCCGCAGACGCAAAACAATGTAAATGCAAACCTTTTGCCAAAAAAGCCGCAGCTTTTTTGGCAGTATATCTTACTGCATCGCGTAGCGCGAGATGACGCGGCTGATGAGGCCGATGTCGGCGCTGCCGCGGAACTCGAATTTCGCGGTGAAGCCGTTGGAGAACATCAGAAACAGCTCCGTGTCGGAAAACAGCTCCATGAAGCCCGGCGTCTCGATGGAGAAGAACTGCACCTTGGAGTACGGCAGGGAAGTGAAGGTCTTCTTTTTGCCGACGAGCCCCTGCACGTCGATGGCGACAATGCGCCGGTCGGTGAAGACGAGCTGATCGCGCACGGTCTGGAACGCGGCGACGATCTGCTCGCCGTCGATGAGCAGGCCGCTGACATCGTTGCGGACGGCTTCGATCCTGATGGGGCGCAGATTCCACACGGAGTCCTGATTGAAGTTGATGGCCATGAGAAAAACCTCCTGTAGTATGTCGTTTTCTACAGCATAGCACATACGCGGATGCGGGTCAAAGAAAAAATCTGCGCGCGGTGCAGGATGCACAATCCACGCCGGGAAAACACCTGTTTTTTTGTATAACCCTACTTGACAGTGGAAAAAAATACTGCTATCATGTATGCATACCAAGGACATTCCAACATAGTTGTACTCACACCATAGACATACGTTGCTCAGGAAAGGAAAGATGAACTCATGCAGAAATTGATGGACGCGATCGTAAAACCCATTGCCGGCCCGGGGCTCGAGCTGCGGCAGGTGCCGGTACCCACGCCGGGACCCGGCGAAGTTCTCATCAAGATCCACAAGACCGCCATCTGCGGCACGGACGTTCACATCTATAACTGGGATCCGTGGGCGCAGCTGCACATCAAGCCGCCCATGACCATCGGCCACGAGTACGTCGGCGAGATCGCCGAGCTCGGCGCGGGCGTGACGGGCCTGCACGTGGGCCAGCGCGTCTCGGGCGAGGGCCACATCACCTGCCACCACTGCCGCAACTGCCACACCGGCAACATCCAGTGGTGCAAGAACACCGTCGGCGTCGGCGTCGACCGCGACGGCGCGTTCGCCGAGTACGTCTGCATCCCGCAGACGAACGTCATCATCATCGACGAGAGCCTGCCCGAGGACGTCGTCGCGTTCTTTGACGCCTTCGGCAACGCCACGCATACCGCGCTCATGTTCCCGCTGGTCGGCGAGGACGTGCTCATCACCGGCGCAGGCCCCATCGGCATCATCGCCGGCGGCATCTGCAAATACGCGGGCGCGCGCCGCGTCGTCATCACCGACGTGAACGACTACCGGCTGGAGCTTGCCCGCAAGATGGGCGTCGACGCGGCCGTTAACACCGCGAAGGAGGATCTGCACGAGGTCATGCACAAGCAGGGGCTGACCGAGGGCTTCGACGTGGGTCTTGAGATGTCCGGCAACGCCGCGGCGTTCCATCAGCTCATCTCCGTCATGCGCAACGGCGGCAAGGTCTCGCTGCTGGGCATCAGCAACAAGCCCATCGAGGTCGACATGAACACCGTCATCTGCAAGGGCCTGACGCTTCAGGGCATCTACGGCCGCAAGATGGACAACTGGCACCAGATGTCCTACATGGTGCAGGGCGGACTCGACCTGACGCCCGTCATCACGCACCGCTTCCATTACACCGACTTTGAACAGGGCTTCGCCGCCATGAACAGCGGCAAATCCGGTAAGGTCATTCTCGACTGGACGAAATAAGGAGGAATTTTCATGAAAACCGCATTGCAGGCATTTGAAAAAGAGCTCGACGCCATCCGCGAGGCCGGTACCTGGCGCGAAGAGCGCGTCATCACCACGCCGCAGCGCTCGTGCATCGACACGACGCAGAAATCCCACGTCGTCAATATGTGCGCGAACAACTACCTCGGCCTGTCCAACGACCCGCGGCTCATCGAAGCCGCGAAGGCCAGCTACGACAAGTGGGGCTTCGGCCTGTCCTCCGTGCGCTTCATCTGCGGCACGCAGCAGATCCACAAGGATCTCGAGCGCCGTATCGCGAACTTCGCCGGTACCGACGACGCGATCCTCTATTCCTCCTGCTTCGACGCCAACGGCGGCCTGTTTGAGACGCTGCTGGGCGCGGAGGACGCGATCATCTCGGACGAGCTGAACCACGCCTCCATCATCGACGGCGTGCGCCTGTGCAAGGCCAGGCGCTATCGCTACCTCAACAACAATATGGAAGACCTCGAAGCCAAGCTCAAGGAGGCGCGCGAGGCCGGCTGCAAGAAGATCATCATCGCCACCGACGGCGTGTTCTCCATGGACGGCTATATTGCGAACCTCAAGGCCATCTGCGACCTGGCCGACCGCTATGACGCGCTGACGATGGTCGATGACTCCCACGCCGTCGGCTTCATGGGCGAGCACGGCCGCGGCACCGCGGAGTTCTGCGGCGTCATGGGCCGCGTCGATATCATCACCGGCACGTTCGGCAAGGCCATGGGCGGCGCGTCGGGCGGCTACACGGCGGCGCGGCAGCCGATCGTCGACCTGCTGCGGCAGCGTTCGCGCCCGTACCTGTTCTCCAACACGCTCGCGCCCGCCATCTGCGCCGCGACGATCCGCACGATCGACCTGCTGGAGGAATCCACCGCGCTGCGCGACAAGGTGCATGAGAACGCGCGTTATTTCCGCGCCGAGATGGAAAAGCTGGGCTTCGATCTGCTGCCCGGCGAGCATCCCATCGTCCCCGTCATGCTCTACGATCCGAAGATCGCGCAGGAATTTGCCCGCCGTATGCTCGAAAAGGGCGTGTACGTCGTCGGCTTCTGCTATCCGGTCGTCCCGAAGGGCCGCGACCGCATCCGCACGCAGATCTCCGCCGGCCACACAAAGGAAGATCTCGATTTTGCAGTCCGCTGCTTCGGCGAAGTGAAGAAGGAAATGGGCCTGTAAGCGATTGTTCCACAGAAAAGAAGAGAAGAGACGGAAAACCCCCGGGAGCACGCTCCCGGGGGCTTTCTGCACCAACTGTCAAAAAAGCTGCGGCTTTTTTGACAAAAGGATGCGCCGGCTGCATCGCGCGTCGGAATCAGAGCTTTCGAAACGAATCCTTGCAAAGCAAGGCTTCTTATTCTGATGCTCTGTTCCTCCTTTTTCCGTGCAGACCACTTCGCTGAGTCTGCACGGAAGTTTAGCGCACAAAATTCACGTTTGCCGGCGAGAGGGATTTTTGCCGAGAGCAGGGGCTCCCGGCAAAAACTGATTTACATTATTTTGCGTCTGCGGACGCAAACTCTGCGAGGCTTGGACGAGTTGAGAGACAGGGATGATTTCTGAATCACTTGCGGATACATGACTTGACAGCTTAAAATGATTCGTTAGAATAGAAGTGAAATCTAATGATGAGGTGACTGATATGGAAGTTCAGGTATGTTTACAGGCAAGACGCAGCATCCGCAAATTCACGGACGAGGCCGTTTCAGGGGAACAGATCGACGCGCTGCTGCACGCGGCGATGTCCGGTCCGAGTGCGTGCAACGCACGGCCGTGGGCGTTTTATGTGGTGACGAACCCGGAGGCGCTGGAAAAGCTGCGCGCCGCGACGCCGTATACCCGGATGCGCGCGCCGCTGGCGATCGTCGTGTGCGGCGATCAGACCCGGACGCTGCCGGATGAGCGGGCGCAGTTCTGGATCCAGGATTGCAGCGCCGCGACGGAGAATATCCTGCTGGCCGCGACGGATCTGGGCCTCGGGACGGTCTGGTGCGGCATCCATCCGAAAAAGGAGGCCGAGGAGAACGTCCGGGCGGCGCTCGCGCTGCCCGGGACGATGATCCCGCTGAACATCATCTACGCCGGCCATCCTGCCGAGCAGCACTGCGCGCGGGATCAGTACGACGAGAAGTGCGTGCATTTTGTGTAAAAAGCGGTATCCGTCCTGCTGTTTTTGCAGGATGCGGGTATAATCAGGATGGCCGGGATAAGGCTCCCGGCGCACCTTCTGGGGTGTTTGAGCAGCGGGTCTGTGGAAGGGGCCGCTGCTCTTTTTATGGATGCGGCATACTGCGCCCGGCGCATCGGAAAAAGCAAAACGCTGCCTTTTGAATCCATCTTCGCTTAAAATGAAAAAATTCCGAGCATCCAGACGGATGTTCGGAATAAATCAACGATGAAAACCAGGGAAACAAAATCGCAATCCAGCGGCAGCGATTGCGATTTTGAGAGGAGGAGCGACGGAGCGGGTGAGAGATGATTTTTCATGCAAAGCATCAAAAATCGTCGCGAACTGGTGCAGTCCGCGACGACGTGGTGGGGGAAGGTGGATTCAAAGTCTGGCAATCACGTTTTTAGAAATATTTTTCGTATAAATCTGTAATTTTACGTTCAGAATCCGTAGAATTTCGT
>CAKUOS010000019.1 GCA_934670025.1 uncultured Oscillospiraceae bacterium
CCTTTTAGCACTTTAGTCCGTTATCAACTTCTTTAATATATTCAGTTTCTCGCATTTTCCGTGTTTTCGGATGATTTTACTTGAAATCGTGATTTTCTACAAGAGATTTCCGGGATATGCAGCTTTACAGTCCAAATAATTCTGGATGCTGTGTGATTATTCTGAAAAGCCAGCTCTCCATTTCCTATGAAAAAATCGTATCCTTTTGCTTCATCCGAATAAAAAATACTACTCGCAGTCGGCCGATCAGGAGGATCTGATCTCCATCGGCACCATCGGACTCATCAAGGGCATCTCGACGTTCGACGCATCCAAGGGCGCACGCCTTGCGACCTACGCCGCAAGATGTGTAGAAAATGAGATCCTCATGTATTTTCGGTCGCTGCGAAAGACCGCGGGCGACGTGTCGCTCTCGGACTGCATCGAGACGGGCAAGGACGGCAACGCGCTGTCTTTGATGGACGTTCTGTGCTCCGATGAGGACCTGTTTGAGGATCTCAGCGCGCGGCAGATGTACAAAAAGCTCTATGAGGTCATGGACGAGGTGCTGACGGAGCGCGAAAAGCTCGTGCTGACACTGCGCTACGGGCTCGGCGACCGCACGCCGCTCACGCAGCGCGAGATCGCCGCAAAGTGCGGCATCAGCCGCAGCTATGTATCGCGCATTGAGAAAAAAGCGCTCGCCGCCTTACAGCACGCGCTGCAAGGCTACACGCAGGACGGCTGACAGACGCACAGCGCCCGGAGGAACCCTCCGGGCGCTGTGTGTTGTTCGGTTATCGAAGACTCCCCTCGCCGCCCATGATCTGCGTCATCTCCTCGATGCGCTCGAGCGGGAACGGCGGCGCGCACAACGGCTTCATGGCGATGGACATGAGCTTCATCGGATTGTCGTCCGCGGCCACGCGGTTGGAACTGAGCGCGCCGCAGCGTTTGCAGCGGTGGATGACAGCCCATTCGCCGCCCTTGCGCACCCAGACCGCGACCGGCTCCATGATGCCGCCGCAGTCGCTTGCCCGGTCGCCGGGTTCGATGTCCACGTGCAGGCTTGAAAGACAGTTCGGGCAATGGTTGCGGTGATCGGAGCCCGCGTTTTCGGGCACGACCGTCCGCCCGCAGACCTTGCAGATGAATGTATCGTGGCAGGCGTGCGTCTTATAATAACCTTTTTCAAAAGTTTTGCGTCTGTTTTCGCGGTTCATTGTGATTCCTCCTGAAGATGTGTGATCCAGCCTTCGGGAGGAGCGGCGTGTGTTTGAATTTGCCGGACCTCCCGGTCAGGCCACACGCTCCAGTGATACGGTTGTAAGGTTCAAAAATTTCTCCTTCTGTTATGGTTTTGATATTTTTTCATATAACGCCGCTGCGCGGCGTGATATTCCGTACTTTACAGCTTCAGCTCCAGATGGCTCCGATAGGGCTGAAACCCCGCCGCCTGATAGAACTGCTTCGCGGCCTCGTTGAACGTCCAGACGTCAAGCTCCAGCCGGTCAAAGCCCAGCCGCGCGGCCTCTGCCTTGCAGAAATCCAGCAGCGCCGTCCCGGCGCCGCGCCGGCGGGCCGTTTCGTCCACGCCGAATTCCTCGATGTGATACAGCCGCATGGGGCACAGATACGCCGTCGCAGGCCGGTCTACATACTGCGCGACGGCAAAGCCGCAGATCGTTTCGCCGAGACAGGCGACGATCACGCCATAGTCCGGTGCGTCGAACAGCGTGTATATGCGCTGCCGCAGCTCCTCGCAGAAGCCCGGACGAAAAATATCCGGGCGTCCCTGCGCGTGCAGTTCGTTTACCATCCCGCGCAGCTCGTTCACGCGCGGCAGTTCCTCACGCGCGGCATATCTTACGGTCAATTCTGTCGGTTCTCCGTTCATAAACAGCCTCCTTCCCTGCATTTTCACGCTCAGCGCAGCACGAGACGGGAAATTTCCATCGTGACGATCTTCAAAACCGCGCCGCCCGACATCACATAGAACCAGATCTCGCGCAGCTTCTGCGTTTTGGCGATGGGCGTGGCGATGGCCGCGATCACGATCAGCAGCGCGCCGATGCAGCCGACGACGGTCGGAACGCTCACAAGCGGGAACAGGCCCGGCGCGCAGCTGCCGTCGATGGCGTGCTGGATGGTCTTATCCAGACCGTCCCGCGCCGCTGCGAAGCAGCAGATCACCAGCCCGAACACGAGCACCAGCAGGCTTCTGCGGCCCCAGCAGAGGACATTTGCCCTTGTGCCGACCGTATAGCCGATGAAGCCCAGCAGCGCCGCGATCATCAGCGTCGTGGCTGTCGTCACGGCATTTCCAAAATATAGTTTCATGTCATACGACTCCCTTTCCGTTTCCCGGATCTTGTTTTTCTAATATCTGCTGCCGGTCTGCCTGAAACATCCGGTAAAACAGCCCGACATGGCGGCGCAGCTTTTCCAGACATTCCGCCTCCCGTTCCGGCTGCCGGTCGCAGATCGCGATGAGCGTCAGGACCGGCGCGACATATTGCAGCGCCATCGTGTCCGCGTCCGCATCCCGCAGCTCGCCCGCCGCGATCAGATTGCGGAAGATCCCCGCGTGATAGGCGCACACGCGCTCGACATACCGCTGCGAATACAGCGCCGCCAGCTCCGCGGAGCGGAACTGCTCGATGGTCATCATGCGCCGAAAACGGCTGATCGTCTCGTTATGCAGCGAGTACACAAAGATCTGCCGCACCTTTTCGAACAGCCCCTCCTCCGTGATATGCGCGAAGACGCCGATATCCTGCGCGGCATTCTGCACGTGGATGTTGATTTTATCGGTGTCGCGCTCATACTGCGCGGCGGTTTCCGCCACGATAGCATCGAAAATGGCCTGTTTGCCCGCAAAATGGTTATACAGGGACGGCGCTTTGATGCCGGCCGCGGCCGCGATCTGATTGACGCTGACCGCGTCGTAGCCCTGCGATGCGAAAAGCGCAAGCGCCCGGTCGAGGATCCGTTGTCTGGTATCTTCCTGTCTCATGAGGCCTCCGTAATACTAATGAACGTTCGTTAGTCAATATAGCGCAGAATCCCGCGTTTGTCAACGGTAAAATAAGCGCCCCGCCCGGAAATCGCCCGGACGGGGCTTGCGGTTTATCGGATCTGGAGTTCGTGGCAGTGGCCCGCGCCAAGAACGGCCTCGACGGCGGTTTTGAAGCCGTCGAATTTGTCGTTCGGGACGAACGCGAGAGCCGTGCCCGCGAAGCCGCCGCCGTGGACGCGGACAGCGCCTTCGCCGCCGAGCAGCTGCTGGCACAGCGCAATGGTGAACGCCATGTCCTGCTTTTCGATGTAGCCCGCCGGGGTCACGTTTTGCAGCAGCGTCCACGACGCCATGCCGGACTCGTTGACATAATGCAGGAACGCCCCGAAATTGTCGTTCTTCAGCGCCCGCACCTGGAGCTGCACACGCTTGTTCTCGTTGAAGAAGTGGATGGCCCGCAGCACCGCGCGGTCGCCGGTTTCCTTGCGGACATTGGCGATTTTGGCGTAAAATTCCGCCTCATCCACCTCGCGGAGCACTTCCTTGCCGAAGAACTTCGCGACCTTTTTCATTTCAATCGGCATCGCCGCGTATTCATCCGTCAGGTCGGCGTGGTCTGCGCCGGAGTCGATCGTGCAGAGCGTATAGCCGCTGTGCGCAAAGTCGTAATCGACCTTCTCGACGACCGGCGTTTTCGGGTCGTTGAAGTCGATGAACACCAATCCGCCGACGCTCGACGCCATCTGATCCATCAGACCCGAAGGCTTGCCGTAGTACACGTTTTCCGCGTACTGCCCGATCTGCGCAATCTCAATCGCCGACACGGCATTGTCTGCGAACAAGCCGTTGAGAATCCTGCCAATCAGGACTTCAAACGCCGCCGAGCTGGACAGCCCCGAACCGGGCAGCACGGTCGATCTGACCTTCGCGTCAAAGCCTGCCAGCTTGTACCCGCGCTGGGCAAACGCTGCCGCCACGCCGCGAATCAGCGCCGCAGTGGTATTCTTTTCAGATTCTTTGACAGCCAGATCATTCAGGTCGATCTCAACGGGCTTGTAGCCCTCGGAATCCACGCGGATGGTGTTCGTGCCGTTGAGCCGAACTTCCGCCGTCGTCTCCATATCGACCGCCGCAGCCAGCACACAGCCGTGCTGGTGGTCGGTGTGGTTGCCGCCGATCTCCGTGCGGCCGGGCGCGGAAAAATGATACGTTTTATCCATTCTGAACCTCCGTCAGGAACTTTTTGAGGTGTTCACGTCCCTCTGCCGTGCATTTGTAGACGCCTGCACATTCGAGCACCTTGGCAAATACCTGCCCGATCTCGAACTTGATGATATCTTCCGCGTTTTCGGCATTGAATTCCGGATGGCGCTTTAGGAAGCCCTCTGCCCAATCCGCGTGCTTGGCAAGCTCATCGTTTTCACGCAGATTTTCGCCGTTCAGCAGCGCAGTTTTGAGGTCGGCCATCTCTTTTTTCAGTCTGCCGGGCAGGATCGCCAGACCCATGACCTCGATCAGGCCGATGTTCTCCTTCTTGATATGGTGCAGCTCCTCATGCGGATGATAGAGACCCATCGGATGTTCTTTTGTCGTCAGGTTGTTGCGGAGCACAAGGTCAAGCTCATAGCGACCCTTCCGCATCCGCGCAATCGGCGTGATCGTATTGTGCGGTTCTCCGTCCGTTTCCGCGAAGATCATCGCCTCCGGGTCGGAATACTTGCGCCACTTGGAGAGGATCCTGCCTGCCAGTTCGCAGAGCTGGTTTTTGTTTTCCGAGTTCAGGCGAAGCACCGTCATCGGATACTTGACCACACAGCAATCCACATCCTCAAAGCCCGGAATCTCGAACGAAAATTCCGGCTCCGCCTTCTCCATCGGGAAGGTATGGTGGCCGCCCTGGAAGTGCTCATGCGCAAGAATGCTGCCGCCCACGATGGGCAGATCAGCGTTCGAACCGAGGAAATAGTGCGGGAACTGCTCGACGAACGAAAACAGCTTGTCAAACGCCGAGCGGTCAATCACCATCGGCGTATGCTCAGTGTTCATGACGATGGCGTGCTCATTGTAGTAAACGTAGGGCGAATACTGGAAGCCCCAAGGCTGACCGTTCACGGTCACGGGCATGACGCGCAAATTCTGCCGCGCCGGGTGCGAAATCGTGCCCGCGTAGCCGACGTTTTCGACGCAAAGCAGGCATTTGGGATATCCGGACGCCTTTTTCAGCTTCGCCGCCGCGATGTCGCGCGGATCTTTTTCGGGCTTCGAGAGGTTGATGGAAATTTCAAGTTCGCCGTACTTCGTGTCAGAAACCCAATGCTCATCCTTCGCAATGCGGTCGCGGCGGATGTAGTTGCAGTCCTGACTCAGCTTATAGAAGTAGTCGGTCGCCGCTTTCGGGCTTTCCGCGTAGAGCGACCAGAACTTCCGCACAACTTCCGACGGCCGCGGCGTGACACAGCCCATGAGCCGCGTATCAAACAGGTCGCGCTCCGCAATGGTGTCCGCGATCATACCCTGTTCTGCCGCATAGTCGCACAGAATATTCAGGCATTCCGGAAACTCATAGTGCTCTTTCTGCTTTTCATAGCTTTCGAGCTTCAGCTCCGCAAGGAGGCTGTTCCGCGCAAACGTCTCGTCCAGCGGGTGCAGGAGTTCGCAATTCTTCGCGTAGTCGAGCAGCGAATCGACCGCCGCCCAAACCGTCTCAATCTTCATAGCCATTCGGATGCTCCTTGTGCCAGTTCCACGCAGAACCGATGATCGTCTCAATATCGTCATACTTCGGCTTCCAGCCAAGCACCGTTTTCGCCTTTTCGCTGGACGCAACTAACTGTGCCGGGTCGCCCGCACGGCGAGCTGCCATCTCGCACTTGATGGGCTTACCGACGACCTTCTCCGCCGTGTCGATGATCTCCTTGACGGTAAAGCCAACGCCGTTGCCAAGATTGAACACGTTGTTCTCGCCGCCGTTCATCAGATATTCTGCCGCCAGAATGTGCGCAGACGCGAGGTCTGTGACGTGGATATAGTCGCGGACGCAAGTGCCGTCGCGCGTGGGATAGTCGTCGCCAAAGATGGAAACGTGATCGCGCTGACCGTTCGGGACCTGCAGGACGATGGGGATGAGGTGCGTCTCGGGGTTATGTGCCTCGCCGATCTTGCCGGACATATGCGCGCCGCAGGCGTTGAAGTAGCGCAGCGCCACAAAGTGGATGCCGTGCGCGACGGACGCCCAATAGAACATACGCTCCATCGAGAGCTTCGTCTCGCCGTAGCAGTTCGTGGGGTGCGTCGGGTCGGTTTCCAGAATGGGCACACGCTCGGGTTCGCCGTAGGTCGCGGCGGTCGACGAGAAGACGATGTACTTGACGCCGTGCTCGATCATGCTCTGGAGCATCGTCCGCGTGCCGCCGAGGTTGTTGTCGTAATATTTCAGCGGATTGACCATGCTCTCGCCGACCTGCGAGTTGGCCGCAAAGTGGATGACCGCGTCGATCTTCTCCGACGAGAAGACATGATCGCAGAATTCCTTGTTCCGAATGTCACCCTGATAGAACCGCGCCTTCGGATGCACAGCCTTACGGAAGCCGGTTTCCAGATTGTCCGCCACGACCACGTCATAGCCGTTGTCGATCAGCTCATACACGGTGTGGCTGCCGATGTAGCCCGCGCCGCCTAATACCAGAATTGTTTTCATAAAAAAGGACCTCTTTTCTCCAAAACAGGGGCAGATGAAACTCATCTGCCCCTATGTGGTTGGTTTGCTTACTTTTTCGCCAGATATTTGCGCATATCGAGCGAGCACGCCGCAAGGATGATGCCGCCCTTGATGATGTACTGCATGGACGGGTCGATGCCGAGCATGGACAGCGCGACAAAGATGATACGCAGCACGAACACGCCGAGGACGATGCCGCTGATCTTGCCGGTGCCGCCGACGAACGAAACGCCGCCGATGACGCACGCCGCGATGGCGTCGCACTCGTAGTTCAGGCCCGCAGACTGCGTGATGGAGCTGATACGGGCGCCCTCGATGAAGCCCGTGATGCCGTACATCGCGCCGGCCAGCGTATGGACAAGGACCGTGGTCCAGAAGACGTTGACACCGGAGACTCTGGCTGCGTCGGCGTTGGAGCCGACGGCGAACATATTCTTGCCGAAGGCCGTCTTATTCCAGATGAACCACATGATGAACACGAAGATGGCCGCGTACAGCACGTACCACGGGATGGAGACCTTCGCACCGGAGCCGGTCGTGAACTGCACCAGCGGCGCGGAAACGACGTTCTTGTAATCCTGCGACAGACCGGAAACCGGCTGGCCGTTGTTGCCGTTGAGCATGAAGAAGATCAGGATCAGGCCGTAGGTGATGAGCTGCGTGGCCAGCGTGACGATGAACGGATGCAGGCTGAACTTCGCAACGAAGAAGCCGTTGACAAGGCCGATGATCGCGCCGACCGCGACAACGACCAGGATCGTCAGCAGGATCCAGCCGCCGGTGATCTCAGGCAGATTGGAAAAGAGCTTGCGGGAGATCGTGCGGTCCTGCAAAAGCGCGCCCGCGATAGCGGCGGTCAGGCCGACGACGCGGCCGCCCGACAGGTCGGTACCGGTCAGGACGATGCAGCCTGCGATGCCGAGTGCCATCGGCAGCGACGCGGCGACAAGGGAAATGATGTTTGCGATTGAGCCCGCGGAGAGGAAGTTTTCATTCTTGATCGCCGTATAGACGATGAAGATCACCATCAGGATATACAGTGCGTTGTTGAGAATGGCGTCCGCCACGTGACGGCGGCGGTCACTCGCGTCGAGTTTGCGGAATTCCTCCTGTTTTCTCTGGAGCTGTTTGACTGGGTTTGCCATACCGCTCTTCCTCCTTACACATACTTTGCTGCCAGACGCATGATATCTTCCTGCGTCGTTGTTTTTGCGTCCACTTCGCCGGCCAGGCGTCCACCGGACATGACAAGGATCCGGTCGCACACGCCGAGCAGCTCCGGCATTTCGGACGAAACCATCAGAACGGTCTTGCCCTTGTTCGCAAGATCGAGAATGAGCTGATAAATCTCATATTTCGCGCCGACGTCGATGCCGCGCGTCGGCTCGTCGAGCAGGAGCACGTCCGGATTGGTCAGCAGCCAGCGGCCGATGATGACCTTCTGCTGGTTGCCGCCGGAAAGCGAGCGGATCTTCGTCTCCTGCGAGGGCGTCTTGGTGCGCATGGCGTCGATGGACCACTGCGTGTCCCTTTTCATCGACTTGTCGCTCAGGACGAAGCCCGCGCGCTTATGCTTGCCAAGGCTGGAAATGACGGTATTTTCGCGGATATTCAGGATGCCGAAGATGCCGGTCGCGCGGCGCTCCTCGGTCAGAAGCGCGAAGTGATTTTTGATGGACTGGCGCGGCGTGAGGTTTTTGCACTCTTTGCCGTCCAGCAGGATCTTGCCAGCCTTGCGCGTGGCGACGCCGAACATCGTTTCGAGCGTCTCGGTACGGCCGCTGCCGTCGAGGCCCGCGAGGCCGACGATCTCGCCGCGCCGGGCGGTGAAGGAAACGTCGCGCAGATTGTTGTACAGGCCCGTCAGGTGCTGCACCTCGAGGAACGTTTCGCCGGGGACGTTGGTCTTCGGCGGGAACTGATTGCCGAGCTCACGGCCGACCATGAGACGGATAATGTCGTTCATCTCCAGCTCGGCAGCCGGGCGGGTCGCAACGTGGCGGCCGTCGCGCATGACGGTGATCTCGTCGGAGATGCGCTTGATCTCGGCCATTTTATGCGAAATATAGATGATACCCATGCCGCGGTCGCGGAGCATATTGATGATCCGGAACAGATGCTCGACCTCTTCCTCGGTCAGGGAGGACGTGGGCTCATCAAATACGATGACTTTCGAGTGATAGGAGACGGCTTTTGCGATCTCCACCATCTGACGCTGCGAAACCGGCATCGTGCTCATGACCCGGTGCGGGTCGACGTCGATGCCGAGCTCCTCAAAGATGGCTTTCGTGTCGCGGAGCATCTTGCGTTCGTCCACAATAAAGCCCGCGACCTTCGGATAGCGCCCGAGCCACAGATTGTCCATGACAGTCCGCTTGAGCGCCTGATTGAGTTCCTGATGCACCATGGCGACGCCGTTGGTCAGCGCCTCCTTGGAGCTGGAGAAATTCACTTCGCGGCCCTCGAGATAAATATGGCCGCTGTCTTTGCCGTAGATGCCAAAGAGGCATTTCATCAGCGTGGATTTGCCGGCGCCGTTCTCGCCCATGAGCGCGTGTACGGTGCCCGCCTTGACCTCCAGACTGACATGATCCAGCGCCTTGACGCCGGGGAAAGTTTTTGTGATATCCGTCATCCGGAGCAGCACGGTTTGCTCCATCTGGATCCCCCTCCTTTTCGCCAACTCAGAAAGGGCAGCCGCCGACACAGCAGCGGCTGCCCTCCTCAGGTCTTATTCTTTTAAATCTTACTTGGTGTAGGCAGCGTACGCGACGAACAGCTTGTTGGCGATGCCGTCGGCGATGGAGTACATCTCGGCGTTGGTGCCGGCGGTGGCGGCGATGGCGTCAGCCATGGCGGTGCCTTCACCGGCGGCCTTGACGACGGAGGCGATGGCGACGGCCATGCCCTCGGCGTCCTGCTTGACGGTACCGGTCATCTTGCCGGCAGCGATCAGCTCCTTGGCAGCGTCGGTAGCATCAACACCGAACACGGGGATGGTGGTCGCGCCCTCGGCACCGGTGTTGTAGCCGGCAGCCTCCAGAGCGGAGATAGCGCCTTCAGCCATGTTGTCGTTGTTGCAGATGATCAGCTCGATCATGTTGCCGTTGGCCTCGTTGTACTGGGACAGGTTGGTGTTCATGTAGTCCAGAGCAGCCTGTGCGCTCCAGGCGCCGCCCAGATCCACCTGGTACTTGGAGGCGTTGGAGGCGTCGAAGTACTCCAGAGCGGGCTTGCCGGCAGCGGTCAGGACAGCGTCGGCGTCCTCAACACCGAACTGGGTGCGGTAGATGGCTTCCACGTTGGCCTCGTCGCCCTTGAACATGGCGTAGGAGATCTTGCCGTCGCCGTTCAGGTCAACGGTATCCCAGTTGGCCAGCAGATACTCGCCGACCATCTTGCCCTGCAGGTGACCGGCTTCGGGAGCGTCGGTGCCGATGAAGCAGATGTTGGTGTTGGCGTTCAGGACGGTGCCTTCCTCGCCGTCAGCCTCGATGGCGCGGTTGAAGAAGATAACGGGGGTGCCGTTTGCCAGGGAGATGATCTCGTTGGCAACGTCGGGGGAGCCGGAAGTGACCATGTTGACGACCAGCAGGTTGTAGCCGTCGGTGACAGCGGTCTGGATCTGCTCGTTCTGGGTGGTCTGGTTGTTGTTGCCGTCAAAGTTGTTGAAGGTAACGCCCAGCGCGTTCAGTTCGTTGTCCAGAGCGGTACGGACGCTGGAGATGTAGGTGTCGGCGAACGTGTAGTAGAACACGCCGACCTTCAGCTCGGAAGCCTCAGCGGCGGGCTCTTCGGCCGGGGTCTCAGTCTCGGCGGCGGGAGTCTCAGCAGCCGGGGTCTCGGTGGCCGGGGTCTCGGCCGGGGTGTCATTGGTGTTGCTGGCACAGGCGACCATGGCGACGACCATGACCAGCGCAAGCAGCAGCGCAAGGATCTTTTTCATTTTTAGTTCCTCCTGTTTGTGTTATTGAGGCGCGGCCGCGGCGGCCGCTTCCCTCTTACACGCACAGTCTAGCAGATATTTTCCATTGCGTATACGGATTTTTCCACACCGTTTTTCTAGAATTTTTTTTGCCCGTCAAAAACGCGATCACGAATTTGTGCATCTTGTACATAATCGATCAAAAAATACGGCTTTCTCTGCATAATTGCTCAGTTAAAGGAAAACAGCGCCTTCTGGCTCTCCATTGTGAACATATTTTCCTTCGTCACGACGGTCGTCGCCGTGTCGATGACCGCGCGCGTGTCAAAGTGCTCGCCTTGCAGCGCCTGCCACGCCTTTTCCACGCCCAGATAGCCCATCGCGTAGGGATTCTGCACGATGAGCGCCGACACCGCGCCGGTCTGGAGCAGCTCGATGCACTTGATGTTCGTGTCGAACGCGATCTCGCGCACCTGCCCGTTGAGCCCCAGCTCGTCGACGGCCAGCGCCGTGCCGACGGCCAGCGGCTCGTTGAGGCCGATGAGGACATTGATCTCCGGATGGTCCAGCAGCAGCTTTTCCGCGGCCTGCTTGGCCATCCGCTGGTCGGTCACGACGTTGACGGTATAGATGCCCTTGACGCGGCTGTCCTGCAACAGCACCTCGCGGAAGCCCTGTTCCCGCTCCTGACCGTTCTGCGTGTGGACGTCGCAGTTGACGATGCCGACGACGAACGACTCCATATCCGTGTCGAGCGCGGCGCGCGCGCTGATGCGCCCGGCTTCGACGTTATCCGTGCCGATGCGCACCGAAACGCCGTCGGAATCGACGTCGGAGTCGATGACCACGACCCTGATCCCGGCCGCGGCGGCCTCGTCGATCGCCGCGGCGTTCTCCGTATAGCTGATGGCCGAGAAGATGATGGCGTCGGCCTTGTCCTGGATGGCCTGCCGGATGAACGCATTCTGCGCCGCGTAATCCTCCTCCGTCGGCGCGCCGAGGATCGTCAGGTCGACGTTATATTCCGATTTTGCCGCGTTTGCGCCAGCGAAGACCGACTTCCAGAACTGCGTCGTCGTGGATTTGACGATCATGTACACGGAGTACGGCCCTCCGGAGGACTGCTCCGGTGCGCAGCCCGTCAGCAGCAGCATCAGCACGGCCAGCAGCAGCGCGGCGGTCTTTTTAATGCTTTTCATATTCGCTCTCCTCCCGCACCTTCGGCATCCGGACCGTGACGCGCGTGCCCTGCTCGGGTTCGCTCTCGATCGTCAGTCCATAGCGTTCGCCGAACCAGATCTTCAGACGGTCGTTGACGTTTTTGATGCCGATACCGGCCCTGCTGTCCGGTCCGCGCGTGAAGATCTCCTCGATCTGCTCCGGTTCCATCCCGACGCCGTTGTCTTCCACAACGAAGAGGATATCCGCCGCTTCGGCAAAGACGCGGATGCAGATCTCGCCCTCGTCGACAAGATCGTTGATACCGTGGTAGATGGCGTTTTCAATGATGGGCTGGAGCGTGATCTTGTTGCAGAGGAAATCGAGGCAGTCCTCCGCAACGTCGAAGCGGTAGGTGAAGCGGTTCTGATAGCGCACGCTCTGGATCTGCAAATAGCTCTGCGCGTGCTGCACCTCGCTGCGGATAGGGATGAGCTCGTGGCCCTTGCTGATGCTGATGCGGAACAGGCGCGCAAGCGCGCTGACCATCCCGACGGCCTCGGCGTTTTTCCCCTGCTCGCACATCCACGAGATGGAGTCGAGCGTATTATAAAGAAAATGCGGGTTGATCTGTGCCTGGAGCGCCTTGAGCTCCGTCTTGCGGAGGTTGATCTCCTCGCTGCGGACGGTCTGCATGAGCTGCTGCACCTTGCGCACCATATGCCCGAACGACACGGACAGATTCTGCACCTCGCGCACGCCGCCGACAGGCTCGTAGGTGAAATTGTCCGTCGACTGCTCAAAGCTGCGCATGGACAGGATCAGATCGTGGATCGGACGCGAGAGCATCCGCGACAGCAGGATGCTGATGCAGACGGACGCGCCCAGAATGACCAGCGCCGCGATGATGACCATGCGCAGCACCTCGTGCGTGCCGTCGGTGATGAGCTCCTGAAACGAGCTCACGCCCACCACGCGCCACGTGCTGTTTTCCAGCGTCTGCACGGAGTAGATCAGATTCCCGTCCACCGCGGTGCCGTCGGGCATGGCGGCGATGCGCGCCGTATCCTCCTGCTTGAGATCGGAGTAGATGAGCTGCTGCTGCGGATGATAGACGATATTGCCCGCGGTATCCTCCAGAAAGCAGTAGCCGCGCTGGCCGATGCCGACGCCGCTGATGTACGAGGAGATGTTGGAGCAGCTGATGTCGACCGCCAGCCACCGCTCCTGCTGCTCGGTCTGCACCGGCGCGAGGATCGTGACGACCCAGGGGTAGTATTCTTCGAAAATCGACATGACGTGCGGCGCGGAAACGTCGCCCTTGCGGTAATCGGCGAGCTTTTCCGGGTCGAACGAGAGGTTTTCCTGGATCTCGCTGCGCACCGTGTGCCCGAGCGAGTAGCAGTTGCACATATTCCCCTCGGCGTCATACGTCGTGATGGCGACGACGTCGGGGCGGATCTGCAAAAATGTCTCGAAGCGCTCCTGCCGCTGCTCCGCCGGCGTGGCAAGCGACTGCTCCAGCACGTGCAGCGCGTCGTTCATATCCTCCAGATACTCGTTCATGACGCTGCTGACCTGCGCGACGGTACGGCGGCTGGTCGTCTCCGCGTTGCGGACCATCGCCTGCCGGTACGTCTGCAAAAATACCAGCACCGCGCACGCCATAACGCTCACGGCCACCGCCGAGAGCGAAAGCACCATGATGAGGTTCATGCTCAGGCCCTTTTTCTTCATGCCTGCTTCCCTTCCCGGCCCGCTTCCTGCCGCATCCGCGCGGGCGACATCCCGTAATACTTTTTAAAGCAGTAGCCGAAATAGCTCTGATCGGAGTAGCCGCAGCGCCGCGCGATCTCCGCGATGCGGATGCCGTCGGTCCGCAGAAGGCCGAGCGCCGCCGTCATGCGCCGCTTGATGAGCAGGTTCATAAAGCTGTCGCCCGCGAAGCGCTTGAGATTCGCGCCGAGATAGTTGGCGCTCACGTGCAGCCGGTCGCTCACCAGCTGCAAGGACATCGACTCGTCCATATATTCCTTTTCGATCATCTGCACGGCGCGCGCGCAGAGCTGATCGATGTTGTCCCAGCCGTCGGAGGCATAGAGCCCGCCGGTCTGCTGCGCCAGCCCGAGCGCCTGCATCGCGTCGAGATACGCCGCGTGGCACTCGGCAGGCGAGGAAAATTCCTTGCTGATGCCGATATCCGGTTCCGTCTTCCAGCGCCGGCGCACGGCCTGCCGCAGCTCGTCGATCGCACTGTAGAGCTGGCCGAAGCCGCCCGCCGCGCTCGTAAGCACCAGCACGCGCCCGCCCGAACAGAATCCGCCGCAGGCGTATGCGCGCGACAGGACGATCTCCGCCGCAGCCAGCAGCTCCTGCCCGGACGGCTGCGCCGCCGCCGTCCGGAGCGCCACGACTCTGATATGGTCGTCCTCCCGGATCGGAAAGCCGAGGCTCTGCGCCTGCGCGAGCGTCTGCGTCATCTGCGGCTGCAAATACGGGTCGAGCAGCATCGTCGCCGTCAGCAGCTCCCGCGCCTCGCCGCCGCTGCGGCCGCGCGTCAGATCGTCGAGCCGGCGGCGGATGCGCGCGCGGATGCGCCCCAGCTCCTGCGTGAGCTCGGCCATACTGATGGGCTTGAGCAGATATGCGACGATCTCGTTCTCGATCCCCTGCTTGGCGTATTCAAACTCATCATAGCCGCTCAGAAACGCGACCTGGATGAGCGGCTGCACCTCCCGTGCCTGCCGCGCCAGCTCCGTCCCGGAAATAAACGGCATCCGGATATCCGTCAGAAGGAAATCCGGCTGCATCTGCTCGACGAGCTGCAAAGCGTCGAGCCCGTTCCCGGCCTGTCCGACGAGACGGAAGCCGAGCGCCTGCCAGTCGATGAGCTGGCAGACCGCGTGCAGCAGCTCCGGTTCGTCGTCGGCCACGACGACCGTAAGCAGATCTGTCTCCTGCATGGCGTGGGCTCCTTTCCTCATTGTATGGTTTTTATTATTATAAACAAAAAATCTGCGCGCCGTCAACCGGGCGCGCAAAAACCCCGCTGTTTCATGGAAACAGCGGGGTTTTGACCGTTATTTACCGATCTGTTTCTTCGGCCAGCAGCCGCAGCGCCGTACAGAGCGTCTTCGCCGCGGCGTCGGCCGCGTGCCGCTCGAACGTCTCATACGACTCCGACGCCGTGCCGTCGGCCAGATCGGAGATCGCGCGCAGCACCGCGAACGGCACACCGGACAGACTCGCGCACTGCGCGATCGCGCCGCCCTCCATCTCGGCGGCAGACGCGCCGAACGCCGCGCGCAGCCCGGCCTTCTTCTCCGCACCGGAAATGAACTGGTCGCCGGTGGCGATCAGGCCCGTGTGGACGCGCGCCGCGCCGAGCACCGCGCCTGCGGCCTGCGTCAATACGCGGACGAGCGCCGCATCGGCGCGGAAAACCGTCGGGCGGCTGCTGTCTTCGCCGTAAATAAAGCCGCGCGCGTCGCCGAAGGGCGTAGTGTCGAAGTCATGCTGCACCAGCTCCGCCGCCACGACCGCGTCGCCGACTGCGAGTCTCGGCGCAAGGCCGCCGGCGATGCCGGTGTTGATGATGGCCGCCGGTGAAAAGCGGTCGATCAGCATCTGCGCGCCTCTGGCCGCGTTGACCTTGCCGACGCCGCATCTGAGCAGCACGACCGGCCAGCCACACAGCGTCCCGGTGCGGAACGCCAGGCCGTGATATTCCTCCGTCCGCACGTCCTGCGCCTGTTCGAGCAGCTGCGCAAGCTCAGACGGCAGCGCTGCAATGATCCCGATGGTCCCGTTACGCTTCATACTGCATTTTCTCCTCATTCCAGTCTTTCAGCACATCCAGCATATCCTCCGCCACGGCCTTCGCGGCGGCAAGATCGTGTTCGCGATAATTGCCGCACTCCCAGCGCCTGCTGCCGGGGATCTCACCGGAAAAATCCGCGATGAAGCGCATACTGTCCCGCACGAGGCCGAGCGCCTCCGCGCGGCTGACCGCGTCGCGCAGCAGCAGATAAAATCCTGTGCGGCAGCCCATGGGGCCGACGTAGATGACGCTGTCCGTGAGGCTGCTGTTGCGTGCATAGGTCGCAAACAGGTGCTCGATGGTGTGCAGGCCCTTGTCGGTCAGGTAATCGCCGCAATTCGGCTTTTTCATGCGGATATCATACGTCACGACGTCGCCGTCGATGCGGGAGACGTACATCCCCTTTTCCAGTTTGTCATGGTTCACGGTAAAGCTCGCAATGGTTTTCATGCGTATTCGCTCCTTTTTGCATTCTGCGGATATCATAACACAAGTTATCCGGGAGGGAAAGGCTTTTCCGTGTAAAAATGAGCGGCGTATGCACCCGCTTGCGTGTCCGACGTGTCTCCGACGGCCCAATCTTTTCCCGTGCGTGGGAAAAGATTGGGGAGAAAAGGACGCTTTTTACTCAAAAACCGCCGTCACGGCGATGCGTGCGCTCTGCGAAACAGACGAAGGTCTGTTTCGCAAGAGGAGGAACAGAGCGTCAGGATAAGAGGCTTCGCTTCGCGGAGACTCGTTCCGTAAGCTCTGATTCCGACGATGTTGGTGATGGCGGTATCGGCACTCTGAAATTTGCAGCGTGCGCCTGCGGGCGCAGGGAATCACAGCTGCACGTTCACGACAGGAGCATCTTGTCGTTGGCTTCGTCACTGCCGCTGGCCGAGGAGAACATCGCCAGCAGATCCGGGACGGTCAGCTTTTTCTTTTCTTCGCCCGAAACGTCGACGACCACGCGGCCGGCGTCCATCATGATGAGGCGGTTGCCGTGTGCGATGGCGTCTTTCATATTGTGCGTGATCATGAGCGTCGTCAGACCGTGCTCCTGCACGATGCGGTCGGACAGCTCCAGCACCTTCGCCGCCGTGCGCGGGTCGAGCGCCGCCGTATGCTCGTCGAGCAGCAGCAGCTTCGGCTCCTGCAAGGCCGCCATCAGAAGCGTCAGCGCCTGACGCTGGCCGCCGGACAGAAGGCCGACCTTGGCGGTCATGCGGTCCTCCAGACCAAGATCGAGCGAATGCAGCCGCTTCTGGTATTCCGCGCGCTCGGCCTTTGTGATGCCCCATTTGAGTCCGCGCGGCTTGCCGCGGCGCGCGGCGAGCGCGAGATTTTCCTCGATCTGCATGGTGGGCGCGGTGCCCATCATCGGATCCTGGAACACGCGGCCGAGGAACGCCGCGCGCTTGTGCTCGGGCAGATTCGTCACGTCCCTGCCGTCAATGACGATGGAGCCGCTGTCGATCTGGAACGAGCCGGCGATGGCGTTGAGCATGGTCGACTTGCCTGCGCCGTTGCCGCCGATGACGGTGACGAAATCGCCGTCGTTCAGCGTCAGGCTCAGGTCATTGAGCGCCGTTTTGGCGTTGACTGTGCCGGGATTGAACGTTTTGCACACATTTTTCAGTTCAAGCATGGTGCGCGCCTCCCTTCTGCGTCTTGCCGTGGAACATCTTGCCCTTCCAATACGGGATGGCGAGGAACACCGCGACGATCAGCGCCGTGATGAGCTTGAGATCGTTCGTGTTGAGGCCGAGCTGGAGCACGATTTGCAGCACGATATAATAGATCACCGCGCCGATGGACACGGCCAGCAGCTTCAGGCCGAAGTTCACGAAGAGCTTCCCGAACACGACCTCGCCGATGATGACGGCGGCCAGACCGATGACGATCGCGCCGCGGCCCATGTTGACGTCGGACGCGCCCTGGAACTGCGCGAGCAGCGCACCGGATAGCGCCACGAGGCCATTGGAGAGCATGAGGCCGAAGACGACGTTCGCGTTTGTATTGATGCCCTGCGCGCGGGCCATATTCTGGTTCGCGCCGGTGGCGCGGATGGCGCAGCCCTTTTCCGTACCGAAGAACCAGTACAAAAGCGCGATGATCGCCACCGTGAAGATGAGCAGCACCGGCAGCGGGTTTTTCATGCTCACCTCGCGCACGAAGCGCTGCGAGACCATGAGCGGATATTTATCCACGCCGACGGCCTGATTGGCCTTGCTGTCCATGATGCGCAGGTTGATGGAATAGAGCGCCAGCTGCGTCAGAATACCGGACAGGATGGCCGGGATGCCGCACTTCGTGTGGAACATCCCCGTCACGAAGCCCGCAAGCATCCCGCACGCGAACGCGCACAGCAGCGCCAGCCACGGGTTGACACCCGCGCGGATGAGCATGACGGCGGCTGCGCCGCCGGTGGCGATGGAGCCGTCGACCGTCAGGTCGGCCACGTCGAGAATGCGGAAGGTGATGTAGACGCCGATGGCCATGACGCCCCAGATCATACCCTGCGCGATCGCGCCCGGCATGGAATTGAGCAGTGATGTGATGAAACTCATGATCGTTCTCCTTCTTTTCTTGCCTCTTCCATCGGAGGATAAAGACGCGGGTTGTCTTCCGATGGCAGAAGCAAGCAGTTTTGTGCCCGCGGCTGCAAGATTGCAGCCGCGGGAAAGGGTTCCGGGGAAATCAGCCCTCGATGGCCTCGTAGCCGTCCAGCGGCGTGATGCCGAGCTGTTCGCAGACGGAAGCGTTATACTTCGGAGTTGCGTCGGTGTACTCGACCGGCATCGTGGAGACGTCGGCCTCGCCCTTGAGGATCTTCGCAGCCATCTTGCCGGTGGTCACGCCGAGATCGTAGTAGCTGATGGACAGCGTCGCCACGCCGCAGCCGCGGCAGAGGCCCTCTTCGCCGCAGATGGCGGGCACGCCGGCGGGGATCAGGACGTTGGCAATGGCCTCGGTGTTGGCCGCAGCGGTGTTGTCGGTCGGGATGTAGATGACGTCGGAGGAATCAGCGGCCTTCTGGGCGACGGAGGAAACGTCGTTGCTGTCGGTGAAGGCGAACTCTTCGCAGGTCACGCCCTGAGCCTCAAGCGCCTTGCAGACCTCGTCGACCTGATAACGGGAGTTGGGCTCGGCCGAGCAGAACAGCAGGCCGACCGTCTTCGTCTCGGGGAACCAGTCGAGGATCATCTGGGCCTGCGCCTGAAGATCAGCCAGATCGGACGTACCGGAGACGTTGCCGCCGACGGTGCCGTTAAAGTCGTCAATGTCGAGCGCAACGCCGTAGGCCGTGATGGATGTACCGAGGATGGGGATATCGGCCGTGGCGGAGACGGCAGCGGTCAGGGCCGGGGTGGCGTTGGCCATGATGAGGTCGACGCCCTTGGACACGAAGCCGTTGACGATGGTGCCGCAGTTGACGGAGTCACCGGAGGCGTTCTGCACGTCGATCGTGACGGCGTCGCCGAGCTCTTCTTTCAGCGCGTCGACAAAGCCCTGCGTCGCGGCGTCGAGCGCCTCATGCTGCACGAGCTGGCAGACGCCGACAGTGTAGGTCTTGCCCTCTGCGGCAGGCGCTTCGGCGGGGGTCTCTTCGGTGGAGGCGGGCGTCTCGGCGGCAGGGGTTTCCGCAGCCGGGGTCTCGGCGGGCGTGGAGGCGCAGGCGGCCAGGCTCAGGACCATGACGAGCGCCAGAAGCATTGCAAGCATCTTTTTCATTTTGATTTTGCTCCTTTTCTCAGTTGATTTTAGCTTTTTTCTCCGGAGCTGCACCGCATACTTCGGCAAGCGAAGTCATACAGCGCTGCTCCAAAAACAAGAAGGAGGCTCTGTCCGCGGAACAGAGCCTCCTTCTTACTTACGAAGAAAACACCGGTCTTATACGGACAGCTTCTTTTTTTGCGCACGGTAAATGAGGCCCGCAAAATAATACTTGCGAGCCATGGTAAAGTAGAAGCCCTGCCGGGCGGCGGTAATGGTGATGTTCTGTTTCATGGCCGGGCTCCTTTCTGCCGTATGCGGCGTAAACGGTTTGCTTGGATGTTTCACACTATACTGCTTTAAATGCGCAAAGTCAAGCGTATTTTTTCATAATTGTGACGGGAAATGCGTTTTTGTTTTGTGCAAAACAACTATCCTCTGTGTTCTTCGTCGCAGCAGTCGATGGCGATGACCGTCAGAAGTGCGATGAGCGCGTCGCGCGGATCAGCGACCTCGAGCGCGTAACGGTCGCCGAGCGTCATCCAGGCGCGCGACACGGCGGCCACGCGCCGGCCGTCCTTCGTGATCTCGTAATCGAGACCCATGAAGTCGCCTTCGACCTCCCAGCCGAGCTCGTCGATCGAATAGCTGCGCGAAAAGAGCGCAAAATGGCGCGTCAGGTCGTATTCCCGCGTCCCGGCTGTCAGCGCATACGTGCACGGAATGGAAAACGGCACGTGCTGCACGCTGGCGACGACATTTCCCGCCGCGTCGGCCACGGTGAGCTTTTTGCCGAAGTTGAAAAACTCGCGGTCGGCGCTGTAGACAAGGTTTTCATTTTCATCCCAGACGTCAAAGTGGTCAAAGGACATGAACGCTTCCTTCAGATAAAAGATCATGACGGTTCCCTCTCTTTCTGCTCTTTCAGACGACGCGCACACGAAAAAGTTCCGCACTGGAAAATGCGCCGCATCTATGATATACTGAATTGACTTTCAGCACAAGGAGTTTTTCCCATGACCAACAAGGAAACCGGCGAGCTGCGGCGCCGGATGAAGCCCGACCGCACCAACTTTACCGCCGTCTATGGCTGCTATGTCGCAGGCAGCGGCGAGATCCTGTCCACGTTCCGCGAGCCCGTCGGGCTTATGAGCGAGGAGGACAAGGAGAAGTATCTGGCCATTTTCCGCCGCGTGCTCTCCGGAACACCGGATAAAAACCTCATCGACCTCCCGTTCACCACGAAGCAGGTCGCCGATTCCGACGAGCACCGGCTGCTCATGCGTCTGCGCGAGACGGCGTTGGACGACGAGAACGCGCGCAAAACGCTCTTCGAGACGATCATCGGCGCGGTGAACTTTGAAGAGAATTTCCTCATTCTGCTCGCGCACGAGCGCTACGACGTGCCCTTCAAGGGCAGGGACGGTGCAAGTCTCGAGGACGGCAGCGAGGTCTTTTCGTATTTTCTCTGCGCCGTCTGCCCGGTGAAGGCCGGGAAGGAAACGCTCAGCTACGTCGCCGAGGAGCAGACCTTCCACAACCGTTCGGCGGGGTTCTCCGCCGCCATGCCCGAGGCCGGGTTCCTGTTCCCCGCGTTCGACGGCCGGCGGACGAATCTTTACAACTGCCTGTTCTACACGCACTCGTCCAAGGCAAGCCATGAGCCGCTCATCGAGGCGCTGTTCCATATCCAGCCGCCCATGCCCGCCGACGCGCAGCGCGAGACGTTCTCGGGCGTTCTGCAAAGCGCACTGGACGAGGAATGCTCGCTGGCCGTCGTGCAGCAGATGCAGCGGGAGCTGAAAGACCGCATCGACGCCTGGCAGGAGGCAAAATCCGACGATCCGCTCGTCATCTCCGGAGACGAGCTCAAGGAGGTGCTCGAGGGCTGCGGCGTCTCGGAGGAAAAGCGGATGGCCTTCGGCGCGCAGTTCGACGAATCGTTCGGCGGCGGCGCGGTTTTGAACCCCAAAAACCTCGTGGAGACGAAAAAATGCGTGCTCAAGACGCCCGACGTCTCCATCACCGTCAACCCCGAACGCCCGGATCTCGTCGAGACGCGCGTGCTCGGCGGCGTGCGGTATCTGCTCATCAAGGCCGACGACGGCGTGGAGCTCAACGGCATCGCGCTGTCGGACGGCGATGATTGACACACGCTTTTCCACGGTATATAATACATATTAACAAAAATGTTCATTTGAGGAGGACACGCTATGAAACGAAGCGAACAGGATATCCGGTTCCAGTGGGACCTGACGAAGATTTTCCCGGACACTGCCGCCTGGGAAGCCGCGATGCAGGCCGCTTCTGACGCCGTCGACGCGCTCGCGTCCGTGCCCGGTACGCTCGGCACGTCAAAGGAGGCTTTCAAGGCCGGTCTGGACGCCGTCTTCGCCGCGAGTCTTAAGATGGAGACGCCGTATATCTATGCGTTCCTGAAAAAGACGGAGGACGGCTCCGACGCGCGCAGCCAGGAGATGGAGGCGAAGGCCACGAGCCTCGCCGTGAAATTCGGCGCCGCCACGGCGTTCATGAATCCCGAAATTCTCGCCATCCCGGCCGAAACGCTGGACGCATGGATGCAGGATGAAGCGCTGGCGACTTACTGCCACACGGTGGACGATATCGTCCGCACGCGCGCGCATACGCTCGACGCGGCGCGCGAGCAGATGCTGGCGCTGCTGGGCGATGCAGCCGGGACGCCGAAGTCGGCCTATGAGATGCTGACCGACGTCGATTTGCAGCTGCCGATGGTCAAAAACGACGCGGGCGAGGATGTGCAGCTCACCGGCGGCACGTTCCCGGTCTTCCGCGAGAGCCGCAATCGCGCCGTGCGCGAGGGCGCATTCCGCGCCATGTTCGGCACATACCGGCAGTACGGCAATACGATCGCCGCGCTCTACGGCGGCAATGTCAAGCTCGATACCTATTTTGCGAACCAGCGCGGCTACGCCTCGGCGTGCGAGGCGGCGCTCGACGGCGGCAATGTCCCCGTCGCGGTGTACGACAGCCTCATCAGCGCCGTACACGAGAGCCTGCCGTCCATGCGCAAGTATCTCGAGCTGCGCCGCCGCGCGCTGAAGCTCGACAAGATCGACGTGTTTGATCTCTACACGCCCATCGTCGACGATATCGACTACCCCATGAGTTACGAAGAGGCCAAGGCGCTCGTGCGCGAGGCCGTCAAGCCGCTCGGTGCGGATTACTGCGCCGTCATCGACCGCGCGCTGAACGAGCGCTGGATCGACGTGTATGAAAACGACGGCAAGCAGGGCGGTGCGTTCTCCTGCGGTGTGTTCGGTGTACACCCCTATGTGCTGCTGAACTTCGCCGGGACGCTCAACGATGCGTTTACGCTTGCACATGAGCTCGGCCACGCCATGCACTCCTGGTTCTCCGATACGACGCAGGATTATGTTAACCACGATTACCGCATCATGGTCGCCGAGGTCGCCTCGACGGTCAACGAGGTGCTTCTGACCAAGTACCTGCTCAAAACCGAGACGGACCCGAAGCGCCGCGCGTATATCCTCAACCACTTCCTCGAGAGCTTCCGCACGACGATCTACCGTCAGACGCTCTTCGCCGAGTTCGAGCGCAAGGCGCACGAGCTCTACGCCGCCGGTACGCCGCTGACCGCCGCGACGCTGGGCAGCGTGTACCACGATCTGGAGGCGCTGTACTACGACGGCATCGGCATCGACAGCGATATTGACCCCGAATGGTCGTATATCCCGCACTTCTACCGCGCGTTCTATGTCTATCAGTACGCGACGGGCTTCTCCTCCGCCGTGGCCATCGCGGAGCATATCCTCACAACCGGCGACGCATCCGGTTACCGCAAGTTCCTCACGACCGGCGGCAGCGACTATCCGCTCGAAGAGCTGAAGCTCGCGGGCGTCGACCTCACGAAGCCAGAGACGGTGCGCAGCGCGCTGCGCGTGTTCGACGAGACGGTCGAGGAGCTGTCCGCGCTGCTGTAAGCGTCTGTAAAGGCCCGGGATTCCGTATAAACGCAGAAGGTACAACTCTGATTGCAGGGTTGTACCTTTTTGTATGGTTTTCTTAATTGTGTAGGCGACGACCGACCTCTCCGGCTCGCTATGCTCGCCACCTCCCCTTCACAAGGGGAGGCTTTGGACTGCGCACCGTCCATGGCTCCCCTTTTAAGGGGAGCTGTCAGCGAAGCTGACTGAGAGGTTGAAACCCAATGGGTCTTGACAGCGATCTACAAGCTGTTACACTTCCGTCCCGTTTTGCGATTATATGGGTGTCGGCCGACAAAAAAAGCATGGAGGAATCTGTATGGACGAACAACAGCTGCTTTCCCGCCTGCGGCGCGGAGACGAGCAGGCGCTCTCTGCGGTGATCGCGCAGTTCAGCGCCTACGTCGTGACAGTCATCCACAACCGCAGCCGCGGGCTGCTGCCCCCGGAGGACGAGGACGAGCTTGCCTCGAGCGTATTTTTCGCGCTCTGGCAGTCCTGCCGAACGGTGAAGGCCGGGTGCATCCGCGCGTGGCTCGGAAGCGTGGCGCGGAACAAGACCGTCGACCGGCTGCGAAAGGCGCGCATGGACGTGCCGCTGGACGAAGAGATGGCCGGGACGGACGATTTCCTGCTGGAGGAAACCGTGAAAAAGGAACAGGCCCGGCAGCTGCGCGAGGCGGTCGCGCTGCTGTCAGAATTGGACCGTGAGATCCTTCGGCGCTTTTACGATCTGTGCCAGAGCGCACCGGAGATCGCCGGCGCGCTGGGCCTGACGCCCGCGGCGGTCCGGATGCGGCTGGTGCGCAGCCGGGAAGCCATCAGGAACGAGTTGTGCAAGGGAGGGTTTGTATATGAATAACATCGACAGGATCCTGCAATCCGCCGAACTGCCTGCGCTGCCGGCCGAAGCGCTTTCGGACGAGCGGCAGGCTGGAATCCTGAACGGCGCCTTGCAGCTTGTGCGGCAGGACGCGAAAAGGCGCAGCCGAAGGCGCGTGCTGCGCATCGTGGCAGCCGCCGCGGCGGCCGTTGCGGTGCTGTGCGGCGCGGCCGCGGTCTGGCACTATGTATCCGTCTCCAACGAGGAAACCGCGTATCGCGTACCGCTCAAACACACGCTCGCAGACGGTACGACCCAGTCCTATTTCGAGGATTTTACCAGCGACTCGATCATCCGCATTGACACGGAGGGCAGGACGGAGGGCACCTACTGCGGCGTGCAGTTCGGCTGGCTGCCGGCCGCGCTGATCCCGGATCACACTGCATATCTGTATGATGTCATCGCAAGCAGAGCCCCCGAACAGCTGAGCGGCGTGTCGGAATCTCAAATCGAGCTGGCGAAGGACTGCGTGTATTCGACCGACTGCCGCGCACAGGTAACCTACACCTTCTCCTGCCTGTCTGCCAATGAGTTTGCGGGCATCGATCTTTTCGTGGTCGGAAACGACCCGACGATCGTGAAGGAGGGTATGCTGAACGAGCTTTACGCCTGCTGGATTGAAACATATGACGCGGATCGCGGCTCGGACGTGACCAATCAGTTTCTGCTGCTGTACGATCCAGAGAAGTTCTGCGTGGTAATTTTGGGCGGCGACTGGGAGATCACAGAAAAAATGGCGGAAAACATGACCATTGTGCAGACCGGGATTCCTACGCCCGAACCGCAGCAGGGCATTGACCATATCGGTGCGTTCGGTTGACATAATTTTTATGTGAGCGTACAAAACAGATGGTACAGCCCTGAAATCAGGGCTGTACCTTTTTGTGTTGATTTTTCAAATTTGCGTAGGGGCCGATGCCCACATCGGCCCGCGCAGCAGGCACATCCAAAACGCGGAAGTCTTCGGCGAATTCGATCGTTCCCCACGGGCCGATGTGGGCATCGGCCCCTACACCTCTAAGGGCAGATTTTACAAAGCCAAAATGCAGGCTCGGCCTGCATTTTGGAAAGGAAGAAAAGGCTTTAGAGAATAAAAACCGAAACGCAAACTCGGTTTGCGTTTCGGAAAGGAGGAAACGAGCTCAGAGGATAAGAGGCTTCGCTTGCGAAGACTCGTTCCGTCGAGGTCGTTTCCGACGTGCGGCGGCTCGTTTCGTCAAAGCCGTTTCTGACGCGCGATGATTCGTTTCGTCGAGGTCGTTTCTGACGCCTCAGAGCTTTTCCTTTGCCTGACGCAGCGCGTTGGCCAGCTGGTCGGGGCAGGACGTGTCCTTCATGCCGCAGTGGATGCCGTCCAGCCGGCGGATGACCTCGTCGACGTCCATGCCCTCGACGAGCTTGGAAATGCCCTGCAAATTGCCGTTGCAGCCGCCGATAAACTCGATATGATGGAGCTTGTTGTCCTCGATGTCAAACAGGATCTGCTGCGAGCAGGTGCCCTTCGTTCTGTAGGTGAAATGCATGATGAGTTCTCCTTTTTATTCTGTCAATAAGTTTACATAATAATTTCTCCGTCCCGGATGCGGAGCACACGGGTGAAGGTATCCAAAAACTCCGGGGAATAATTGTGCATGGCGACGATCAGAATGTCGCACGGCAGCTGCGCGATCTGCTTTTCCAGCTCGACGCGCGTCGCTTCGTCCAGTCCCGCGCCCGGTTCGTCCAGCATGACGAGACTCCCCTTTCGCCAGAGCGTCCGTGCAAGGTCGAGCCGGCGCTCCTCGCCGCCCGAGAGCGCGTGCGCGCCGTCGCCGATCATCGTGTCCATGTTCGCGCCGCGCGCGGCGTACCATTTGGAAAGCCCGGCGCTGTCCAGCGTTTCTGCCAGCGCCGCATCCTGCTGCGGCGCACCGGAAAACATGGTGAGATTATCGCGGATGGAGGCGCTGAACACGAACGTCTTCTGCGGCAGCAGCGCGACCTGCTTCCGGAAGTCTTCATAGCGGTATTCCCGGCATGGACGGCCGTTGATCGTGTAATCCCCTTCGGCCTCGCACATGGCGGCCAGCACTTTCAGAAGCGTCGACTTCCCCGCGCCGCTCTCGCCGAGCAGCGCGATGCGCTCGCCCCTGTGCAGCGTCAGACCGACGTGCTTTAAAATCCCGCGGCCGTCTTTGCGGCAGGTGATATCATGGAGCGCAAGCGTCTCGATCTGCGCCAGCGGTTCGCCGCCCCAATTGTCCGCCTCATCCGTCGGCGCGTCCAGGAACGCAAGCACGCGCTTGCAGACCGCCGCGGCGGCAATGGTCGAGGAATAGCGTTCGGTGATGATCTGCACCGGCCCGGCAACGAGATTCATGAGGCCGGCGAACGTAATGAGCGCGGGAAGCGTCAGGAGCCCGCGCACAACGAAAAACAGGCCGAGCACCCACGTGCCGAGCACGACAAGATTGCCGCAGCCATATGCGCCCGCGTATAAAATTCTGCGGATGCAGCGAAAACGCAGCTTTTTCCGGTAAAGGTTCTCGTTCGCCGCGTCGTAGGAGCGGTCGATCCCGGAGAAGGCATCAAAAACCTTCAGCTGAAAGAATCCGGATAAGATCTGCGTCAGCGCCGTCAGGTGCCGGGCCTTCGCCTGCTGTTCGGACTCCTGATGGGTTTGCAGCTGCTTTTCCGTCAGCTTCGGGAACGCCGCCGTCAGAATGCTGACCAGCAGAATGACAGCCGTCATGACCGGCTGGATCACGATGGCCGAGCCAACAGCCAGCAAAAAGCAGCAGATCTGAAAATAGATCTCGCCCAGCGCCGCGACATAATCCTGCTGGATGGTGTCGACGTCATTGCCCAGAAGGGAAAGATATACGCCGTCATCCGTTTGGGCCTTTTCCGGATAGCTGCGCGATTCGATCTTCCGCACGGCGTCGGCGCGCAGGTCGCGGCCGACGCGCTGAACGACGATATCGCGTGAATAATCCAGCAAAAAGGCGAAAAACGTCTCAACGCAGAGGTAGGCCAGCGTCACAAGCGCGATCTTCCACACGCGCGAGAGGTCGCCCTCCATCGCGCTGTCGGCAAACAGGCCGAGCAGGAACGACATGAGGACGGACGAGACGGCTGCGAGAAGATTGGACACCAGAAACAGCGAGGCCGCCCCGCGGTTCCTGCGAAAATAGCGGTTCATGCTGCTCCTTTCATCATTCGGTCAGGTCACAGAGGGTTGCGTTTACATAATCCGTGAGCTGCATGGGGTCCAGCAGCACCTGACAGCCGCGGCAGCCGGCGGAAACGCCGATCTCGTCATACAGCTGGGCCGTCTCGTCGATATACGTCGGAAACTGCTTTTTCATGCCGATGGGGCTGCATCCGCCGCGGATATAGCCGGTCACAGTCAGCAGGTCTTTGACATGGATCAGCTCGATTTTTTTATCGCCCGCGGCCTTCGCCGCCTTTTTTAAATCCAGCTCGCAGCAGACCGGGATGCAGAACACGACATAGCCCGCGCGTTCCCCTCTTGCCACGAGCGTCTTGAAGATCTGCTCGGGCGGCATACCGATGCCCTCGGCAGCGTGCATCCCGTTCAGGTCATTTTCGTCGACGGCATATTCCGCCGCGCGGTATGCGATCTTTGCGGCATCCAACAGGCGCATTACATTTGTTTTTGTCATGATCGTCCCTCCTGTCTGTGCGTATTATATCGAATCTTCCACCATCTTGCAACAGGTATGTTTTCCGCGAAACGCGCGCAAACTAGCCGTATCTTACACAGTCAGGAGCATACGAACATGAGCGAAGCAAAAAAGGAAGAACAGGCGCGGCAGGAGCTGCTTGATCTCGGCGCGGCCACGACGAAGACCGCGCAGGGCTCGATCTATACGCTCACCGTCATCGGCCAGATCGAAGGGCACCAGATCCTGCCCGACAACGTGAAAACGACGAAATATGAGCACGTCATTCCCCTGCTCGCCGCCGTGGAGGAAAGCGAGGACATCGACGGCCTTCTGCTGCTTCTGAACACCGTCGGCGGCGACATCGAGGCAGGTCTTGCCATCGCGGAGCTGATCGCGGGTATGAAAAAGCCGACCGTCTCGCTCGTGCTCGGCGGCGGCCACTCCATCGGCATCCCGCTGGCCGTGTCGGCCAAAAAGAGCCTCATCGTTCCCACGGCCAGCATGACCGTCCATCCGGTGCGCATGACGGGGCTTGTCGTCGGCGCGCCGCAGACGTACCAGTATTTTAACCGGATCCAGGAGCAGATCGTCAGCTTCGTGACAAAAAACTCGCACATCTCCCGCGAGGACTTTCTGCACTATATGATGGCAACGGACGAGATCGCCACGGACGTCGGCACCGTGCTCTACGGCAAGGAAGCCGTCGCATCCGGGCTGATGGACGGCCTGGGGAGTCTGTCGGACGCGCTTGCGTTTCTTCACCGGCAGATCAACCGGCAAAAAGGCCGAAAGGGCCGTGAACTTTCATAAAATACGCAGCTTTCCACGCGCGGGAATTTTGATATCCGCCGAATCCGCGCCGCATCGCGCGCATTCGATTGACACCGGCAGAGCGATATGATAGACTGTAGGCGATACGAGCGGTGGAGTCTGTCATAGAAGCGCCTTGCTTCTATTCGTATCAGGACGTTTGATTCGCCCCGGCAGGACCATGCTGTCCTGCCGGTTTTTTACGCCGCTTTTATGTTTATTTTGACATATCACACGCAGAAAGAGGGATATCATCATGAGAAAAACGAAGATCGTCTGCACCATCGGCCCGGCCAGCAGCGACGAAGCCGTCTTCGCCGATATGTGCCGCGCAGGTCTGAACGTCGCCCGCCTGAACTTCTCCCACGGCACGCACGAGGAACATCAGAAAAAGCTCGACATGATCCATAAGGTCCGCCGGGAGCTGGGCCTGCCGATCGCCGTCATGCTCGACACCAAAGGCCCGGAATACCGCATCCGCACGTTCAAAAACCATAAGATCACGCTGCCCGACGGCGGCGCGTTCACCTTCACCACGCGCGAGGTCGAGGGTGACGAGACGATCGTCGGCGTCAGCTATCCCGGTATGGCGAAGGATCTGTCCGTCGGCGACACCGTGCTCGTCAACAACGGGCTTGTCATTTTTGAGGTCACTGCCATCGAAGACACCGAGATCCACTGCCGCGTCGTGGTCGGCGGCGAGCTGTCCGACTGCAAGAGTATGTCCTTCCCGCACAAGGTGCTCGATCAGGTCTACCTGAGCGAGCAGGATAAGGACGATCTGCTGTTCGGCATCCGCGGCGGCGTCGACTTTGTCGCCGCGTCGTTCGTCTCGCGCAAGCAGGACGTGCTCGACGTGCGTGAATTCCTCGACGCCAACGGCGGTCAGGATATCGAGATCATCGCCAAGATCGAAAATCAGACCGGCATCGACAATGTCGAGCAGATCTGCGAGGCGTGCTCGGGCATCATGATCGGCCGCGGCGATCTCGGCGTCGAAGTGCCGTTCACCGAGCTGCCCGCCATCCAGAAATACCTCATCACGAAGTGCCGGATGCTCGGCAAGCGCGTCATTACGGCCACGGAGATGCTCGAATCCATGATCCACAACCCGCGCCCGACGCGCGCGGAGATCTCCGACGTGGCGAACGCCGTCTACGACGGCACGAGCGCCGTCATGCTCTCCGGGGAATCCGCCGCGGGCAAATACCCGGTGAAGACCGTGAAGACAATGGCCGAGATCGTTGAGGAGACGGAAAAGCACATCGATTACGAGCCGCTGTTCCGCAGTCAGGCGTTCCAGATCAAGAACATGACCGACGCCATCTCGCACGCCACGTGCTGCATGGCGGTCGACATCCACGCAAAGGCCATCATCGTCTCGTCACTGTCGGGCGTGACGGTGCGCATGGTCTCGCGCTTCCGCGTGCCGGTCGACATCGTCGGCGTCGCGGCCAACGAGCGCGTGTGGTACCGGCTGGCGCTGTCGTGGGGCGTGCTGCCCGTTCTGCGCGAGGAGACGTTCAGCTCCACGGACGTCATGTTCTACAATGCCTTGCAGCTGGCAAAGCAGGCGCTGTGTCTGAAGCCCGGCGACAACGTGGTCATGACCGGCGGCACGGTAAACGGGCGCTCCGGAAACACGAATCTCATCAAGATCGAGACGGTGTAAGCGGTCGACAAACGCACGCCAGCCCGTGCCTTCCCCTCTGGGGAAGGCTTTAAGCCCGGCAGAATGCACGCTTTTTACGGAGGATTTTCGGCGAATTCGCAACTTCTGGACGGGCCGATGTGGGCGCGCATCGGCCCGTTCCCGCGCCCGCAGGCGCACGTTACAGATTTTCTCCGCGCCGATACCGCCATCACCAACATCGTCGGAATCAGAGCTTACGGAACGAGTCTCCGCAAAGCGAAGCCTCTTATCCTGACGCTCTGTTCCTCCTCTTGCGAAACAGACCTTCGTCTGTTTCGCAGTACGCCCGCATCGCCGTGATGGCGGTTTCTGAGTTAAAAGCGTCCTTTTCTCCCCTATCTTTTCCCACGCACGGGAAAAGATAGGGCCGTCGGAGACACGTCGGAAACGACCTCGACAAAACGAATCATCGCGCGTCAGAAACGGCTTTGACGAAACGAGCCGCCGCAAGCGCCGTCTCTTATTCTCTAAATCCGTTTCTTCCTTTCCGAAACGCAAACCGAGTTTGCGTTTCGGTTTTTTTATTCTCTGAGCTCGTTTCCTCCTTTCCAAACTGCAAACCGGGTTTGCGGTTTGATTCAGAACGGCCCTCATCCGTCACGGCTTCGCCGTGCCACCTTCCCTACCCCCTTTGTCCCTGCGGGACATTTCCCCCTGACAGGGGGAATCGGCCCCCAAGGGAAGGCTTTGGACTGTGCGAATCGCAAAGCCGATGCCCGGCAGGTTTTTTCCTTCGCCGCAGTGGAAATATTCTTCGGTTTGTGTTAATATAAATGAGTATGTGCATCCGGGGCGCTTCCCGGGTGCGACTTTCCTGACGGAGGCTCGGCCATGACCTATTGGAATGCCGTTTTACTCGGGATCGTGCAGGGGCTGACGGAATTTCTGCCCGTCTCCAGTTCCGGTCATCTTGCGATCCTGCAAAACTTTCTGCGCATCGGCGATCTGGAAAACCGGATGCTCTTCGACGTGCTGCTGCACCTCGGGACGCTCGGGGCGATCGTCCTCGCCTACTATTCCGAGCTGCGCGGACTCGGACGCGAGGGACTTGCGATGCTCCATCTCAAAAAACAGCGCCGCGGACAGAAGCCCGATCCGCTCAAGCGGCGGATGCTGCTGTTTCTGCTGGTGGCGACGCTGCCGCTCATCCCGGCGGCCGTTCTGAACCACTTCCTCGATCCGCTTTTCTCCGACACGTTCTTCATCGGCTTTGCGCTGCTGGCAACGGGCTTTCTGCTGCTGGCCGCCGACCGGTTCGGCCACGGCAACAAGACGGAAAAGGCCATGACGCTCTCCGACGCGCTCGTCATCGGCCTTGGCCAGATGATCGCCGTCGTGCCGGGCCTCTCGCGCTCGGGGACGACGATCTCCGCGGGTCTTCTGCGCGGGCTCGACCGGTCGTTCGCCGTGCGTTTCTCCTTCTTCCTCTCCATCCCGGCCGTGCTCGGCGCGAATCTGCTGTCGCTCATCCAGGCGTTTTCCGCCGGCGTCGACTGGGCGGAGGTCCCCATGTATCTGTGCGGCGTTCTGGCCGCGTTCGTATCCGGCTATCTGGCCATTTTCGCATTGCAGCGCATCGTGCAGCGCGGCAAATTCGGCGGCTTCTGCTATTACTGCTGGGGCGCGGGTCTGCTGACGCTCATCCTGTCCCTGATCTCGTGAGGTGATACTGTCCATGGCAACCAACAACAAAAGAAAACCGGCTTCGTCCTCCCGCAGCCGAAAAAAGCCGTCCAAAAAACAGGCCGCGCCCATCCGCCGCGAGGTCGGCGCAGGCGTATGCCTCGTGCTGGCGCTTCTGACGGTCCTTTGCTGCTTCGGCATCGACGCGGCCATCCTGAATCTTCTGACGGCGCTGTTCCGCGGCCTGATCGGCGCGGGGTTCTACATCCTGCCGTTCTCGTTCGTGATGAGCTTTCTCATCCTGCTGCTGCATGACGGCCGGCCGGTCACGCTGCGCGTGACCTGCTCGTTCCTGACCGCCGTGCTGATCGGCAGTCTTGTGCATCTGGTCGGCGGCAGCTTTGACGCCGAATGGGGCGCGGAGCTGCTCCCGGCGCTGTGGGACGGCGGCATCGGCGGCACGGCCGGCGGCGTGATCGCCGGCGGTCTCGGCAGCGTGCTTGCCATGCTCATCAGCCGCGTCGGCGCGGTCATCGCGGTCATCGCGGGGCTGCTGCTGAGCATTCTGACGAGCCTCAACATGACGGTCGCCAGCATCGCCGCCGCCATCAAAAACCGGCCGCGCGCAGAATATGCCGAACCGCAGCGTGAGCATAAGGACCCGGCACAGGCCATTGTCGACACCGTCGCCACGCGCCGCATCGAACACGTGCAGCGCGCCGAACAGCGCCGCGCTTCGCGCGCGAGCGAGTTTGACCTTCCGGTCGACGATCCTCCCCTGCCCGAAGCGCCGCAAAAGCGCGCGCCCCGGAAAAATGCGCCGGTGCGCCCGGACGAATTTGTGGAAAACAGCCGCCGGCAGGCGGCGCAGAAGCAGCCGTCCGAGCCACAGACAGAACCCGAGCAGCCGCCTGAGATCGATCTGCTGCCCGCACGCGACCCGAGGCCCGTCCATGTGGACTACCGTTCGCAGTTTGACGCGCTCATCGCCGAGGAGACGCCCGCAGAAACGCAGGAGGACGCGCCCGCGGAGGAAGAACCTTCTCCCGCACCGGCATCGAACGTCATCCCCATGACCGCGCCGAAGCAGATGCCGCCGCTCGTCATCGAGCATTACGACGCGCCGAAGTCCGCGCCAAAGCCGCAGCCCGAACCGGAGCTGCCGCCGCTGCAAGTCCCCGAACAGCCCGAAAAGCTCAAAAAGGCCGACGTGCAGCTGGAAGCTGCGCAGATCGCGCAGCAGATCACGCAGGCACAGCCGCCGCAGCCGCCCGAATACCAGTTCCCGCCCGTCAATCTGCTCAAGGCCGGAAGCGGCGCGGCGCACGACGGCACGGAGGAAATGCGGCAGAATGCCGAACGGCTGAACGACACGCTGCAATCGTTCGGCATCGAAGCGCATATCATCAACGTCACGCGCGGCCCGTCGGTCACGCGGTATGAGCTCGAGCTCCAGCGCGGCGTGAAGCTCTCAAAGGTCACGAATCTGGCCGACGACATCGCCCTCGCGCTCGGTGCGTCGGGCGTGCGCATCGCGGCCATCCCGGACAAGATCTCCGTCGTCGGCATCGAGGTGCCGAACCGCGTCGTGTCCGTCGTCATGGCGCGCGAGGTCATCGACTCGCCCGAGTTTGAAAAATGCAAGTCCCGTGTGTCCTTCGCCGTCGGCAAGGACATCGGCGGCAACCGCATCATCGGCGACATCGGAAAGCTGCCGCATCTGCTCATCGCCGGTACGACGGGCTCCGGTAAGTCCGTGTGCATGAACTCGCTCATCATTTCCCTTCTCTATAAAGCCCGGCCCGACGAGGTCAAGCTCATCATGATCGACCCGAAGATGGTCGAGCTCGGCATTTACAACGGCATCCCGCACCTGCTCATCCCGGTCGTCACCGATCCCAAAAAGGCCGCAGGCAGCCTCCAGTGGGCCGTGACGGAGATGATGCGGCGCTACCGCATGATGGCCGACGCGGGTGTGCGCGATCTCGAATCGTATAACAAGCAGGCGCGCGAATCGGCGGACGACGAGCTTGAACCCATGCCGAAGATCGTCGTCGTCATCGACGAGCTGGCCGACCTCATGCTCGTCGCGGCCAAGGAGGTCGAGGAATCGATCTGCCGCATCGCGCAGATGGGCCGCGCATCGGGCATCCATCTGGTCATCGCCACGCAGCGTCCGTCCGCGGACGTCATTACCGGCCTGATGAAGGCCAATATCCCCTCGCGTATCGCGTTTGCCGTCGCCTCCGCGATGGAATCGCGCATCATCCTCGATACCGCAGGCGCGGAAAAGCTCGTCGGCAAGGGCGATATGCTCTATGCGCCGCTCGGCCAGGGCAAGCCCAAGCGCGTGCAGGGCTGCTTCATCACCGACGACGAGGTACAGAACGTCGTGACGTTCGTCAAAGCCTCGAGTGAGGCGGACTATTCCGACGACGTTATGGCCGAGATCGAGAAAAAAGCCGCCGAGAGCGGCAAATCCGGTTCCGGCAGCGCCTCCGCAGCAGCGTCCGAGTCCAGCTCTGCCGACGACGGCGACGAGATGCTCCCGGCCGCGGTCGACGTCATCATGGAGACGGGCCAGGCGTCCGTGTCCATGCTCCAGCGCCGTCTGAAGCTCGGCTACGCGCGCGCCGCGCGCATCATGGACGAGATGGAGGAGCGCGGCATCGTCGGCCCGTTCGAGGGCTCGAAGCCGCGGCAGCTGCTGCTCAGCCGTGAGCAGTGGCAGGCCATGAAGGACGGCACGGCCGAGCCGAACCCGCCCGTCGAGGAGGAGATCCCGTAAGATGTCTCCGACGGCCATATCTATTTTACGGTAATCTACGGCGAATTCGCAGCTTCCCAACGGGCCGATGTGGGCATCGGCCCCTACGGCCTCCCGGAAGGTTCTTTCCAAAAACCAGACTGCAAGCTCGGCTTGCGGTCTGGAAAGG
>CAKUOS010000020.1 GCA_934670025.1 uncultured Oscillospiraceae bacterium
GACGGCAAGCTCATGAACGACGTGGCCCCGAAGGACCGCGACATCGCCATGGTCTTCCAGAACTACGCTCTGTATCCGCATATGACGGTGTATGAAAATATGGCCTTCTCGCTGAAGCTGAAGAAGACCCCCAAGGCCGAGATCGACCGCAAGGTCCGCGAGGCCGCAGAGATCCTCGATATCACGCAGTACCTCAACCGTAAGCCGAAGGCGCTGTCCGGCGGCCAGCGCCAGCGTGTCGCCATCGGCCGCGCCATTGTCCGCAACCCCAAGGTGTTCCTGATGGACGAGCCGCTGTCGAACCTCGACGCCAAGCTCCGCAACCAGATGCGCGCGGAGATCATCAAGCTGCGTGAGAAGATCGACACCACGTTCATTTACGTCACGCACGACCAGGTCGAGGCTATGACGCTCGGCGACCGCATCGTCATCATGCGCGACGGCTTCATCCAGCAGATCGGCACCCCGCAGGAGGTGTTCAATCACCCGGCGAACCTGTTCGTCGCGGGCTTCATCGGCACGCCGCAGATGAACTTCTTCGACGCAACGCTTGCAAAGAAGGGCGACAAGTTCTACGCGACCGTGCAGGGCAAGGACTTTGAGCTGCCGGCAGACAAGCAGGAAGCGCTCAAGAAGATGGACAAGGTCCCGAGCGACATCATCGCGGGCGTGCGTCCGGTCCATGTGCATCTGGCGGACGACGGCATCGACGCGACCGTCGACGTGTCCGAGCTGATGGGCTCCGAGCTGCATCTGCACGTCAACTCCAACGGCAAGGACGTTGTCATCGTCGTGCCGACGACCGACATCGATATCGACGCTGTCCACGGCGGCCACAAGCCCGTCAAGTACAGCTTCAAGCCCGAGCTGATGCATTTCTTCGACAAGGAAACGGAAAAGAACCTGTTCTGAGAAAACGAAAAGACGCGCCCCACCATCGGTGGGGCGCGTTATTTTTGTAGGGACAGACGTCAGAAACGCGCTCGGCGAAACAACTTTTTGTAGGAGCCGCAACGCTGCCGGCCCGACCGTTCCGCCTCGCTTTGCTCGGCACCTCCCCTTGCGAAGGGGAGGCTTTGGACTGCACAAAACCCTTTGGCTCCCCCTTTTAAGGGGCAGATTCCCCCCTGTCAGGGGGAAATGTCCCGCAGGGACAAAGGGGGGAGGGATGCTGGCGCGAAGCGCCTGAGAGGTCGACGTGTCTCCGACGGCCCAATCTTTTCCCGTGCGTGGGAAAAGATTGGGGAGAAAAGGACGCTGTTTTGCTCAAAAACCGCCGTCACGGCGATGCGGGCGTACTGCGAAACAGACGAAGGTCTGTTTCGCAAGAGGAGGAACAGAGCGTCAGGATAAGAGGCTTCGCTTTGCGGAGACTCGTTCCGTAAGCTCTGATTCCGACGATGTTTGTGATGGCGGTGTCGGTGCGGACAAAATTGGTAACGTGCGCCTGCGGGCGCAAGCCCCTACGGCGCCTCGGGAGATTTTTTCCTAAAACCAAAACGCAAGTTCAGCTTGCGTTTTGGAAAGGAAGAAACGGCTTTAGAGAATAAGAGACGGCGCTTGCGGCGGCTCGTTTCGTCAAAGCCGTTTCAGACGTCGAGCGGCGGGGCCTGTCTGGCCCAGCGCGGGAAGGAGGCATTCTGCGCGCGGCGGCAGGCCCAGCGCACGGCGTTTTGCAGCACCGTCTGGACCTCCTTCTGCATATAGACGGGGTACGTCTCGTGCCCGCCCTGGAAATAGAAGATACGGCCGAGGCCCCTTGTCCAGCAGCAGCCCGAGCGGAAGATCTCGCCGCCCGCGGCAGCGGTGAGGAACACCTGACGCTCCGGCTGCGGGATCTCGAAATACTCGCCGTACGTCTCGTCCATCGGGATCTCGAAGTATTCGCCCTGCAAGCCTTCGGCGATGGGGTGCGCGGGGTCGACGATCCAGTAGCGCTGCCGCTCGTCGTTCTCGCGCCAGCGCAGCGACTGCGTGCGCGTGCCCATGAGGCGCGCGAAGATCTTGGAGGCGTGCGCCGAATGCAGGACCACAAGGCCCATACCCTCGAGCACGCGCGCCTGCATCGCGTCCACGTGCGCGTCGTCCACTTCGCGCCAGTGCTTGTGGCTCCAGTAGACGAGCACGTCGGCCCAGTCGAGCGCCGCCTGTGACAGGCCCTGCTCCGCGTCCTGCATGGTGGCCGTGCGGACATTCACATCGCCGCCGCAGCCGCGCACGACGGCCGCCAGCTGCGCCTGAATGCCGTCCGGGTATAATTTGCGGTATTTTTCCGCGTGCTCGGGCAGGGGCTTATCCTCCGCCCAGATGAGTACGTTCATGCCGGTTCCTCCTTTACAGCTCGACCCAGCGGTCTTCGGCCTGCGAGCGCAGGCACGCATCCACGAAACGGTTACCGTACACGCCGTCTTCGAATGTGGCGTAGGGCACGGGGCCGGTCAGATAGCTTTCGTCGGCGATGGAGCGGTAAAATGCGCGCACGGCGTTCTTCTCGGCCTCCTGCCAGCCCGGCGCGTGCCCGGCGGGCATATCGATGAACCGCGCCGTCTCCGGGCTGACCCACTGCGGATCCATGAGGATCGTCTGGCGGCAGGTTTCGCGGCTGCCGACCGTCAATCGGTCGCACAGCTCCTGCTGCCACGAAAGCTCGGAAAGCTCGCCGCTGATCGTGACGCGCAGATCGTTCTTGTGGCCCAGCATACACTTCGAGAACGTCGCGGCGCCGGGCGTGCCGTCGGCAAATTCGACCATGACGGCGGTCGTGTCGTCGGAATGGACCGCGATCTCACGGCCCGTCGCAGGATCGATGCGCACGGGATAGTGCGTGTACATCCGCGCGTAGACCTTTTTGATCCGCATTCCTGCGGCGAACGAGGCCGTGTCGGCCCAGTGTACGCCGATGTCGAGCAGCGCGCGCGCCGGGGATGTCTCGGGGATGCGGCGCGGCGTGTAGTCGTCGTGCCGCGCGACGGAATCCTGCAAATAGCACCCGGAGATGAAGAGCTTTTTGCCCACTGCGCCCGCGGCCATGCGCGCGCGCATCTCCAGAACGGCCGCGTTCATGCGGTATTGATAGTTGATCGCGTTCGCAACGCCTGCGGCCTTCGCCGCCGCGGCCACGCGCAGCGCGCCCTCCGTCGTGATGCTCATGGGCTTTTCCGCGTAGACGTGCTTCCCGGCCGCGATGGCGGCGAGGTTGATCGCGTCGTGCGCGATGTTCGGCGTGCAGTTGTGGACGACCTGCACGTCGGGGTCGGCCATGATCTCGCGCCAGTCGGCGGTCACATAATCCGCGTCATACTGCTCGCGCGCCTGCGCGATCTTCTCCGGGCGCGAGACGCAGAGCGCGCGGATATGGACGTTTCCGAGCCTGCGCAGCGCCTCGTCGTGCTGCCGGCCGATAAAGCCCATGCCAATGATCGCGGCGTTGATTTTTTCCATCCTGTTTGCTCCTTTCATTCCGGAAACAGCTTTTGCGCCAGCGCGAGATCCGCGTCCCGGCACAAAACCGTATAGCCTTCCATCGCAAATACCGACTGCCCCGCGTCGCCGGCCGTTTGCAGCCCGGCGTCCGCGTCCAGCAGCAGCTGCGGCGTGTCGGTGAGGTAGACGGCGGAGATCTGTTCCTGCAAATCGGCCGCCAGCTGCACAGACGCGGCCATGAACCGCGCTGTGTCTTCCGCTGCGCCTGTGTCGGCGTCATAGGGATAGGCGTTTACCTGTACGACGGGCACCTTCCCGCTTTCGTCCGTCCAGGAGGCCGCGGCCAGCGCGGCCAGCTGCGCCTGCGCGTCTTCCGACGGCACGTCGACCGATACGACGGCGATCTGCACGTCGGGCTTCGGCGCGCGGCGCTTCTGCGCGATGAAATTCACCGCCAGCACCAGAACCAGCGCCGCCGCCAGCACATACCACTTGTTGTAATACCAGAAATCGCGCAGCTTTTCCTTCACGCGGCATCCTCCTCTTCCGGGAACAGCTTCCGGAACACCGGCAGGAAGATCAGGCTGAACGTCATCACCGCGACGGCGTACAGCCCCGCGAGCGCGGCGAAGAGGGCATAGAGATAGAACTTCGCGCACAGCAGCATACACGCCAGCGCGAACACCGTCGCTGCGAACGAGCGGCCCCTGCCTGCGAAGATCAGCAGCAGCGCATTTTGCAGCACGTGGCCGAACGGCACGTCGACCGCAGCCAGCTGCTGGTACGAAAATGCGAAAAAGCCCGCGAGTACGAAGCCGCAGCAGAGAAACACCAGCAGATATCCCGTCCCGAGTCCGCCGTTCACCGCCATGACCAGCCGCACGGCCCAGACGTATCCGGACAGCAGCGCGCCGGTGATCGCCGAGAGCGCCATCGCCTTTTTCCACTCGCGGCGCACACAGGTCTTATAATCCTCCCACCACCAGACGACCGCGCCGCGCACGACCTTCATGCAGATATAGTGCAGCGCCGTCACGCACGGCCCGGCCAGGATAAAACAGACATACGCGCCCAGCCAAGACAGCGTGTCCCACAGCTCCGTCAGGAAAAACACGCACGCACAGCACGGCACGAGCGCGGCCACCGTCACGAGGTTCGACCAGAACAGCGGCATGAACCGCTCCTCCAGCAGCTGAAACCACAGCCCGATCCCCGCGCGCGGCACATCCGCCGGCATTTTCGCAAAGTTGCTCCAGAATTTGCTCAATTTCGCCATATTCGATCCTCCGCTCCTGCGAGACTTTCGGCATTTTTACATGATTATACCATGCCGCGGCCGCAAAGACCATATATCTGAATTCCTGAATCCCGGCTTTTTTCATTTTTGTTACGGCGGTTTTTCACGGGCGCCGCGGTGCGGTATATTGCCTTTCACCGCCGGCTGCGGTAAAATAAAAAAACTATCTGAATGGGAGTTGACCGATATGGCACTGATCACCATCCAAAACGCACAGCTCGCCGTCACGCTCGACAGCGTGGGCGCCGTGCTGCACAGCATCCGCGCAAACGGCGGGGAATACCTCTGGCAGGGCGACGCGAAATACTGGAAGCGCCGCGATGCGAACCTCTTTCCCTACGTCGGCCGTCTGACAGACGGGAAATACACCTATCGCGGCCGTGAATATCCCATGACCATCCACGGCTTCTGCATCGGCACGGAGTTCGCAGTGGAAAGCTGCGCGGAAGACCGCGTCAGTTTTGTGCTGACCGACTCCCCGGAGCGGCTGGCCTGCTATCCCTTCGCGTTCGCGTTCCATGTGGTCTACGCGCTCGACGGCAGCCGCATCGTCAAGACCTGCACCGTGGAAAACCGCGGCGCGGACACCATGCACTTCGGCCTCGGCGGCCATCCGGGCTTCCAGGTGCCGCTGCTCGGCGCGGGCGATTTTACCGACTGGTATCTCGAATTCTCGCAGCCGTGCGAGCCGGTGCGCGTCGATCTCGACCCGGAAAATTACCGCTTCGCGGGCACGTACAGCCCCTTCCCGCTCACGGACGGCCGCCGCATCCCGCTCGCGCACGCGCTGTTTGATCTGGATGCCGTCGTGCTCGGCAATGTCGACCGGACGCTGTCCATCAAAAGCGGCCGCAGCGCGCACAGCGTGACGGTCAGCTTCCCGGATATGCCGTTTGTCGGCCTGTGGCACGCGCCGCACACCGACGCGCCGTATGTGTGCATCGAGCCGTGGGTGTCGCTGCCGTCGCACAGCGCGTATGTCGAGGATCTGGAAACGCAGGAGCATCTCATCGCGCTGCCCGCGGGCAGGAGCTACGTCAATACCGTGACGATCGATATCCGCTGAAAGCTGCGCGGAAGGCGAAGGCGGCGAACCTTGACAACCGGATCCCGGCGCCGTATAATTGACGCAGACGTGCGCGGAGGTATCTGAGATGGATCATGAAATGCTGCAGGCGATCGGCGAACTGCTGAACCCGATCAACGAACACTTAAACGCTATCGATACACAGTTAGCGGAAATCAAACAGGCGCAGGAAACCACAAACGAACGATTAAACTCCATGGAAACCCGTTTGGAGAACGTGGAAACCCGCTTGGAGAACGTGGAAACCCGTTTGGAGAACGTGGAAACCCGTTTGGAGAACGTGGAGACCCGTTTGGAGAACGTGGAAACCCGGATGGAATCGTTGGAAGAGAAAGCCGACATGATGAACGAAGCGATTGGAACCATTTTGGAATGGGCCGACGAAGTTCACGCGCAAAAAACGCTTCCCATGCCGAAAATCATGTAAATTGTATGCAAAAAAGGAGCTGCCATTGGCAGCTCCTTTTCTCGTATGGGCTTAAATTCTGGCCACGCCGGTTCTGCGCGCCGCTTCGGCGACGGCCTTTGCCACCGCCGGGCCCACGCGCTTGTCGAACGCCTTGGGGATGATATAATCTGCCGACAGCTCGTCGTCGGAAATGAGCTCTGCCAGCGCCTTTGCCGCAGCCATCTTCATCTCCTCGTTGATGTCGCTTGCACGGACATCGAACGCGCCGCGGAAAATGCCCGGGAACGCGAGAACGTTGTTGATCTGGTTCGGATAGTCGCTGCGGCCGGTCGAGACGACCTTTGCGCCGCCTGCCTTTGCATCGTCCGGGAAAATTTCGGGCGTCGGGTTCGCGCAGGCGAAGATGATCGCATCGCGGTTCATGGTCCTGACCATATCCGTCGTGACCATGCCGGGCGCGGAAACACCGATGAACACGTCGGCGCCAACCAGCATATCGGCGAGGCTGCCCGCCTTGCGGTCAAGGTTCGTGACCTCGGCCATCTCTTCCTTGATCCAGTTGAGGCCGTCGCGGCCCTTGTAGATCGCGCCCTTGCGGTCGCACATCGTGATATTTTTGAAGCCCGCGGAAAGCAGCAGCTTTACGATCGAGATCGCCGCCGCGCCGGCGCCGGACGTGACGATCTTCACGTCCTCTTTCTGCTTGCCGACGACCTTGAGCGCGTTCGTCAGACCCGCCAGCGTGATGACGGCTGTGCCGTGCTGATCGTCGTGGAAGATGGGAATGTCGCACTTTTCCTTGAGCTTGCGCTCGATCTCAAAGCACCGGGGCGCGGAGATATCCTCGAGGTTGACGCCGCCGAACGAGCCCGAGATCATGTAGACCGTGTTGACGATCTCGTCCACGTCCTTGGACTTGATGCAGAGCGGGAACGCATCCACGTCGCCGAACGACTTGAAGAGCACGCACTTGCCCTCCATGACCGGCATACCGGCCTCCGGGCCGATATCGCCGAGGCCGAGGACGGCCGTGCCGTCGGTGATGACGGCGCAGAGGTTCCAGCGGCGCGTGAGCTCGTAGCTCTTATTGATATCCTTCTGAATTTCGAGGCACGGCTGGGCAACGCCCGGCGTATAGGCAAGCGACAGATCGTCCTTCGTCTCGACGGGAACGGTCGCCTTTACTTCGATCTTGCCCTTCCACTCGGCGTGCAGCCGAAGCGATTCTTTTGTGTAATCCATATTGTAAGTTCCTTTCGTTATTGTTTCACAATGACGCTCACGCCGTCCGGAATGACGGTCACGGCGGCGTTTTGTCCCTTTTCCGCGCGGGCCATCGCCATCGCCGCAGGAAGATCCGCCGCCCATCCGAGCTTCATATCCTCCAGCAGCCGCCGGTTTTCCGCCGGTGCGACGAAGATCACGCGGTGCCGCATCAGAATGCGCGCGAGGATCTGGCTTTCCCACTGATCGGGGACGGTTTTGTCCTGCACGGTCGCCATGATTCTATCATAAAGTTCCGCCGGGTGCACGCAATTTTTCAGCGTTTCGTAAAATCCCTCGCCGCCGTGGCCGTCGGAGAGCGCCGCGCACATCACGAGCACCGCGCCCTTCTTTGCGCTGGCCTCCGCGGCCGTCAGACCCTTGACGCACTGATAGACGTTCTGGTCGAGCGGCGCGCCGCCGTTCGTCGTGACCACAATGTCGGCCGGCGCGGCTTTTACCTCGCAGTACTGCCGTAAAAACGCGCAGCCGGCCGCGTGCGCCTGCTCCATATCGCCCGCAAACGCGGCGACGGTGCGCTTTTCCGCGTCGATGACGACGTTCACGATGAAGGCCAGCTTCGCCATCCGCGCCGCGGCCAGCATATCGCGGTGCAGGGGATTGCCCTCCAGAACGCCGGTCCTTGCAAATTCGCTGTCGATGAAGCGGCTGCAATGGTTCCCCAGTACCGTGACCTGATCGCACACGCCGGGCAGCACGCTCTTGCGCCCGCCGGAAAAGCCTGCGAAAAAGTGCGGCTCGATGAACCCCTCGGCGACCAGCAGATCCGTTTCGGCGGCCGTGCGGTCGATGACGCACGGCGCGCCGCTCGGCAGCGTCCCGAGGGCTACGTTGGCAGCTGCGTCCCGGCAGTCGTGGATCACGATGCGCTCGCGCCCGAGGATCTCGTCGCCGAGCTTCGCGCGCAGCTCCTCCTGCGTCGTGCCGCGGTGAAAGCCCGTGGCGACGAGCAGCGTGATGTCGATGTCCGGATTCCCCTCGCGCAGCTGCCGCAGCATCGGCGGCAGGATATCCCGACTGGGTACGGGCCTTGTGTGGTCGCTGATGATGATCGTGCAGGTCTTTTTTCCGCGCGAAAGCACGGAAAGCGGCTCCGCGCCGATGGGCTGCGCCATCGCGGCCTCGACGATGTCTATACCGGGCCGGTCGGAGCGCAGCTGCGCGACGCGCGAGCGCAGGACGGCCGCCTGCCCCTCATCAAACGGCAGCGTCCCGTGTCCGTATGGCAGCGCGATCATCAATAGTTCCCCTTGAACACGTCCTTCTTGACAGGCGGACGGTAGTCGCCGAAGTACTTGCCGAAGTCAAGATGCAGGTATTCGCACAGGTCGAGCACCTCAACCATCGTGTTGTCGTTGACCGGAATGCCGTTTTCCATGCGATCCTTCACGGCGGCGACTTCCTTTTCGCCGTGCGTGTAGATGCGGTCCTGGCCGTCGGCCTTCGGGCTCTCGCGCAGCTCCTCGAGATACGTCGACAGATGCTGCTTGATGGCCGCAGCGTCGCCGAAGAAGGCCGGGTTGATGGCCATGAAGCCGTGGCAGATGTTGCCGCGCCCGTTTGTCATGCAGTAGTTCGACGTGCCGCCCATGGAGAGGATCGACGAGAAGATCTCACACAGCATACCGTAGCCGTAGCCCTTGTGGCTGCCGAGCTTTTCCGTGCTGCCGCCGAGCGGCATGATGCCGCCGCCGTTTTTGGCGACGATGTTGGCAAGCACGTCCGGTGCGTTCGTCGACGGATGGCCGTCCTTATCCAGCGCCCAGCCCTCGGGCAGCGGCTTTTCGGCCTTGTTGTACATTTCGAGCTTGCCGCGCGTGACGACGGTCGTCGACGCATCGAAGAAGAAGTTATACGGCTCTGCCGGCATCGCACAGGCGATGGGGTTCGAGCCGATCATGGCTTTGCGGCCGAACGTCGGCACCATGATGGCCTCCGAGTTCGTGCAGCTGAAGCCGATCAGGCCCTCTTTGCACGCCATATTCGCATAGTAGCCCGCAATGCCGTAATGGTTGGAATTGCGCGCGGAGACGATGCCAACGCCTGACTTTTTCGCCTTTTCGATCGCCAGCTCCATCGCAAAATGGCCGATGAGCTGGCCCATGCCGTCGTGGCCGTCGATGACGGCGGAGACGGGCGTCTCAAACACGACCTCGGGCTTTGCGTCGACGTGGATCATGCCTTTTTCGATGCACTTGTGATAGCGCACCATGCGCTGCATTCCGTGCGACTCGATGCCGTAGAGGTCGGCCGTCAGCAGAACGTCCTGAATGATGTCCGCTTCGTGCTCCGAGAAGCCGAACTTCTCGAACGCATCCATGCAGAACCGGTGCAGCAGCTCATAATTCCAATGTTGATATCCCATAGTAAATCCTCCTTACGCGCGCGGCGTGATGGTTCTATTGTAGTTTTATTTCATTTTAATTGCAATAGTCATGAAGCGAAACCACCAACAAATTTCTGACTGCGTTTTGTAGCAAAACTACCAAAGTATAAAAAGTATATTGAAATTATACAACAACCGTGCTACCATGGAGCCACATGAACAAAAAAGGAGATCGTGGCTATGGAGCTCAAATCATTCATGGTAGATATGGTGCGTTCGGAGCTGGAGGACGCTGTCGGCGTGGAAAATGTCAGCGCGACCAGCGCCGAGCAGCTGACCTACGGCGTCGACTATTTCTGGGTCGGCCGTATGTGGGCCGACAAGGGCCGCACGCCGCCCGCAGCGGATTTCATCGTCCGTCCGGGCAGCGCGGAAGAGGTGTCCAGGGTCCTGAAGATCGCAAACTATTATAAGATCCCCGTGCAGACCTGGGGCGGCGGCTCCGGAAGCCAGGGCGGCGCGCTGCCGATGGCCGGCGGCATTCTGCTGGACGTCAAGCGCATGGACAAGCTCATCGACCTGAACGTTGAGGCCGGCACCGTCACGTGCGAGACGGGCGCCATCTTCCAGACCATCGAGTGGTACTGCAACGAAAAGGGCTATTCCATCATGCATCTGCCCTCCTGCCTGACGTGCTGCACGGTCGGCGGCGCGCTGGCGCACAACGGCATCGGCATCCTGTCGACGAAATACGGCAAGATGGATGATATGTGCCTGTCTCTCGAGGTCGTGCTGCCCAACGGCGACATCATCAACACCCTGCCCGTGCCGAAGCACTCCAGCGGCCCGAACCTGCTGCCGATCTTCATCGGCTCCGAGGGTACGCTCGGCGTCATGACCAAGGCGAAGTTCAAACTCGTCAAGCTGCCCGAGACGCGCCATCATCACGCCTTCCTCTTCCCCGACATCCACACCGGCTACGAAGCCTGCCACAAGATCGTGCAGGCGGTCAAGCCGTCCATCGTCCGCCTGTTCGACGAGGCCGAGACGGTTTCCATCATCAAGAAGGTCATCGGCTTTGAAAAGAAGGGCTCGTTCATGAACCTGACGCTCGAAGGCTACGAAAAGATCGTCGCCGCCGAGGAGGAGATCGTTCTGGACATCGCCAAACAGTACGGCGCGGAATATCTCGGCACGGAATACGGCGAAAAGTGGTTCGAAAACCGCATCACGTTCTTCTATCCGGGCTACATCATGAATAACCCGCAGATGTTCGGCACGCTCGACACCGTCGCCACGCACGACAACATCGAAAAGATCTACCGCGCGATGAAGAGCGCCGTTGAAGACAACTTCAAGCAGTACGGCGTGCGCTTCATCTCCCACAGCTCGCACTGGTACGACTGGGGCTGCATGAATTATTCCCGTTTCATCATCGACAATCCGCCCGCCGATCCCGACGAGGCCATCCGCGTCCACAATCAGGTCTGGAACGCGGGCGTGCGCGCCGCGCTTGCCAACGGCGGTGTGCTGAACGACCATCACGGCGTGGGCCTCAAGCTCTCGCGTCTTGTCAAGGAGCAGTACGGCCCGGCCATGCAGGTCTTGCAGGCGCTCAAGAAGGAGCTCGACCCCAACGGCATTATGAACCCCTACAAGATGGGACTTTAAGGAGGGTGCAACGGTATGTTTTCTGAAGTAGCTTATAAAAATGCAGACGCCTGCCGGTTCTGCTGGATGTGCCGCCATCTGTGCCCGGTCTCTTTGAAGACCGGCAAGGAGATCAACTCCGCCCGCGCGCGCGGCCTGCTCGTTTCGATGGTCAAGCGCGGCCGGGAATACGACGCCACGATGGCCGAAAATATGTGGCAGTGCGTGCTGTGCGGCGCGTGCACGAACGACTGCGCCTCCGGTTTTGAACCGCGCACCTTTATCCGCGAAGGCCGCAGCATTGCCCTGGCCGAGGGTCTGGCGCCGAAGGCCGTGGCCGATCTTGCCGAGACGTATCTTGCCTCCGGCAACCTGTACGGCGCGGAGGATCCGCAGGCCGCGATCAGGGACGAGCTTGCAGGGCTTCCCGCGGCTGCGCCCGTGCTTCTGTACATCGGCGAGGTCGCAGGCGTCGAGACACCTGAAATTGCAAAGGCTGCGATGCATCTGCTCAAAAAGGCCGGCGTCAGCTTCACGGTTCTCAAAAACGAGCCCGTCAGCGGCGCGTACATGGGCGATCTCATGGGCTTCGTCGACGAAGTGCGGCAGCAGGCCATGAAGCTCCGCGCAGCCATCGACGATAGCGGCGCGGAGACGGTCGTTGTGCTCGACGCGATGGACGCGCGCATCATGAAGCATGAATATGCCGACTGGAACTGCGCGCCGAAGGCCGAAATCCTCACCGCGACGTCTTATTTTGCGCAGCTCGTCGCAGACGGCAAGCTGAACGTCAAAAAGCAGACCGGCGTCGTCTCTGTTCACGATGCGGGTGCGCTGAGCCGCGATCTCGGCGAGACGGAGCCTGTCCGCGCGCTCGTCAGTGCGATGGGCTATGAAAACAGCGAGATGTTCCGCAACCGCGATCTGGCCAAGAGCAGCGGCGGCGCGCTCCTCAAGCGCTACGACGCGCGTCTTGCGAAGATGCTTGCCGAGGGCCGCTGGGAGGATCTGACCCGTCTGGGTCTGCATACGATCGTTACCGAGGCCCCGGGCAGCTACGCCGCCCTGTCGCTGGCCATCCCGGAGGGCTGCACGCTTTCCGACGTGTTGGTCCTGCTTGACAAGGCCACGGACTGAACGATATACTGAAACAATACCCCGGCCGAGCTTCTCGTCCGGGGGCTGTTTCGATTTAAAGGAGACGTCATGGAATATTTACTTGGCATTGATTTCGGCGGCAGCGCGTCCAAGGCCACGCTCATCGACCGCGACGGCCGCATCGTCTGCACCGCCTCGGAGGAATATCCGATGTATTACCCGCAGGACGGCTGGTGTGAGCAGTCGCCCGAGGACTGCTACCGCGCCTGTGTGGACAACATCCGCAGCATTCTCAAAACATCCGGTGTGAAGCCGTCCGACATCGCCGCGATGGCCGTCGATTCGGCCACGCATATGGCTGTGCTGCTCGACGGCGAGGACCGCGTCATCCGCAACGTCATCCACTGGTCCGACCGCCGCAGCACCGAGGAAAGCGCCTGGCTGGCGCAGAATCTTCTGCCGCAGCTGCGCAAAACGTGCCTGAACGAGCCGTCGCCGCTGTGGACGCTGCCGCAGCTCATGTGGCTCAAGGCGCATGAACCGGAGAGCCTCGCGCTTGTAAAGCACGTGCTGTTTATGAAGGATTACATCCGTCACCGTCTCACCGGCGACTATCTGACCGACCGCATCGAGGCGATGGGCGCGATGCTCTACGACGAGGAGAACGAATGCTGGTCGCCTGAGCTCTGCGCGCTTGCGGGCGTACCGCTTGCGGCCATGCCGCGCGTTGCGCAGCCGTCCGACCTTGCCGGCGCGCTCACGCCCGAGGCCGCGCGCGAGACGGGCCTCTCGCCCGCGACGAAGATCATCGTCGGCACGACCGACACCGCGCTGGAGGTCTACGCCTCCGGTTCCATCCACGTCGGTCAGGCAACCATCAAGCTCGCCACCGCCGGGCGCATCTGCCCCGTGACCGATCACGGCATCTGCCACGAGATGCTCGTCAACTACCGCCACGTTGTGCCCGGTCTCTGGTATCCCGGCACGGCCAACAAGACCTGCGCCGCGTCGTACCGCTGGTACCGCGACGTTCTGTGCGAGGGCGAACGCAAGGAGGCCGCCGCGCGCGGCATGAGCGCCTACGACTACCTCAACGAGGCCGCCATGCGCACGCCGCCCGGCGCGGACGGATTGTGCTTCCACCCGTATTTGCAGGGCGAGGCCACGCCGTATATGGACAACGACCTGCGCGCGAGCTTCACCGGCGTGTCCGCGTTCCACACGAAGGGCCATTTCAGCCGCGCTGTGATGGAGGGCGTGTGCTTCTCGCTGCGCGACTCGCTGGAGCTTCTGAAGACGCTCGGCGCGGCGCCTGCGCGCGCGAATATCATCGGCGGCGGCGGCCAGAGCCCGTTCTGGGCGCAGATCACGGCGGATGTGCTGAATCTGCCGCTGACGAAGATGCAGAACGACGACTCTTCGCTCGGCTCGGCGATGCTTGCGGGCGTTGCGTGCGGGATCTTTGACGGCTTCTCGGACAGCGTCGAAAAATGCTGCCGTGCCGCGCGCGTCTACACGCCGAACCCCGAAAACGCCGCGCTGTACGATTACTACTTCAAGCGCTACCACGCCGTCCACGACGCGCTTGCGCCCGTCTATCACGACTTCCGGGAGATTCCACATTGAACGTTCTGGTACTGATGAAGGCCGTGCCGGCCATCAGCGGCATCGAGGACGATCCCGCGCCGGCCACCGCCGAAAAGATCCTCAATCCCGCCGATAATACGGCGCTGGAAGAGGCGCTGCGCCTGAAAGACCGCCTCGGCGCATCCGTCACGGTCATGACGATGGGCGTGGCCGCGTGCGAAGCGCTCCTGCGCCAACAGCTGGCCCGCGGCTGCGACCGCGCCGTGCTCATCACCGACACGGCCTTCGCGGGCGCGGACACGCTCTCGACGGCGCGGACGCTTGCGCGCGCCGTCACGCACACCGGGCCGTATGATCTCATCCTCTGCGGCCGCCGCTCGACCGACGGCGAGACGGGGCAGATCGGCCCGGAGCTGGCCGCGATGCTTGCGCTGCCGTGCGCGGCAAACTGCACGCAGCTGCAAACGGAAGCGGACGGCGTCCGCGTGCGCTGCCTGTGCGACGGCGGGGAGGAGACGCTTCATTTGCCGCTGCCCGCCGTCCTGACCGTGCAGAACGGCGTCAATTCGCCGCGCCTTGCCAGCCTCTCGGGGCTGTTCCGCGCCAAACGCGCCGAAATTACCGTGCTGCGGCGCGCGGATCTCGGCCTGCCCGCCGAGCTGTGCGGGCAGAAGGGCTCCGGTACGATCGTCAAGCGTTCGATGCGCCGCGTGTTTGAAAAGCGGCAGGCCGTGCGCTTTGACGAGACGCAGCTGCCCGGCGCGGCCGCGCAGCTGAAGGCATGGATGGAGGCGCTGTCATGAACCACGAACTCTGGCTCTGGGCGAACGTGGATTCGCCCGTGTCCCGGCAGGAGCTGCCGGGCATCGTCTGCAAGCTGCGCAGTCTGCCGGGCGATCATACGATCACCGCCGTCGTCTGCTCCGTGCAGGCGGCTATCCCGGCGGAGCTGGCCGCGGCCGACCGCGTGCTGCGTATCGCAGCCGCGGGAAGCCCCGCGTGGTGCGGCGCGCAGCTCGCCGCGCTGGCCAAAGCGCGCGCGCCGTGGGCGATCGTGCTTCCGAATACGCGCTTTGACGCGCAGGCCGCGGCCACAGCCGCCGCACTGCTGCAAACCGGCCTGTCCGCCGACTGCACGGATCTTCGCATCGAGGACGATCTGCTCGTCATGCACCGGCCCGCCTTCGGCGGCGGTGTCGAGGCCGATATCCTCTGCCCGGACGCGCGGCCGCAGATGGCGACGATCCATCCCGGCGTTTTCACGGGCGCAGCTCCTGCAGCTTCGCCGCTCACGGAGATCCTGCCGCCGTATGACGCGGCCGACCCGGTCCGCGTGCTCGAACGCTTCCCCGGCTCGGAGCAGACGACGCTGCGCGCGGCAAAGCTCATCGTCGCGGGCGGCCTCGGCGTCGGCTCGAAGGAGGGCTTCGCGCTGCTCGAACGCCTCGCGCGTCATCTCGGCGGAGAGCTTGCCGCTTCGCGCGCAGCCGTCGACGCGGGCTTTGCGCCGTGGGAGCGGCAGATCGGCCAGACCGGCTGCCAGGTCAGCCCGGATATTTATCTGGCTTTCGGCATCTCGGGCGCGATCCGCCATATTGCCGGGATGCGCAATGCAAAGCGCGTCGTCGCCGTCAATACCGACCCGCGCGCGCCGATCTTCAGCTATGCGGATATGGCCATCGTCGCCGACTGGCGCGAGACGGCGGAGTATCTGCTTGCGCACCTGCCTGCTGCGCCGCAAAAAAACTAGCTATCTGCCGCCTGATATGGTATACTTGACCGAGAAAACGATACAAAAGGGGCCTTTTTATGTCGCAAACCGACGCAACCTCCTCCGCTCTGGTTCTGAAGATCGAGACGCTGCTGCCGACGCTCAGCAAGTCTGAGCAGGCCGTCGCGGCCTATATTGTGAAGCATCCCGACGCGGTCATCAATCTTTCCGTCGCGGCGCTGGCCGAAAACGCAAAGGTGTCCGAGCCGACCGTCGTGCGCGCCTGCCGCCGGCTCGGCTTTACGGGCTATCAGGATCTCAAGGTCACGCTCGCGCAGAGCATCGTCACGCCCATGCAGAGCGTCCACGAGCAGATCACGCCGAACGACGATATGCAGACGCTGGCAAGCAAGGTCTTCGGCAGCGCGACGCACACGCTGGAGTTCACCTACGACACGCTGAACGCCGCCGATCTGGAGGCCGCGGCGAAGCTCCTCATGTCCGCGCGGCACATCCTCATTTTCGGCGTCGGCGCTTCGGGCGCGATCGTCACCGACGCGCAGCATAAGCTGCTGCGGCTCGGCCTGAACGCCAACGCCTACACCGACCCGCATTTGCAGGCCATGACCGCGGCCTACGCCGCCGAGGGCGACGTCGTCTTCGCCATCAGCCACTCCGGCAGTTCGCGCATTGTCGTGGATAACGTCCGTCTGGCGAAAAACAACGGCGCAAAGGTCATTACCCTCACGAATATCGGCCGCAGCCCGCTGTCCAAATCGGCCGACGTCAGCCTGTTTACGGCCTCGCAGGAGACAAAATACCGCATTCTGGCCGTCTCCTCACGCATCGCGGAGCTGACCATCATCGACTGCCTTTACACCTATATCGCCATCCATTCGCAGCAGAATAAGGATCTCAAGGTCGAAAAGGCCATGGAGTGGCTGAAGTATTGACCGTACAGGCGCAAGCCGCCTGTAGGGGCCGATGCCGAGCGCAGCCGTCGGCAGCTATGCTGCCTTACGGATGCGGTCTGCCCTTTACGGGTACACATCGGCCCGGCAGAATGCACGTCCGAAACACGAAACCCTTCGGCGAATCCGATGGTACCCAACGGGCCGATGTGGGCATCGGCCCCTACACCATCCCGGGAAGATTTTCCCAAAAACCAAACCGCAAACCAGCGAAGCGTTTGCGGTTTGGAAAAGGAGGAAACGAGCTCAGAGAATAAAAAGCCGAAACGCAAACTCGGTTTGCGTTTCTGACGCGCGATGACTCGTTTCGTCGAGGTCGTTTCCGACGCGCGCTCCACCGTCCGATGGAGCGCGTTATTTTGTAGCGCCCGCGGAGCAGTCCGACCGGCCGCCCCGGGGAAGAATTTGTGCGTTTTCCACAAAGGATATGGCGAATCATATAAAATGCTAAGATTCTTTCGTTTCAGGTTAATGGTATTTGTCCAATATGGACAATATAATATGACCATGCGCAACCTCAAAAAACACAAAATGGAGGAACCAAGAAGATGAAGAAGATCATCGCAATGCTACTTGCACTCGTCATGGTGTTCGCACTGGCCGCCTGCGCCAAGGCCCCGGCCGCCGACAACAACACCAGCGAACCCGCAGCCACCGAGACGCCCGCGGCTGAAACGGAAACCCCGGCAGCCGAGCCGACCGATGAGGTCAAGGACGTCACGATCACCGTCTTCCACTACATGACGCAGACCACCAAGCAGGCCGGTCTTGACGCCGTCGAAGCGGCGTTCGCGGCCGAGCATCCCGAGTACAACATCACCTGGGACAACGTCTTCTACAACCAGGGCACCGACTACTTCCCGCAGCTTCAGACCGCGCTCGCTTCCGGCGACCAGCCCGAGATCATGATGGGCAACCCCGGTCTGTATCCCGACCTCGTTGAGCAGGGCTTCGTCGCCGATCTGAGCGACAACGAAGTCATCAAGAGCCTCAACCTCCCGGCCGGCGATCTGGGCGACGCTTCCGCCGACGGCAAGCTGTACGGCTTCCCCATCGACTTCAAGACCTGGGGCGTGTTCTACAACAAGGCCATCTACGAGCAGCTGGGCCTGTCTGAGCCGACGACCTACACCGAGCTCCTCGACAACTGCCAGAAGATTGCTGACGCGGGCATCGATCCGTGGGCCCATGCCTTCGGCGACGCTGTCTTCGGCGACATCGAAATGCGCAACTACATCTGGACCAAGGCTCTCGAAGCCGGCGACAGCGACGTGTTCGAATGCCTGATGAACGGTTCCAAGACCCTGAACGACTATCCGTACTTCGCAGACGGCCTGGCTGTCTGGGCTGAGCGCCTTGCGTGGATGCGCGACGACGCCATGACCAACGATCAGAACGCCGCTCTGGAAGTCTTCACCTCCGGCCAGGCTGCCATGATGTACTTCGGCTCCTGGGGCATCGGCGATCTGGAAGCCATGATCGAAGGCTCCGACTTTGAGTACGGCTTCTTTGTCGAGCCCATCGACGACGAAGGCAGCGCCAAGCTGAACGTGCAGGTCGACCAGTGCTTCATGGTCAACCCGAACGCGGAAAACTATGAAGTTGCGCTGAAGTTCATGGAATACTGGGTCGTCGAGGGCGGCGCTTCCTGGTCCGCTGTCTCCCTGATGCCGCTGCTGAACGGCTCTGTGGCTGACAACGCGCCCGAGATCGTCAAGACGCTCGCTTCCATCAAGGCTTCCGGCAACATCGCCCACTACGGCGACTTCACCAAGCCCTTCAACAGCCAGTTCACCACCGACTGGAGAACCTACCTCACCGCTTTCGCTGAGAGCTATGCAAACGGCACCAACCAGACGCCTGAGCAGTGCCTGACCGATATGCAGGCCAAGTTCGACCAGAACATCGCGGAAGGCTGATAAAAAAGCAGCTTCACACAAACGCACATACATAGAAGCCCGTACCTTCGGGTACGGGCTTCCATGTTTCAGCCGCCCCGGCGGCCGTCCCATCCCAAAGCTACGGAGGTATCACCGTGAACAGTAAGTCTTCCAAGGCGCCCCGGCGCATCTCCCCGCGCGATGTGCGCACGCACGCGGGCAATCTGCTTTTCCTGCTGCCGGCGTTCATTCTTTTTGCATATGTCGTCCTCGTCCCGTTTTTACAGGGCATCCCGTATTCCTTCACCAACTGGAAGAGCATCATCGGCGGCACAAGGGACTTTAACGGCCTGAAAAACTACGCCATCATGCTCAAGAACACCTATTTCCAGGAAGCGTTCGGGCACACGCTGCTCTTTACGCTGATCTACGAGCTCGGCGCGAATCTGCTCGGCCTGTTCTTCGCGCTGCTGCTGTTCCGCTCGTCCAAATTCGCCAACATCTGCCGGACAATGATGTTCCTGCCGTTTACCACCGCGCTGACCAGCGCCGCCATTGTCTGGAGTTATGTATATACCGACGTTTACAGCGTCATTTTCAACACCATGAGCCCGCTTGGCCAGTCGGACCAGGTGGTGGCCGGTATCGCGGCCATCGCCATCTGGCGCGACATGGGCTATTGTATGCTCATCTACATCGCGGGCCTCAAGGCCATCCCGGACGATTACTACGAGGCCGCGACGATCGACGGCGCGAGCGTTTTCCAGCGCTTCTTCCGCATCACGCTGCCGCTTCTCATGCCCGCGTTCACCGCGAACGTGACGCTGCTGCTGGCCTGGGGCCTGCGCTGCTTCGATTACCCGATGGCCGTGGCCAGAAATATGCAGGCTGCGCAGATGTCCGCAATGTTCATCTATGATTACATCTTCGGCTACAGTAAGGCCGGTCTTGGCCAGGCCGCGGCCGTCATGCTGACGATCGTGCTGATCCTGCTGACGCGCGTGACGACCCACTTCTTCAGAAAGGCGGAGGTAGAGGCATGACGACGACAACGAAAACGCCGGCGCGCACGCTCAACACCATGCACAACCGCGAGATCGCGGGCAATGTGACGAAAAAGCTCGTGTGCATCGCGCTGGTCATCATCACGCTCATCCCGTTCTACATCAGCGTCATCTACTCCATCAAGTATAAGAACGAGATCACCATCAACCACCTCGCGTGGCCGAAAAACCCCACGCTCGACAACTACATCCGCGTCATTACCGAGAACGATCAATTCCTGATCGGCCTGAAAAACAGCGTGCTGACGACCATCCCGACGATTCTGCTGCTGATGATCGTCTGCTCGATGGCCTCGTGGGTGCTCGCGCGCTACAATTCCCGGTTCTATGTGTTCATGTACACGCTTTTGACGATGGGCACGCTCATCCCGTTCCAGTGCATCATGCTGCCGCTGTACCTCAATATGTACAATGCGGGCCTCGTCAATACAAACGTCGGCTTTATCATCGCGCGCAGCGGCTTGCAGGTATCGATCAGCATTCTGGTCATCACGAGCTTCGTCAAGACCGTGCCGAAAGACCTCGAAGAGGCCGCGACGATCGACGGCTGCAACAAGTTCGCCACGTTCTGGCACATCGTGTTCCCGCTGCTCAAGCCGATCAACGCCACGCAGCTCGTTCTGAACACCGTGTACGTCTGGAACGATTACAACACCGCCGTCGTCCTTCTGCGCGACAAGACCAGCCGGACGCTTCCGCTGGCGCAGATCATCTACTTCAACGAGAACACGGCCGAACTCAACCTCGCGTTCGCGTTCTTCATCATGGCGATGCTGCCGATCCTGATCCTGTACTTCTGCTTGCAGCGCTACGTCGTCAGCGGCGTCATGGCCGGCGCCGTCAAGGGCTGAGCCCCGCCGCAAACGCTTCAAATTCCGCGAAAAACTGCGCCGAACAGCGCAGTTTTTTGCATAACGGGCCGCAGGCGCTTCAAATTATTTGCTTTTGACATCCGTCTTCGCTGCGATTATACTATTAAAAACAGCAAAGGCAGCCCGACACGCCCGTCCCCATGAAAGGAGCCAGACACATGGAATTCACCGTGCTCATCATCGACGATAACCGCCTTGCAGTGGAGGCGCTGACCAAAACCATCCCGTGGGACGAGCTGGGCCTGCGCGTGATCGGCAGCGCCGCCAACGGCCGCGAGGGGATGCGGATCATTGCTGCGCAGCACCCCGACATCATTCTGTCGGATATCCATATGCCGGAGATGGACGGGCTGACGATGATGGAGCAGATGGCGGACGAGCTGGCTTCCTCGCGCGTGATCTTCATCACCGCGTATGAAAAGATCGAATATGCCTCGCGGGCCATCAAGCTCTCGGCGTTTGACTTTATTCTCAAGCCCATCGACAATCAGGAATTGTGTGAATCGCTGCGGCGCGCGAAGCAGAGTCTGCTGCGCGACCGCGACGAGGAAGAACGCAGCGGCAAGCTCAAGGCCGTTTTGCAGCGCACGCGGCTGCTGGCCGCGCTGACGCAGGGCTACGGCGTCCCGGACGGCAGTCTCGTCCGGTCGTTTTCCGAAACGCCGCCCGACAGCTATTTTCTGCTCGTGGCGGAGACGCAGGGCGGCTTTTCCGGGCCGGCATTGCAGCGGCTGGATTTCATCAGCTTTCCGGAGCATCTGGATATCGTGACTGCGCTCGTCAACGGCGATATCGTGCTCTACTGCGGCATCCACGGCGACGATGTGTGGCAGTCTGTCAGCCGCAGCATCGCCACGCGCCTGAGTCAGAATCTGCTCGGCGTCAATATGGCCGTCAGCAATCCGCATACCGACCCCGCGGAGTTCCGCATCGCGTATGAGGAGGCGTTGCAGGCGCTTTTGTACCACCACATCTACGAGCGCAGTACGGAGCTGGACTTTTATTGCAGCTCGCAGTCCAACGCCGCGAAGCATACGTGGCTCAAGGACGCCGAGCAGCTGTGCAGCAAGATGGCGCAGAAGGTCGACTCCATCGAGCCGGAACAGGTCTGGACGACCGTCATGGAAAAGAGCGGCGGCCGGCTGCGGCTCATCAAGGTCATGCTGATGTTCTTCTGCACGAAGGTCATGCAGGACAAGATGAGCGCGTCAAAGTGGACGAACTCGCTGGATATCATCGTCTGCAATCTGACGAAATTCAACACCGAGGCGGGCGCGCGCCGCTGGGTCGACACGTTTTTCGAGGAGGTCCGCAGCATCAACGTCCCGGCCTCGACGAGCCTGGTACACAGCGTGCTCGAATACGTCAAGACGCACGTGACCGACGGGCTGGTGCTCGAGGACGTGGCGGAAAAATTCTACGTCAGCCCAAACTATCTCTCCACGCTCATCCGCAAGGAGACAGGCCAGACCTACCGGCAGTTCGTCATCGACGCAAAGATGAGCATGGCGCGGCAGCTGCTCAACGATACGCGGATGCGCGTGGAGGACATCGCCTACGCCATCGGCTATGAGAACTACATCAGCTTTTACAACATCTTCAAGAAGATCGAGCATTGCAGCCCGTCGGAATACCGGCTGAGCAAGCGCGGCGGGCAGGGGAGCGGCTTATGATACGCAGACTCTGGCGGCGGGTGATGGATCTGCCGTTTTCCACGAAGCTGATCACGGTGTATATTTTCTCGCTCGTGCTCGGCATCGGCCTCAACACCTACGAGCAGATCGACACGTCGCTGACCATGCTCCACCGCGAGCGCGTGGAGAGTCTCGATATGCTGACCGAGCAGGTCGCGCTCAACTTTTCCGACAGCCAGCAGGCCATGAGCGACGCGATCTACGCGCGGCTGCGCGCGTTTGAGATCCCGTCTCTCATGAACGCGCAGCTGAGTCAACCGGAAAAGGGGACCGCCGCGCTGCAATACGCGCTGGCGCAGACGATCTCCGAGTCGACGGAGTACGACTTCGTCGCGCTGGAGACGGCCGGCGGCCAGCGTCTGGCCACCAAACGCAGCGAACCCGCCATGCGCGCCGAGCAGTACAGCGAGATATCGGCCTTCGCCGACGAGCTGCTGGGCAGCGGCGCGCAGGAGCGCTACGCTTCGAGCACGTGGATCCGCGCCGCAAGCGGCGACGTGTACATCATGACGAACGTGTATAACACGTCGCCCCTCAAATGGGTCGGCCGCGCGGTATTTCACCTCCGCGACAGCATCTTTTCGCTCAGCGAAGCGTATGAAAACACGGGATTCGCTTTTTTTGACGCATCGGGGAACTTTTTGAGCTTCGTCGGGATGTCGGGCGATCCGGAGCGCAGCGCGCAGATCGCCGCGCAGCTGGCGGAGGACGGCAGTCTGTCCGACGAGGCGTGGGACGGGGAGTATTTCATCTCCCGCAGCCGCTCGGGCGGCTGGACGGCGGTGGGCTTCTCCTCCAAGCAGGTCTACCGCGAGATGCGCGCCGACAGCATCCGCATCGGCGTGGTCTACGGCTGCATGGGCCTTGTGGCGGGCATCGCGCTGATGCTCGTGCTCGTGCGCAATCTGGTCAGCAAGCTCAAACGCATCCGCCGCTCGATGGATCAGGTGGCCGAGGGCAATCTCGACTCGCACATCGAGATCACCGACAACGACAACATCAGCCAGATCGCCAAGACCTTCAACCACATGATGATCCGCATGAAGGAGCTGCTGGCCGAGGTCGCGGAGAAGGAGCGGCAGAAAAAGGACGCGGAGCTTCAGATCCTGGAGTACAAATACCGTTCGCTCGAAACGCAGATCCGCCCGCATTTCATCTACAACGCCTTTGAGATCGTCAACGCGATGGCAAAGATCAAGGGCGAGGACGAGATCGTCGAGATCGTGCAGCGCATCAGCCGCTATTTCCGCAACATCACCGTCAACACCACCCGGCAGTTCATCACCACGCAGCAGGAATTCGACGCGCTGTGCGATTACACCGAGATCTACCGCTTTATCCACGGCGAGCGGCTGTGCGTGACGTTCTCCGCGCGCGAGGCCGCGCGCAACGCGATGATCCCGACGATGATCGTCCAGCCCGTGGTGGAAAACGCGCTGAAGCACGGCGTGCGCGAGCAGAACGAGGATTCGCAGATCATCGTCCACGCCTATATCCGCGAGGATAAGCTCAATCTCACCGTCAAGGACACCGGCTACGGCCTGACGCCCGAGCAGGAGACGAAGCTCGAACGCGGTGAACAGCTCTCCGACCCGCACCACGGCGGCATCGGCCTTGCAAACGTCCGTCAGCGCCTTTCGCTTATCTACGGCGACGAGGCCAGCGTCTCCATCCACAACCGGCCGGAGGGCGGCGTGGTCGTGAAGATCATCCTTCCGCTGACCTACAGCGAGCCCAATCTGCATTTCGGCGAGGACGACTGGGACTTTGATACATGATACACAAAACGCCCGGCTTCGGCCGGGCAGTTTTTATATATCCCGTCCACACATTCCGCGCTCTTTATCGTAAGAAATGTAAATGTCCATCGGCGAATATAATGGTAAAATGTACACAGAACGGCTGGAAGCGGGCGAAAATCCCCGCGCAGCTTTCATGGAGGTATATGATGTTAAGCTATACTGTGAAAATCGGTCTGGTCCCCATCCGCAGAGACGTCACGCCGCGTCCGGGTATTTTCAACTGGGAAAAGGCGGAGGAACGGTGCGCGAAGGCGGTGCGCTACATCGAAGAGCATTTCGCGGACAAGCACGTCTCGTTCGTCGATCTTGACGGAATCAACAGCGTGAACGTCCTTTACAGCGACAAAGACGTCGACGCCGTCGTCGAGCGGTTCAAAAAGGAAGACGTCGACGCCGTGTTCCTCATCAACGGCAACTTTGGCAACGAAGAGGTTGCCGGCGCGGTCGCAAAGGCCATCGGCAAGCCGGTCCTGCTGTGGGGCCCGCAGGATGATTCCTTCCTGCCCGACGGCACGCGCTACACCGACACGCAGTGCGGCCTGTTCGGCATGAGCCGGATGCTCCAGCGTATGAACATCCCCTTCACCTATATCGAAAACTGCTTCATCGAAGACAAAAAGTTCGCCGACGGCTTCCACAGCTTTGTGCGCGTGGCCTGCGCGGTAAAGAACTTCGCGCATCTGCGCGTGGCGCAGGTCGGGATGCGGCCGAAGCCCTTCTGCTCGGTCATCTTCAACGAGGGCGATCTCATGGAGACGTTCGACACGCACGTCATCCCCATCAACCTTGCCGTCGTGCAGGATCATTACAACCGGATCCTTGCCGAACGCAAAGAGGAGCTTGCCGCGGGCGTGGAAAAGCTGCGCGCGATGTACGAGATCGACGAGCTCTCCGAGCCGGTTCTGGACAAGGTCTATGCCTTTGTGCTGCTCTATGAGGAGCTGTTCAGGGAATACAACGTTTCCGCCATCTCGGCCGAATGCTGGACGGCGATGCAGCTGATGGTCGGGGCCATGCCCTGCACGGCCTACGGCATTCTGGCCGACATGGGCTACATCATCGGCTGCGAGAGCGATATGCACGCGACCATCACGCAGGTGCTGCTGTCGTCGCTCGCGCTCGGCGAGCGCAAGCCGTTCCTCGGCGAGTTCACCGCACGCCATCCGTCGAACCCCAACGCGGAGCTGCTGTGGCACTGCGGCCCGTTCGCATATTCGCTGCACCGCAAGGGCGAGACGTGCAAGTGCGTCAATATGCGCGAGTGGTTCCAGGTCGAAGAGGGCCACTATACCGTTGCCCGCATCGATCAGGATCACGGCAAATACTCCGTCCTCGCCGGCGAGTGCGACAGCACCGACGGCCCGTACACCTTCGGCACCTATCTCTGGGGTCAGTTTGACAATCTCGACAAGTGGGAGCGCAAGCTGATCGAAGGGCCGTACATCCACCATATGTCCGAGATCGAGGGCAGCTTCACGAACGAGATCAAAGAATTCTGCAAATACGTGCCGGGTCTGCACTTCGACACCGTTGAATAAGGAGAGAGTATATGAGATACGATCTGAATGAAATCCTCGCGCTGGGCGAAGAAGGCGGCTTTGCCGTCCCGGCGTTCAATGTTTACAATCTTGAGACGGTCCTCGGCGTCATGAACGCCGCGGAGCAGACCGGCGCACCGGTCATTTTCCAGATGTACAGCCGTCTGTTTGACTCGCAGCTGGCCAAATTCGTCGCGCCGGTCATCATGGAGGCCGTCGACAGCATGAAGACGCCCGCCGCGTTCCATCTCGACCACGGCGCAGGCGTCCCGGAGGTGCTGCGCGCGCTGCGCTATGGCGCGACCGGCATCATGATCGATGCGTCCACGCTGCCGCTGGAGGAAAACATCGAAAAGACGAAGGCCACCGTCGCGCTGTGCCGCGAATGCGGCGTGAGTGTCGAGGGCGAGCTCGGCCACGTCGGCACGACGAAGGATGAGTCGATGGCGGAGTTCACGAAGGTCGAGGACGCGGCGCGCTTCGTCGATGAGACGGGCGTCAGCGCGCTGGCCATCATGGTCGGCACGGCGCATGGCCACTATAAAAAGGCGCCGGTGCTCGGCATCGACCGCATTGCCGAGATCCACGCGGCCACGAAGGCGCACCTCGTGCTGCACGGCGGCTCGGGCGTGCCCGACGATCAGATCCGCGCAGCCGTCGCGGCCGGTATCCGCAAGGTCAACTTCGGCACGGACGTTTGCTGCTCGTTCCTCGACGCGACGCGCAAGGTCGACCAGAGCGTCATCGCGCTCGACCTGTTCATGAAGGAGCCGACCGCCGCCGTCAGAGACTTTGCGGTCAGCAAGATCAACCTCCTGGGAGCGAACCGCAGATGACGCAGGTCGTAGGTATCGGGTCGGCGCTGTTTGACATCCTCATGACCGCCGACGGCTTCCCGAAAGAGGACACCAAGCTCCAGGGCAAGGACACGAAGATCCAGTGCGGCGGCCCGTGCGCCACGGCGCTCGTGGCCATGAGCAAACTTGGCATACAGAGCGAGTATATGGGCACGCTCGGCGACGATATGTACGGCAGCTTCATCCGCGGGGAATTTCAGAAGTACGGCGTGGCGTGCGATCAGGTCCGCACGGTCGCGGGCACGCAGTCGTTCCACAGCTTCGTGCTGCTGAATTTGCAGAACACGAGCCGCACCTGTATCTGGAGCAAGGGCACCGTGCCCGCGCCGCAGCCCGGCGATATCGATCTTGAGACGCTCAAGCACGCAAAATACCTCCATCTCGACGGTCATCAGCTGGACGCGGCGATCTATGCCGCGCAGAAGGCGCACGAATACGGCATCAAGGTCAGCCACGACGCCGGCGGCACCTATCCCGGCATCGAGCGGCTGCTGCCGTATGTCGACGTGCTTATCCCGTCGGAGGAGTTTTCGCTGAAGATCACGCAGAGCGCCGACGCGGCCCAGGCCGCGGAAAAGCTCGACCGGCTCTATCATCCTGAGACGCTCATCATCACGCAGGGCTCGCGCGGCGGCTTTATCTGGCAGGACGGGAAAGAGCTGCGCTATCCGGTCTATCCCGTCCACGCGGTCGATTCCAACGGCGCGGGCGACACGTTCCACGGTGCGTTCGTCGCCGCGCGCATCCGCGGCATGGATGTGTACGACGCGGCGTGCTTCGCATCGGCCACATCCGCGCTCAAATGCACGCGCTTTGGTGCGCAGGAGGGCATCCCGCACTATGACGAGGTGCTGGCATTCATGAAGGAAAACAAGGGGGTCATCCGTGATGGACGTGCTTGAGGCGCTGCGCGCGAAAAATCCGCAGATCCGCATCGAACCGGTCAGCGATCCGTCGTTCCGCCGCTACGGCCGCGTTGTCAAAGCTGATACGTCGGCGTTCTGCGCGGCGGCGGAAGCGGCGGTGGAGTTTCCGGCGGAGGGCAGCAAATATCTTGCCGCCGTCCCGGCGCTCGATACGCTTCCGGAGGCAAAATGGCTGCGCGAGCAGCTCTGCGGCCAGCTCGACGAGCAGATCGGCCTGTGCTGGGGCCATTCGAACCAGCTGAACGCGCTCGAGTGGCACACCTGCAACGAATTTAACATCGCGGTACGGGCGCTTGTGCTGCTGCTGGCCAAGCGGGACGATCTGGACGCAGACGGCCGTCTGGACGCCGGTAAGATCCGCGCGTTCTATCTTGCCGAAGGCGAGATGATCGAGGTCTACAGCGATACGCTCCATTTCTGCCCGTGCGAGGCGACGAAGGCGGGCTTCTCCTGCATCGTCGGTTTACAGCGCGGCACGAATCTGCCGCTCGATCCCGAGCAGGAAAAATCGCCGTATCTCTGGGCGAAAAACAAGTGGCTCATCGCGCACGAGGCGAACGCTTCGCTCGTCGCGCGCGGCGCATTCGCCGGGATCTACGGCGAGAACTGGCGCATCGAGCCTGCGGAATAACAAAACGCAGCGATAAAACGGAGGGACAGACATGAATCTGAAAAAGACGTACGTGCCGAAGATCGGGTACACGGAGATCTGTAAAACGGGCGAATGCTCGCTGAAAATGCTGGATTTCGGCATGGTGGAGCTGAAAAAGGGCGACAGCGTGACGATCGAAACGGGTGAGAAGGAATTCGCGTTCATCATCCTCGGCGGTCACGCGGACTTCGCGTTCGACGCGGTCGAATGGAAAAACGTCGGCGGCCGCCGCTCGGTGTTCGAGGGCAAGGCCACGAGCGTCTACATCCCGCGGCACAAAACCGTGACCATCACGGGCTGCGAGCACGTGAAGATCGCCGTTTGCAGCACGAAGGTGGACGAGGACAGCGAGGCTGAGATCGTCGGTCCGGAGCGCGTGCGCGCCGTGACGCTGGGCGTGAAGCCGTGGGAGCGCGATACGCACTTCATCATCGACGGCAATACGAATGCCAAGCGTCTGACCATCGGCGAGGCGTTCGTCACGCCGGGCAACTGGGCCGGGTTCCCGCCCCACAAGCATGACGTCGATAATATGCCGCAGGAGGGCGTTCTGGAGGAAATTTATTATTTCCTGTTCCAGCCCGAGCAGGGCTTCGCCATCCAGTGCGCGTACACGAAGGACGGCGAGTTCGACGAGGCGTACCGCGTGAAGCAGGACGAGCTGGTCGAATTCCCGCGCGGCTATCACACGACGGTCGGCGCGCCGGGATACAACACGTACTTCCTGTGGCTGATGGCGGGCGAGCATCAGGGCTTCTTCCGCTCGAACGATCCGGATCACGACTGGGTCACCGCCGTCGAAAATCTTGTGAAAAAGAGCTGAGAAACAGCAAAATAACGCTGAAACAAGGGGAAAGAGCGGCCGCTGCGCAATATCAGCGGCCGTTCTTTGTAAAATGCCATGACATATTTTCTGCTGGTCATCATCTATGCCGTCTACATCGGCATCGGTCTGCCGAACGGGATCCTCGGCTCGGCGTGGCCGGCGATGCACGCCGAGCTTGGTGTCGCGCTGGCCGGCGCGGGCACGGTGTCGATGATCATGTCGGCCTGCACGATCGCAGCGAGCATCGCCACGCCGTATCTGCTGCGCCGCGCCGGGACGCGGATCGCCACGGTGCTGAGCGTCGCGCTGACCTGCGGCGGACTTTTGGGCTTTTCGCTCTGCGGCAGCTTCCTGGCCGTGTGCCTGTGCGCCGTGCCATATGGCCTCGGCGCGGGCGCGATCGACGTTGCACTCAACGATTACCTCGCGCGCCGCTATCCCAGCCGGTATCTGGCGTGGATGCACTGTATGTGGGGCGTCGGCGCATCGGTCGGGCCGTATATCATCGCCGCCGCGCTGCGCACGGGCGGCTGGCGCGTCGGCTACCGCTCCGTGGGCCTCATTCAGCTGGCGATGGTCGCGCTTTTACTGGCGAGCACGCCGCTGTGGAAGCGAAATGCGGGCGACCGCCCGGCGAAAACCGCCGCGTCTGCGGAAAACCGCGCCGGGCGCGGTCTGCTGCGCGATACGCCGGGCGCGCTGACGGTCATTGTGATGTTTTTCTGCTACTGTGCGCTTGAAAAAACGGCGATCCTCTGGTGCGGCAGCTATCTGGTCTACAGCCGCGGCTTCACGGAGGCGGACGCCGCTGCATTCGTCAGCCTGTTCTTTATCGGCATTACGGCCGGACGCGCGCTGAGCGGCTTCGCAAGCATGAAGCTGAGCGATAAAAATATGGTCCGCCTCGGCAGCGGCGCGCTCATCTGCGGGCTGCTTGTGCTGCTGCTCGTGCCGTCGCACACGGCTGCGCTCGTGGGATTTTTCCTCGTCGGGCTCGGCTGCGCGCCGATTTATCCCTGCATCATCCACATGACGCCCGCGTTGTTCGGGGAAGAGAAGTCGCAGGCGCTCATCGGCACGGAGCTGGCCGGGGCGTATGTCGGTTCGCTGACCATGCCGCCGCTGTTCGGTCTGCTTGCAAACGCGGGCCTGACGGCGCTGCTGCCGGTGTATATTCTGGTGCTGGCGCTGGTGATGGCGCTGCTGCACGAGCGGCTGCACCGCCGCCATCCGTCCGCAGCCAAAAGCAAAGGAAGCTGAAATTTCCCGAGAATCTACTTGACTTTTCGCAGTCCTTGTGATACTATATCCGAGCAGTCGAGAGACTGATATGCGCGAGTGGTGGAATTGGCAGACTCGCTAGATTCAGGTTCTAGTGTCCACTCCGGACGTGCGGGTTCAAGTCCCGCCTCGCGCACCACATAGAAAACCCTTGAAAACACTACGTTTTCGAGGGTTTTTCTTTATGCTGAAACGGGCGTTTTCCCCTAAGTTTTCCCCTTACAGAATTTCTATGCCTTTTTTACGGCCTGAATCCCCTCGATAAAGCTGTCCATGCGCTTGGCACTTTCTTTCCGCATTTGCTCTGTTACATGGGCGTAAGTGTCCAATGTAAATGCCGCAGTGTGGTGGCCTAAATTCTCTTGCACTGTCTTGATGTCATCGCCAGAGCGGAGCGCGGCAACTGCATAGCTGTGTCGGAGATCATGAAAACGTGCGTCTGGAACGCCCGCTGCGGAGGCCAGCTTTTTAAAATGCAGATAGACGGTTTGAGCACACAAATTCTTTCCAAGCGGATTTGTAAAAACAAGGTCAAGCGGGTTGCTCCATGCAGGGCCGGCTTTCAGCCGCTGCTCGTTCTGCGTCTTTCGCTGCTTGGTCAAAATCTGCATGACGTATTTCGCCGGTGCAACAATACGGCTTTTCCCGTTTTTGGTCGGAGCAAGGATATATTCGCCGCCGGTGCCGCGCACTTTCTGAAGCTGCTGTTTTATGGTGATCGTGCCGCCTTTGAAATCAATGCAGTCCCATGTCAGTCCCAACACTTCCCCCTCGCGCATCCCGGTGAAAAGTGTCACTAGGTAAACTGCTTCGTATTTGTGCCCTTTGATTATGTTGAGAAAGGCAACCATTTCCGCGTCCGCAAGCGGCTTAATCTCAGCTTTCTGAACTTTCGGAAGATCGGGCTTGTCCGCCGGGTTGTGGCGGGTATAGCCGAGTGAAACGGCCTTTTCCAGCGCCTTGTGCAGCGTTCCATGAACATTCTTTTTGGATTTCGCCGAAAGCGGCTCTTTGGTACGCTTATTTGTGAGATTGTTATAAAGCCGCTGGACGTCAACTGCATTTAATTCTGACAGATGCCTTGCCCCTATGGCCGGCTTCAGATGCTGTTCAATGTTGGCTTTGTAGCTTTCTACCGTGCGCGGCTTCACGCTGTTCAGATACTCCGCAGCCCAAGTATTGAGCCATTGCCCGACGGTCATTTTTGACGGTTCAAAATAGTCTCCGTCATTGACGGCGACAGCGGCGGCCTGCATTTTCTCGCGCACCTCTTTTTGTGTCTTGCCTGAGAAGCTGCGTCGGATCTGCTTACCGGTGCCGGGGTCAACGCCGACCGTTACCCTTGCTTCCCAATATGAATATTCCCGGCCTTCCCGAAGGACGGTCTTCTTGCGAATACTGCCCGTGCCCTGTGCGGCACGGGTATTTTTCTTTCTTGGCATTGTAATTCCTCCCGTTTTCTTGTATGATGAGAGGGCAGTAGGCCGTGCAAAGTTTACTGCCCCTATAGCCGTCCCCCGGTGTTCGCAGCACCGGGGGCGGTTTTATCTATATCTACACTTAATCGTACTGTGGCAAGGCTTCTTTGTCGCCTTTGGCAATTTCACCTTCGATCCATGAGCGATATAGATCATAAGAGATTGTATCATTATCAAGTAACTCGCGCATTTTGTAATGCTTGCTAATAAAGTCTTGGGTGGCCATGTCCTGAATATCAACTCCATGACCAGCGTCATAAATGAAGTTTCCGCGAAATGCTGTATCTAACTTATCAATTACACGGATTACATCTCCATAAGTTTCAATTTTTATGGCATCACAATTTGTGCTATGGTTTGCTTCGTCAACAAGAAAAGCAAGAGACACATTTAATGCGCTGGCAATGGAGGCGGCATTTGTTAGAGTGGGTTCTTTTGCGCATTTTTCGTAACTGGAAATCATTTGCGTTGATACATTGGCAAGCGCGGCTAATTCCGCTTGCGTCATACCTTTTTCTTGGCGCAAATGCTTCAATTTTTTTCCGAAGACCTCTTTGATATTCATACGTGAACATCTCCTTTCGTTGATACTGTATCACGGAACGGTACTTTTGTCAACAATAGCAATAATAAAATCTTATATTTTCAATAAACTATGATATGGTTGAAAATAACAACAAAAATGTGTATAATGAAAATGAAAGGAGCGAAAGCCCACATTTAGAAGGAGATATGAAAAATGTGCAACAAAGATGTTAGACAGGCTGCGGCGAGTGCGGGTGTTCGTCTCTGGCAGATCGCAGCCGCAATTGGACTGAACGACGGCAACTTTTCCAGAAAATTGCGGATGGAGCTACCTGCGGAAGAAAAACAAAAAATCTTCGGAATCATCGAAAAACTGTCGAAGGAGGCGGGGTAATGGAACGTACGGAACAATTGGCATTCACGCCCTCGCAGGCGGCAATGGCAGCCAGTGTCAGCAGACCGACGATCTACCGCTGGATGCGGCTTGACGGCTTCCCTGTTGCGCGTATCGGCGGCTGCACACGGATTCCAGCGGAAGCGTTCCGGGAGTGGCTTAACCGGCAGGCGGGGGTGAGAGAAAATGCAAATTGAAAAAGAAAAAGCCCTTGCCGGTGCTGCAACACCGACAAGGGCAGCGGGAAACGGTTTGCCGACCATGTATCCCACAAAGGATTTTACCACAAATTCAGAAAAAGTTCTATTCATTTTTGATTTGCTTCGTCCCGGCGCAGAAAACGGCACGACGCTGCGGGAGCTTGTCAGGCTGACGGGGCAGGATGAGCGGGAAGTCAGACGACGTATTCAGGTGGAGCGCAAGGCGGGCAAGCTGATCCTGTCGGATTGCCTACACGGATATTTCCTGCCTGAACGTCCGGAAGATGTGCAGCGCTTTGCCCGCTCCATGAGCCGCCGGGCCGCTGAGATTGCCAGAATCGCCCGCTCAGCAGAAGCGGCGCTTGCGGATATGGCTGGGCAAGAGCGGATCGCGGGGTGGAACGATGGCTAAACGAAGAATGTTTTCCCTTGACGTTGTGGATACAGATACGTTTCTCGACTTACCAGCAAGTTCTCAATCCCTGTACTTCCACCTCGGTATGCGGGCAGACGACGATGGTTTTGTATCATCTCCAAAACGCATTACGGCGATGGTAAACGCGTCAGGTGATGACTTGAAGCTATTGATGGCAAAGGGATTCGTAATCCCGTTTGATTCTGGTGTGTGCGTTATTCGGGACTGGAAGGTGAACAATTACATTCAGAGTGATCGATATACTCC
>CAKUOS010000021.1 GCA_934670025.1 uncultured Oscillospiraceae bacterium
GCTGCATCTGCACCCGGCGCTCGCGCCGTACAAGGCGGCCATCCTGCCGCTGAGCAAAAAGCTCGCCGAGCCCGCAAGAAAGATCTATCAGGATCTTTGCAGCGACTTCATGCTGGACTACGACGACACCGGCTCGATCGGCAAGCGCTATCGCCGCGAGGACGAGATCGGCACGCCGTACTGCATCACGGTCGATTTTGCGACCGTCGGCGACGACAAGACCCCGGCCGACAACGCCGTCACGATCCGCGACCGCGACACGATGGAGCAGGTCCGCGTACCCATCAGCGAGCTGAAGACGTGGCTCGCCGCGCACACGAAGTTCTGAGTTTCCAAATACAAAAAGGGCGCGCAAGCGCCCTTTTTTGCGTAAAAAAATCGCCTCTTCGACGGTTCCCGACGACGAAGAGGCGCATTTTTTTTGGCAGGGCCGCGGGAGGGGGATCCCGCGGAGCGGCTGCCCGGAAAGCGCATGGGTGTGCAGCGTTTCCGGGCTGCGGCAGACAGGGGGATGCTTGCCGCGGCAAAAGAAAACGTCCGCACAGACACCTGGCCGTGCGGACGAAAAAATGTCCAATCGACTCCCGGTGACGGCAGGAGCACAGGTACAATTCTTGCGTATCTGACTTAGCATATCGAAGTATGCATCACAGTGACCCACTCGCGGGGATTCTCACCCCATTCCGCCCCGGCATATGCCGGACGAATTGACCCGCCTTTCACTTTCCTGCCTCCATTATAGCAGATTTGCGGCAGAATGCAATCCCGTTTTTCACGTTTTTGCAATGCGGAGCGCCTTAACGTGTCCTTGCGCGCGGGCCGGGGTCTTTAACGCCAAATTAACGGATGGATGCAGTATAATGAGCCTCGAAATCGGCGCGCAGGCGCCTTGTTTGCAGGAGGAAGCATCTATGTTTTTGATCAACACCGCAATGGAGCGCATTTCCATCGGCACCGCCGGGCTGATCGTTGTGCTCGGTATGGCCGTCGTCTTTTTTGGCCTGATCCTTCTCATGTACGTCACGAAGATCGCAGGCGCCATCATGATGCGCCGCAAACAGACCCAGCCCGAATCCGCCGCCGCGGCTGCCCCGGCCGCTCCCGCAGCCAAGGCTGCGCCCGCGCCCGGCTCGGCCGGCCAGATCAAGCTGCACGACGTGCCTGATAAGACGGCCGCCATGCTCATGGCCATCGTCGCCGACAGGACCGGCAAGCCCCTCAACCAGCTGCGCTTCATCTCCATCCGCGAGATCAAGTGAGCATCCGGTACATCTGACATCCGCATACCCCCATCCCTTCAGAGGGCGCGCGCAGACTGCGCGCGCCCTCATTTTTTGCAGGTGATTTGTGCATATTGCTTGTTTTATGCGTTAAAATACCGTTAAGACTGTGCAGATTGTATTTACACGGGAATTTCTGTCTGCTACTATAATCGTAATCTGGGGAGAAGCCCCGAAAAGAAAGAGGAGATTGTCTATGAAAGAAAAGAAGAAGCTCAGCTTACCGGCGTGGATATTCATCGGTATGCTGGCCGGTATCGCCGCCGGTCTGATCTGCACGTTCGCCGGTCTCGGCGATTTCACCACCGAGTGGATCAAGCCCGTCGGCACGATCTACGTGAACCTGCTGAAGTTCCTCGTCGTGCCGGTCGTTCTGTTCTCGATCGCCGACGGCGTCATCAGCCTGAAGGATCTCAAGCGCGTCGGCTCCGTCGGCCTGAAGACCTTCGTGTACTATATGGCTACGACCGCGCTGGCCGTCGTCATCGGCCTCGTGCTCGTCAACATCTTCAAGGGCGCGTTCACCCCGCTGCCCTCTGCGGAGATCGCCGATCTGGCGTATGAAGCCAAGGAAGCGCCGTCCGTCATGCAGGTTATCGTGAACATCTTCCCCGATAACTTCTTTAAGCCGATGGTCAACGCCGATATGCTGCCGGTCATCGTCATCGCCATCTTCCTCGGCGCGGGCGTCCTGTCCGCCGGCGAAAAGGGCAAGAAAATCGGCGAGATTATCAACTGCTGCGAAGAAGTCATCATGCAGATCATGATGATGATCATCAAGTTCACCCCGATCGGCGTGTTCTGCCTGATGACCAACGTCGTCGCCGTCAACGGCCCCGATATCATCGGCAAGCTGGCGCTTATCATCGGCGTCGCCTACCTCGGCTACATCGTTCATGTCGTGGTCGTCTATGGCCTGTCCGTCAAGTTCCTGGCCAAGATGAGCCCCATCGCGTTCTTCAAGGGCATCGCGCCCGCGATGATCACCGCGTTCACCACCACGTCCTCCAACGCGACGCTGCCGGTCAACATCGAGTGCTGCAACAAGATGGGCGCGGAGCCTGAGATCAGCTCCTTCGTCCTGCCGCTCGGCGCGACGATCAACATGGACGGCACGGCCATCTATCAGGCTGTCTGCGCGGTCTTCATCGCCTGCTGCTACGGCCGCGATCTGACGCTCGGCGACATGGCCATGATCGTTCTGACCGCGACGCTGGCTTCCGTCGGCACTGCCGGCGTCTCCGGCGCGGGCATGATCATGCTGGCAATGGTCCTGACGCAGGTCGGTCTGCCGGTCGAGGGCATTGCCATCATCGCCGGCGTCGACAAGATCTTCGATATGGGCCGCACCACGCTGAACATCACCGGCGACGCGACCTGCGCGCTGTTCATCTCCCGCCTCGAGCGCGAGAAGGCCGCAAAAAACGCCACCAAGGCGAATAAATAACGCCATCCGCGAAAAAGCGTAAAAACGCCCCGTTTTCGAAAGAAAACGGGGCGTTTTTCGCTGATTATTGCTGATTTGCCAGATACCGCGCGACGTAGACGCCGCTGGCCGAGGCGTGCGAGAGCGAGTGCGTGATGCCGCTGCCGTCGCCGATGATGAAAAGCCCCTTGTGCGACGTTTCAAGATTCTCGTCGACGGAGACTTCCATGTTGTAGAACTTGACCTCGACGCCGTACAGGAGCGTGTCGTCGTTGGCCGTGCCGGGCGCGATCTTGTCGAGGGCGTAGATCATTTCGATGATGCCGTCGAGGATGCGCTTCGGGATGACGAGCGACAGATCGCCCGGCGTGGCCGACAGCGTCGGCGTGACGAAGGATTTTTCGATGCGCTTGGGCGTCGAGCGCTGGCCGCGGATGAGATCGCCGAAGCGCTGGACCATGACGCCGCCGCCAAGCATATTGGAAAGCCGCGCGATGGACTCGCCGTAGCCGTTGGAATCCTTGAACGGCTCGGTAAAGTGCTTGGAGACGAGCAGCGCGAAATTCGTGTTTTCGGTCTGGCGGGCGGGATCCTCATAGCTGTGGCCGTTGACGGTCACGATGCCGTTGGTATTCTCCATAACGACCGCGCCCTTGGGGTTCATGCAGAACGTGCGCACGAGATCCTGATATTTTTCGGTCTTATAGACGATCTTGCTCTCGTAGAGGGCGTCGGTCAGATGCTTGAAAATTTCCGCCTGTAACTCGACGCGCACGCCGATGTCCACGCGGTTGGACTTCGTCTCGATGCCGAGTTCGCCGCATACCGTCTCCATCCACTTGCTGCCGCTGCGGCCGACGGAGACGATGCACTGCTTACAGGTGTGGCTGCCGCTGTCCGTGACGATCTCATAGCCGCCGTCTTTGGCCAGGATCTGCCGCACGGGCGTGCGGAAGTGGAAATCAACCTTGCTTTGCAGCTCGTCAAAGAGATTTTTCAGCACGACGAAGTTGATATCCGTGCCCAGATGGCGCACCGACGCATCGAGCAGATGCAGCCCGCATTGCAGGCACTTGGTCTTGAATTCGGAGTTGGCCGTGGAATACAGCCGCGTATTTTCGCCGCCGTGGCTGACGTTGATCTCGTCGACGTAGCGCATGAGCGCCAGCGCCTGCTTTTTGCCGATATATTCGTGCAGCGTGCCGCCAAAATCATTCGTGATATTGTACTTGCCGTCGGAGAACGCGCCCGCGCCGCCGAAGCCGTTCATGATCGCGCACGTCGGGCAGCCGATGCAGCGCTTGACGGTCGTGCCGTTGATGGGGCATTTGCGCTTTTCGAGCGGCTGACCCTCTTCAAAGACTGCGATCTTCTTCTCCGGGCAGAGCTTTGCAAGCTCATAGGCAGAAAAAATGCCGCCGGGACCGGCGCCGATGATAATCACGTCATATTGCATGGTGTATACAACCTTTCCATACGATCTCTATCTTAGAGTTTACCACAAACCGGCCGCCGCGCGCAAGCGTCCCGGCCATAGAAACCTCGAATGGCCGCCATAAGGAGCAAAAAAGCGCCTCCCCGTGAAGAGGAGACGCCTGCTGCTTACGCCTTGACGGTGCCGTCGGGGTTGAAGACGGGCAGCTTGCCGAGATACACGATGTCCGGGCGGTTCTGCGCGTCGCCCTCGGCCAGAACGGCCATGCGGCCCGCGACCGTGCCGCCGGCTTCGCTGACGAGCGCTTCGAGCGCGCGGAGCGATTCGCCCGTGGAGATCACGTCGTCGACGATGAGGATCTTCTTGCCCTTCATCTTGGCTGCGTCTTCACCGGACAGATACAGCTCCTGATCGCGCTGCGTCGTGATGGAGCGGACCGTCACGTGCAGCGGGTTCGTCAGATAGACCTTCATGCCCTTGCGCGCGATGAAGTATTCCTTCGCACCGGACTGACGGGCCATCTCGTGGATGAGGGGGATGCTCTTGGCTTCGGCGGTGAGCAGATAGTCGTACTCCTTCGGCGCGCGGGCAAGCAGCTCGCGCGCGCAGGCGACGGTGATCTCCGCGTCGCCGAACATGATAAACGCGCCGATGTACAGATCGTCCGACACCTTGCACAGCGGCAGCTCACGGTCGAGCCCGGCGATATTCATCTTATATTTCATGCGGAATCTTCTCCTTCATGCTGTTTTTCGCATTTTTTGCGTGATTTCAACTTCATTATTATACTTGCAGCGCCCGGCGTTGTCAATCGCTTCCCGCAATTGTGCAGTTTGATATTTTTTCGCCATCGGCGAACAACTGCGTTTTTTTGTGCGCTTCGTACATTCTTTGTTCATTTTTTCGTCACAGCGCCACTTGCTTTTTGGGATCCGGTTCAATATAATCGTCCTGTCAGAAAGTGAGACGGCCTGACAAATTTTGAGGCTGTTTCCAAAAGAAGAAAGGATGGAATTTTTCATGGACAAGTTTTTTAAGGTGAAGGAACACGGTTCGACCGTCCGCACCGAGATCATGGCCGGCGTAACGACGTTCATGGCGATGGCCTACATTCTGATGGTCAACGCCGGGATGTTCTCCAGCCTCGGCACGGTGAGCTACGGCGCGATCTACATTGCGACCGCCATCTCCGCCGTCATCGGCACGGTCCTGATCGGCCTGCTGTCGAATCTGCCGCTCGCGCAGGCATCCGGCATGGGCCTGAACGCATTTTTCGTCTACACCGTCTGCTTTACCTTCGGTCTGAGCTATGCGAACGCGCTGGTGCTCGTCCTCGTCGACGGCATCGTGTTCGTCCTGCTGACCGTCACGGGTCTGCGCAAGATGATCTTTGACGCCATCCCGGCAGCCGTCAAGACGGCCATCTCCGCCGGCATTGGCCTGTTCATCGCGTTCATCGGCCTGCAAAACGCCGGTATCGTCGTGGACGACGGCGCGACGCTCGTCAACCTCGCTTCCTTCAACGTCTTCTCCGGTTCCGCGACCTGGGCGTCCATTTTCCCGATGCTCCTGACGATCATCGCGGTCTTCGCCATCGGCGCGATGTCCAAGAAGAAAGTCAAGGGCGCGGTCCTGTGGGGTATGCTCGGCGGCGCCGTCGCGTATTACGCCATCGGCCTGCTCACCGTTCCCGATTTCTACGCCACGGCTGTCCAGCCCAACCTGACCTCCGACTTCTTCGGCGCGTTCAAGGACTTCGGCACCCAGGCGTTCGGCAAGGTCTTCACCGAAGGCTTTGACTTCAGCCCGTACATTGCCGAGCACGGCATGAGCAACTTCGTCGTCATGTTCCTGACCACCATGCTGGCATTCTGCATGGTCGATATGTTCGATACCCTCGGCACGCTGTACGGCGCCTGCGCTGCCGGCAATATGCTGACCAAGGACGGCAACGTCCCCAACATGGACAAGGCCATGCTGGCTGACGCCGTCGCCACCTGCTGCGGCGCGGTCTGCGGCACGTCCACGGTCACGACGTTCGTCGAGTCCTCCGCCGGTGTCGCCGAGGGCGGCCGCACGGGCCTTGCCTCGATGGCCACCGCCGTGCTGTTCTTCATCGCCATGTTCCTCGCGCCTGTCGCGCAGCTCATCCCGACCTACGCCTGCGCCGCGGCCCTCATCTATGTCGGCGTTCTCATGATGGCGAACGTCCGCTCCATCGACTGGGACGATCCCGCAGCCGCCGTTCCGGGCTTTATGACCGTCGCGTTCATGCCGCTGACCTACAACATCTCCTACGGCATCGCCTTCGGCCTCATTTCCTACGTCTTCATCAAGATCTTCACCGGCAAGATCAGGGAGATCAACGCAGGCACCTGGGTCATCACGATCCTGTTCGCGCTCATGTTCTTCCTCACCCGCTGAGGACCCGCAAACGCACATCGCCCCGGTACAGAGATCTGTACCGGGGCGTTTTTTGCGGCATTCAGCGGTGCGTGCCGACGAAGAAGATCGAAATGACGCCCGGGCCGGTGTGCGCGCCGATGACAGGCCCGACGTAGTTGATGATGATGTCCTTGACCGGCGTGAGCGCGCGGATCTGCTGGGCGGTATACTCCGCGTCGTCCAGACAGTCGCCGTGGCAGATGAAGACGGTCTGCTCCTCGGGGTTCGTCGCCGTGTCCTTCAGCCGCTGCGCCAGCGCGCGCAGCGCTGCCTTGCGGCCGCGGGCCTTTGTGACGTTTTTCAGCGTGCCCGCGTCGTCCATGTGCATGACGGGCTTGATCTGGAGCACGGTGCCGACGATGGCCGTCGCCGCGTCGACGCGCCCGCCGCGCTTTAAGAACATCAGATCGTCGACCGTGAACCAGTGGCACAGGTGCGGGATCGTCTCGCGGACGAAGTCCGCGACCTCGTCGATGGACGCGCCGGCCTGCTGCTTCTGCGCCGCGAGATAGACCAGAAGACCCTCGCCGATGGACGCGCAGAGCGAGTCGATGGCGATGAGTTTGCGTTCGGGGTACTGCTCGCGCAGCTCGTCGCAGGCGATCTTTCCGGACTGGAACGTGGTGCTCAGACCCGAGGAGAAGCCGATGAAGAGAATGTCGAGCCCCTCTTGCAGCTTCTGTTCCATGACGACCTTGAATTCCTCGACGTTGACGGCGCTCGTCGTGGCCTGTTCGCCGGAGGCGATGCGCGTGAAAAAGTCGTGGAAGCCGATCTCTCGGCCGTCCAGATAGTTGGCATACGTCTCGTCTCCGATGTGGACGTGCAGCGGCAGAACGGCCAGATCCAGCGCGTCGGCCATCGCCTGCGGCAGATCGCAGGAGGAGTCGGTCACAATTTGAAATTGCTTTTGCATGGGGAAACCTCCGAATTCGTATTCTTTAACCATCAGTATACACGCCCGCACGCAAAAATGCCAGTAAAGATTTTCAAGGCGCGCTCTACCCGTTCTGCGCGCGATTCTACCGGAGGTAGAGTCGCCGCGCGCGGGCGGTTTTCGGCTTTTTTCGGTTGGGGCTTTTCCCGGGAAAGGAAATGTGGTAAAATAAAGCGTGTATTTTGCTTCAGGAGAATCCGATATGAACCAGAATTCTGACGATAAGTTTGAAACCGGCGGCGACACGCAGCACTCGCCTGCGTTTGAGCGTCTGCGTGACCGCCGCCGCGCCAGACGCATGCGCGCGATCCGCACGGCGCTGATCGTGCTCCTCTGCGTGGAGATGCTTGCCGGCGCGGCCGTGGTGCTCCATCGCGCCGTCGTGCAGCCGTATCTCAACACGCCGATTACCGCCGACGCCCCGGCGCAGCCCGAACCAGATCCGGAACCGGCAGCAGAGCCGGCAGTCGAACCGGAACCCGAACCCGAGCCCGAGCCTGCCCCGGAACCCGAACCGGAGCCGGAGCCCGAACCCGAACAGCCCGCGCCGGCGCTTGCGCAGTCGACGGACGCGACGAGGACGCTCGATCTGGAGCTGTATTCCGCGTCCGGGATCCTCGTCGACGTGCAGAGCGGCGTTGTCCTGGCCGAAAAGAATCCCGACGAGCGGATCTATCCCGCGTCCATGACGAAGGTCATGACGCTGCTGGTCGCGGTTGAAAATCTCCCGGATCTCGACGCGGCGTTCACCATGACGCAGGCCATCATCGACCCCATTTATCTTGCGGGCGCGTCAATGGCGGGCTTTGTCGACGGCGAGACGGTCACGATGCGCGATCTTCTGTACGGCGCAGTTGTGCCCTCGGGCGCGGAGGCGACCGAGGCGCTGGCACAGGCCGTGGCCGGGAGCGAAGCAGGCTTCGTCGCGCTGATGAACGAAAAGGCCGCGGCGCTCGGCCTGACGAACACGCATTTCATGAACACCAGCGGCCTGCACGACGAAAATCATTACTCCACCGTGCGCGAGATCGCGCTGATCTTACAGGCTGCGCTGCAAAACGAGACGTGCGCCGCGGTTTTAAGCGCGGAAAACTACCGTGCGAGCCAGACGGAGCAGCACCCGGACGGGCTTGCCATGACGAATAAATTCCTCTATCGCGTCCACCACGAATACGAGACGGGCGGCGCGGAGATCACCGCCGCCAAGACCGGCTACACCGCCGAGGCCATGAACTGCTGCGCGAGCTTCGGCAAAACGCCCGGCGGCCGGGCGGTCATCTGCGTGACGGCGAACGCATGGACAGGGGAGTTCTGTATCGAAGATCACATCGCGCTCTATACGCAGTACTGCGGCGGCGCGGAAGCTGAAAATTAAGGCAGGAGGCGCGCATATGAAAAAGATCACGCCGCGCGTGTGGCTGACGCTCGTACTTGTCGGCCTGGTCGGCCAGTTTGCCTGGACGATCGAAAATATGTATTTTAATGTATACCTCTACAACACCATCTCCACCGATCCGCGCTATATCTCGGCGATGGTCGGCTGGAGCGCCGCGGCCGCGACGCTCACGACGCTCCTCATGGGTGCGCTTTCCGACCGCGTGGGGAAGCGGAAGCTGTTCATCAGCGGCGGCTATGTGCTCTGGGGCGCGTCGACGGCGGCGTTCGGCCTAGTGACGGTCGAAAACGCGGCGAAGCTCTTCCCGGCGGCGTCGGCCGCGGCGGCAGCCGCAGTGATGATCGTCGTGCTCGACTGCGTGATGACCTTTTTCGGCTCCACGGCCAACGATGCGGCCTTCAACGCCTGGATCACCGATACGGTCCCGAATGAAAGCCGCGGCAAGGCCGAGTCCGTGCTGGCCATCCTGCCGCTCATTTCCATGCTCGTCATCTTCGGCCTGTTCGACGGCATGACGCAGCGCGGCGAATGGCGGAAGTTTTTCGCCATCTTCGGCGGACTTGTGGTGCTGACGGGCGCGGTGTCTGCGTTCCTGATCCCGGAGCCGAAGCTCCGGCCGCGGGAAGACCGCTATGTGCAGACGATCGTCTACGGATTGCGGCCGTCGGTCGTGAAGGAAAACCCGGCGCTGTATCTGGCGTTTGCGGCATTCTGCCTGTTTTCTGTCGCGGTGCAGGTCTTTTTTCCGTATCTCATCATCTATATGCAGAATTATCTGCATTTTGACGGCTATGCCCTCGTGCTCGGCGTCGTGCTGATCTTTGCGTCGGTCGTGAGCGTCCTGTCCGGACGGCTGATTGACCGGCTCGGCGCGCTGCGGTGCGTGCTGCCGGCGGCGGGCATCATGTTTGCGGGCCTTGTGGGGATGTTCTTCGCGCGGTCGATGCTTGCCGTGATCCTGACCGGGTGCGTCATGATGTCGGGCTATATGCTCGTCACGGCGATCTTGTCGGGCGTCATCCGCGATCATACGCCCGCCGGCAAGGCCGGGCAGTTCCAGGGCATCCGCATGATCTTCGGCGTGCTCGTGCCGATGATCCTCGGGCCTGCGATCGGCGCGGCGGTGATACGGGGCGGCGACTCGACGTATGTCGAGCTCGGCGTCGTGAAGACCGTGCCGGCGCCGTCCATTTTCCTCGCGGCGGCCATCGTGCTGCTGCTGATTTTGCCGCCGGTTCTGGCGCTTCGGAAAAAGGAGGGGGCAAAATGCTGACGCCGTGGGGTGAAACACTCGATCAGACCGCTGTTTTGCAGGAATATCCGCGCCCGCAGCTCGTGCGGGAAAGCTATTATAATTTAAACGGCCGCTGGGATTACGCCATCACGGCCTCCGACGAAATGCCGGGCGCGTGGGACGGAGAGATCCTCGTGCCGTTTTCCCCGGAAGCGCCGCTGTCGGGCGTCGGAAGGCGGCTGCTGCCGCAGCAGACGCTGTGGTACCGGCGGGCGCTGCCGTTTGCAAAACCGGAAAAGGGACGGATGCTGCTGCATTTCGGTGCGGTCGACCAGACGGCGAAGGTGTATGTCAACGGTCTGCTCGCGTGTGCGCACACGGGCGGCTATACCGCGTTCGAGGCCGACATTACGGATCTTCTGCGCAAAGACGGCAATGTCCTGACCGTCTGCGTCCACGACGACACCGACCGTGTGCCGCTTGCGCGCGGCAAGCAGAAGACGAAGCGCGGCGGTATCTGGTACACGCCGCAAAGCGGCATCTGGCAGACCGTCTGGGCCGAGATCGTCCCGGAGAACTTCGTGCAGTCGCTGCTCTTTACGCCCGAGCTGCCCGAAGGGCGCATCCGCTGGAAGATCGCCGCGCGCGCGCCGAAGGGTACGAAGGTGCGCGTGACGTACCGCGAAGCGCCCGTGTTTGAGGCCGAAAGCGACGAAGACGGCTGCGGCAGCGCCGCGATCGATCCGGAGCTGCTGCATCTGTGGTCCCCGGAGACGCCGGATCTCTACGACGTGACCGTCACGCTTGGAGACGATACCGTCACGAGCTACTTTGCCATGCGCACCGTCGCAGCCGGGAAGGATGAAAAAGGGGAGCCGTGTCTGCTGCTAAACGGCAGGCCGTACTTCCACCACGGCGTGCTCGACCAGGGCTACTGGCCCGACGGCCTGTATACCGCGCCGTCGGACGAGGCGCTCGTCTATGACATTCAGCTCATGAAGCAGATGGGCTTCAATATGCTGCGCAAGCATATCAAGATCGAGCCCATGCGCTGGTATTACCACTGCGACCGGCTCGGGATGCTCGTCTGGCAGGATATGCCCTCGGGCGGCGGAATGTACAATCTGTTTACGATCTCCGCGCCGCTCATCACCGGCATCCATCTGAAAGACAGCCATTACGGCCTGTTTGCGCGCCGGGATCCCGCCGGGCGCGAGCAGTATTACACGGAGCTGGCCGAGATGCTGCGGCAGCTGCAAAACTGCCCGTGCATCGTCCTCTGGGTGCCGTTCAACGAGGGCTGGGGCCAGTTCGACGCGAAGAAGATCACGCGCCTGATCCGCAATTTCGATCCCACGCGCCTCATCGACCATGCCAGCGGCTGGCACGATCAGGGCGTGAGCGATGTGAAGAGCCTGCACGTGTATTTCAAGGCGTACCGCTTCCAGCCCGATAAAAAGGGCAGGGCGGTGGTCCTGTCGGAGTACGGCGGGTACAATCTGCCCGTCGAGGGCCATACGTGGAACACGAAAAACTTCGGCTATAAGGGCTACAAGACGCCCGGGGCGCTGGCCGGGGCGATCGAGGCGCTGTTCCGGACGCAGATCATCCCGGCGCGGAAGGCCGGGCTGGCCGCCGACGTCTACACGCAGCTGAGCGACGTAGAGGACGAGGTCAACGGCTTTGTGACATACGACCGGCGCGTGGTCAAGGTGCCTGCCATCCTGATGCAGACGCTCGCGCGCGCACTGAAAGGAGAAGAACGATGAAAAAGTTACTGGCGCTGCTGCTGGCGCTGACGTGCCTGCTGGCGTCTGCCGGCTGTACCGTCCGAACCACGACGCAGCTGGTGGAAAAAAGCGTATCCACGTTACAGGAGATCGCGGACGCGGCGCTGTCCGAGGACGCACAGGAGCCTGAACGCGGCGAGCAGTTCGTCACCGCGGAAAATCCCGAGGAAACACAGCCGCTCCCGGAGGATGTGCAGGTCCTGCCGGCGGAGGCGGAAACGGACGAGACGAACGACACTGTCGACGAATACGGCTATTACTACGACGTGGAGCACGTCGTGCTGTATCTCGATACCTACGGCCATCTGCCCGATAACTACATCACAAAATCCGAGGCGCGCGCGCTCGGCTGGGAGGGCGGCAGCGTCGAGGTCTACCGGGAGGGCGCGGCCATCGGCGGCGACCGCTTCGGCAACCGCGAGGGCCTTTTGCCCGAGGCAGCGGGAAGAAGCTATACCGAGTGCGACATCGACACCGACGGCGCTTCGTCGCGCGGCGCGAAGCGGCTCATTTTCTCGAACGACGGGCTGTATTTCTACACGTCCGACCACTATGAGAGCTTTACGGAGCTTACCGTCGACGGAGGGACGGTCGTATGGAGGAACTGAGCTTCGCCGTCGACTGCCGCGAGATGACCTCGCGCGCGGCCGTACACGACACGCTTGCGCGTACGTTCGCGCTGCCCGCATATTACGGCCGCAATCTCGACGCGCTCTACGACTGCCTGACGGCGCTGCCGCCGTGCGTGGTGCATCTTGAAAACAGGGATGCGCTGTATGAGAGCCTCGGCCCGTATGCGGAAAAGCTCCTGACCGTGTTCCGCGACGCGGCCGCGGAAAATCCCGGCCTGCGCCTCACAGAAGCATAACAAAAAGCCTTCCCCACAGGGGAAGGCTTTTTTACGATTGCGGCAGAGATCCCTGCAATTCCCGCGCCCGCAGGCGCACGTTGCAGATTTTTGGGTGCCGACGCCGCCGTCACCAACAGGCGCGGGCTCTTTCGGCAGTCAGTCACAGATAGGCACTTGGTGCGTTCTGCTTTTGTGTGTCGTATTTCAGAGTAGACTCGTGACGGCGGTTTCTGAGTAACCAGCGTCCTTTTCTCCCCAATCTTTTCCCACGCACGGGAAAAGATTGGGCCGTCGGAGACACGTCAGAAACGGCTTTGACGGAACGAGTCTTTGCAAGCAAAGCCTCTTATCCTCTAAAGCCGTTTCTTCCTTTCCGAATCACAAACCAGGTTTGTGATTCGGTTTTTTGACGGAACACCTTTTGTAGGGGCCGACGACTCTGTCGGCCCGACCGACCTCTCCGTCTCGGCTTCGCCGAGCCACCTCCCCTTCGCAAGGGGAGGCACGGGCCGATGTGGGCATCGGCCCCTACAGGCGCATATGAAAATCGCAGGGGCCGGCGTTGCCGGCTCCTGCGAAGGGCTGCTATTTTCCCGTGTCGAAATCCGACTCTGTGCGCGTGCGCAGACGGCTGATGGCGTTTGTGAACGTCTCGGTCATGCCCGGGAAGAGGTCTGACGCGATGGCCGTGCGGATGGGCAGGATCTCATACTGGCACGAAGCGACTGGATCGTCGTTTTTGAGAATGTAGAGCGGCGTATAGCTGACGTTCGTCAGGCGCGTTTCACCGGTCTCGCCGTTTTTCGTGAATTGCAGGTTGAGGATCACCGATTCCTCGCATCCGGAGGCATAGCTGCTCGTCTGAGAGGAGAAGAAGTTGCCGAGGCTGTAGGCCACGAAGCACGTTTTTTCCTTTCCGTCGTTCGTGACGACGTCGCGCGTCTCCATCTTCCCAACCAGATGGCTGTGCGTGCCGATGATCGCGTCGACGCCGCGCGAAAAAAGCCCGGTGGTGAGATTCTGCTGCGCCTTCGTCGGCTCGAGCGTGGCCTCGCTGCCCCAGTGCAGAAGCAGCAGCAGAACGTCGGGGCTGAGCTCCTTCGCCGCGTCGACCGAAGCGTAGAGCGCAGCCGTGTCGAGCTTTTCATAGTCGGTGCTGTAGTCCTTGTACAGAAGATTCACCGCGTATTCCGAGCCCGCCGGCAGCTGTAAGCCGCCAAGACCCTTGGTATACGACACGACGGCGATCTTGAGCCCCGAGACGGTCATGAGCGTCACGCCGCCGTTTTTATTCCGGTCTGCCTCCGAGGCATACGTCCCGGCGTGCTCGATCCCGGCGTCCGTGAGCGTGCTGATCGTGCGCTGCAAGCCCGTCAGGCCGTTCTGGATGGAGCAGCTGTTGGCCGTTTGCAGCAGATCGAATCCGATGGCCGAGAGCGTCGCGGCCAGAGACTCCGGTGCGCGGGCGTCCGCGCCGCTGTAGGGCTCGCCGGCAAAATTGCACTCCAGATTGCCGATCGTCAGATCCGCCGAGATCGTGTAACCGGACACGGCGGCGAAATTTTCCGCAAACTGATAGCTGCCGTCGGGCTGGCGCGCATCGGCCAGCAGCGCATCGGAGATCATGATGTCGCCGACGGCGGCGATATTCAGGACGGTATCGGGCTCCGTTTCGAGCGCGAACTCGTCCGTCGTTTTCTGATAAAGCTCGGGATGCTCGCGCCGGTTGCGGCAGCCGCGCAGGATCAGGATGAGGGACAGGATCAGAATGATCGATAAAACCACGCCCAGCACGCGCTGGCGCATGAGCAGCCTGCGCTTCTGCTCGAGCCTGCGCAGCCGCCGGGCCTCGAGCAGCTCTTCGTTCTGCCGGCGTTCGGGATTTTCCATAGATGCGCCTCCTTCGGCGTTGGTTTCAAGCGGATTTCAAACGCTAACTTATATAAAATACCACAGTTTTCGGAAAAAGGCAAGTGGGCAAAGAGCCGCTTGGCTTTTGCGGGGAACTGTGGTATAATCCTATCAAATTTTGTTGTGAGGAGTCTCATATGCGTCAGGCAAGCAAAAAGGCGCGCCGTTCGCGCCTTATCATGATCGTGCTGTTCACGCTGGTGATCGGCCTTGCCGTCTGGGGCGTCGCCGCGCTGGCCGACCGGATCATTCACTACGGCGCAAGCGCCACCGTCAGCGCGCGCGACAATACGCAGACGCCCGAAGACCCGGCGCCGTCTGTACCCGCCGAAGACGACACGCCCCAGAATACATACGACGCCGCCTGCTTTTACCGCGACGGCAGCTTTCTCCGCTACGACAGCGATACCGTGACGAGCGCGGTCGGGATCGACGTGTCCTCGCACCAGCAGTCGGTCGACTGGCAGAAGGTCGCGGCCGCAGGCGTGGAATTTGTCATCCTGCGCGTGGGTTATCGCGGCTACACCGAGGGTGAAATTATGGAGGATGCGTATTTTAAGGAGAATCTCGACGGCGCGATCGACGCCGGGCTCGACTGCGGCGTCTATTTCTTCTCCCAGGCCATGGACGAGCAGGAGGCGCGCGAGGAGGCACAGTTCGTTCTGGACAGAATTTCCGGGTATCAGCTGGCCTATCCCGTCTTCTTCGACTGGGAAAAGATCGGCGCGGACGCGCGCAGCGACGCGATGGATCTGACGTCGCTGACCACTGTGACCGATACGTTCTGCTCGATGATCGAGGCCGCGGGCTATCGCGCGGGCCTCTACTTCAACCAGCAGCTCGGCTATGAGGAGCTGCACCTGCCGAGCCTGCAAAGCTACGCCTTCTGGCTCGCGGAGTATAACGATACGCCGTCGTTCACGTATGATTTTGATTTCTGGCAGTACACGAGCGAGGGCAGCGTCGACGGCATCGACGGCCCCGTGGACTGCAACGTTGCGTTTATCGGGAAGTGACCGCCATGCAGAATGATACCGCGTCCATGCGGCGGCAGAAGCTCTGCTTCCTGACCGCGACGCTCATCTTCGGCACCATCGGCCTCGTGCGGCGCTATACCGGCGTTTCCAGCGCGGCCATCGCGTGCTGCCGCGGGCTGCTGGGCGGCGCGTTCCTTGCGTTGTGGCAGCGGCTGCGCGGCAAACGGCCCGACTGGCCCGCCGTGCGCAAAAAGCTCCTGCCGCTGCTGCTTTCGGGCGCGATGATCGGCTTCAACTGGATGCTGCTGTTCGAGAGCTACCGGTATACGACCGTCGCCGTGGCGACGCTGTGCTATTATATGGCGCCGGTTTTGCTGATCGCGGCTTCGCCGCTGCTCTTCGGCGAGACGCTCACCGCGAAAAAGCTCGTGTGCGTGCTGCTGGCCGTGGCCGGGATGGCGCTTGTCTCGGGCGTTTTTGAAGGCCGGCTGCCGCAGGGGCAGCTGACGGGCGTCGCCTGCGGCCTCGGCGCGGCGGTTTTGTACGCAAGCGTCATGGCCGCGAACAAAAAGCTCTCGACGCTGGACGCTTACGATAAGACCGTCGTGCAGCTGCTGGCCGCGGGCGCGGTCATGCTGCCGTATCTGGCGCTGAGCGGCGAGGGCTTCGGCGCGCAGCCGGATCTGCGGTCGCTTGCGCTGCTGCTCGTCCTCTGTGTCGTGCATACGGGGCTGCCGTATGCGATGTATTTTGGCGCGATGTCGGCGCTGCCGGCGCAGAGCGTGGCGCTCATGAGCTATCTCGACCCCGTGACGGCGCTGCTTTTGTCCGCGCTCGTGCTGCACGAGCCGCTTACGCCCGCCGGGATCGTCGGCGCGGCGCTGGTCCTCGGCGCAGCGGTCGTCTCGGAGCTGCCGGCACGGCGTCAGAAACGGTTTTGACGGCGTCAGGAACGACCTTGCCGAAACGAAGCATCGCAAAGCGATGCTTCTTATTCTCTAAGCTCGTTTCTTCCTTTCCAAACTGCGAACCAAGTTCGCAGTTTGGTTTTTGCGCAGTCTTTCCATAAAGCCGTAGGGGCCGATGCGCGGGAAACCTTCCGGGGAGGCGTAGGGGCCGATGCCCACATCGGCCCGGCAGAACGCACCTCCAAAACGCGAAACCCTGCGGCGAATTCGATACTTCCCAACGGGCCGATGTGGGCATCGCCCCTACACAAATTCGATAGACTCATAAACAAGATACAGCCCAACAAGTTTGCACTGCGCACCAAAGCCTTTCCTGCACGCAATTCTGCGCGCAGGATTTTTTCGTCGAAACCGCAAAAAGCACTTTGCTTTTTCCCGTCTGTATTGTACAATAAAACCGGGACGGCAATCTCGGTGTCCGTCTGCGCGGGCGTATGCCCGCGGGCCGCCGAAGCGGCAAAATTTTCATGGAGTGATTCGATTTGCACAGCACGATCCTTGCCTTCGATATCGGCATGAGCGGACTCAAAGCCTCGCTCGTCGACGAAGAACTCAATATGATCCGCAACGTTACCACAACCTATCCCACGCGCCGGTATCCCGGCGGCGGCTGCGAACAGGAGGCCGCCGACTGGTGGATGAGCGCGGTGCGCGCGATGATGATGCTGCGGGAGCTTGCCCCGGAATACGTCAAGCGCGTCGACGCCATCGGCATCTCGGGCCATATGCTGGGCTGTCTGCCGATGGATGCGGACGGACAGACGCTCCGCCCGGCGATGATCTGTGCCGATACGCGCGCGCTGGCCGTGTCCAACGCGCTGCGCGACGCATACGGCCGCGACTATTTCTACCGGATCACCGGCAACGTTCTCTCGCCCGCGTCGACGCTCTGCAAGACGCTGTGGCTCAAAAAGAACGAACCGGAGCTCTATGCCAAAGCCGTGCGCATCCTACAGCCGAAGGATTACCTCGTCTACCGGCTGACCGGACGAATGGACACGACCGATATGTCCGACGCCTCGCACGGGCTGCTGATGGATCTGCGCACGCGCGCGTATGCGCGCGATATGCTCGATGCCGTCGGCCTGGATGCGGAAAAATTCCCTGCTATCCACACCAGCTGTGAGATTGCGGGGCGGCTCTCCGACGAAGCGGCCGGGTGCCTCGGCCTGCGCGCGGGGATCCCCGTGTCGGTCGGCGGCGGCGACGGCGCGTGCGCCAATATCGGCGCGGGCGTGGCCCGGACGGGTGAATTTTACATGAATCTCGACACCTCCGCGTGGATCGCGGGGCAGATGGACGAACCGTTTTTCGATCCGCAGCACCGCGTGTACCACATCAGCACGCTCGACGGCAGGGGCTGGAACGTCATCGGCACCGAGCTTTGCGCGGGCCGTTCGGTCGCATGGGCGCAGACCGTGTTCGACGTTGCATCGCCGCGCGCGTTCGATTCCGCCGCGTCGACAGTCCCGGCCGGGGCCGGCGGGCTGGTATACCTGCCGTATCTCGACGGCGAGCGTTCGCCTGTCTTCGACGTGCAGGCGCAGGGCGTCTTCTTCGGCATGAGCAGCGCGCACCGGCGCGAGCATTTCCTGCGCGCCGTGCTCGAGGGCACGAGCTGCGGCCTCGCGCAGATCCTCGGCGTCATGCGCGAGCGGCAGCCGGTCGAGCAGCTGCGCATCATCGGCGGCGGCGCAAAGTCAAAGCTCTGGAAGCAGATCCTCGCCGACGTCTGCGGCGTGACGCTGCACGACGTGTCGACGTTCTCCGACAGCGCGACGAGCCTCGGCGCGGCGGCAGCCGCGGGCGTGGCCATCGGCGTGTTCCGCGATCTGCCGGAGGCGTGCGCCTTCATCCGCACGAACGGCCGGATCGTCCCGGATCCCGACCCGCAGACGCAGCGCGCCTACACACTCGTCAAAAAGCGCTACGCGATGCTCTACCCGGCGCTCGTTGAGGCGTTCCACACAAGATCGTAAATCATAAAAAACGCCCGTGCACCTGTGTGCACGGGCGTTTTTGGTTTTTGATGTGATCCCTGTAGGGGCCGATGCCTACATCGGCCCGCGCAGCAGGCATATCCGAAACGCGAAACCCTTCGGCAAATTCGATGGTTCCCATCGGGCCGGCAGAGCCGCCGGCCCCTACACCTTCCCGGAAGGATTCGCAAAAAACCAAAACGCAGGCTTGGCCTGCGTTTTGGAAAGGAAGAAACAAGCTCAGAGGATAAGAAGCATCGCTCGCGATGATTCGTTCCGTCGAGGTCGCTTCTGACGCGCATCGGCCCCTACGCAAATTTGAAAGATTGCACAAAAAAACCAAAACGCAGGCTTGGCCTGCGTTTTGGAAAGGAAGAAACGGCTTTAGAGGATAAGAGGCTTCGCTTCGCGAAGCCTCGTTCCGTCAAAGCCGTTTCTGACGCATTTACGCCAGCTTGGAATACGCGACGGCGATCTTGCTTGCCGCGTGGGCGTTGTTGTAGGCCAGCTCGAGGTTCGCCGCGAAGGACTTGCCCTCGGTCATGTCCTTGATGTGCGCCAGCAGATACGGCGTGATGGCCTTGCCGTGGATGTGCTCGGCGTTCGCCTGTGCAACGGCTGCGTCGATGATGCCGTTCATGTAGGCCGGATCCATCGCGTACTGCTCGGGGATCGGATTGCCGACGACCGCGCCGCCCTTGAGACCGATGTCCCACTTGGTCTTCATGATCTTTGCGACGGTAGCCTCGTCCGGGCAGTTGTAATCGAGCTTGAAGCCCGACGTGCGGCAGTAGAACGCCGGCAGCTCGTCCGTGCGCAGACCCAGAACCGGCACGCCCTGCGTTTCGAGATATTCAAGCGTCAGACCGAGATCGAGAATGCTCTTCGCGCCCGCGCAGACGACGCACACCGGCGTGTTGGCCAGCTCCTGCAAGTCGGCGGAGATGTCCATCGTCTTTTCCGCGCCGCGATGCACGCCGCCGATGCCGCCGGTGGCGAAGAAGCGGATGCCCGCCATCGAGGCGATGAGCATCGTGGTCGCGACGGTCGTCGCGCCGGTCATGCCGGTGGCCAGATACACGGCCACGTCGCGGCGGCTGACCTTGCCGACACCCTCGGCCTTGCACATGACGAGCAGTTCGTCGGTGTTCAGGCCGACCTTCAGCTTGCCGCCGATGATGGCGGTCGTCGCGGGGACGGCGCCTTCGGCGCGGACGATCTCCTCGACCTTGTGCGCGAACTCCACGTTCTGCGGGTAGGGCATACCGTGGCTGAGAATGGTGGATTCCAGTGCGACGACGGGCTTGCCGGCGTCAATGGCCTCCTGAATTTCGGGGGTGACGGAGAGATAATGCTTCAGATCCATATTGAAAACTCCTTTCAGATGAATAGACTGGTTTATATGCGGTGCGCCGCGAGGATTTTTTCCAGCAGCGCCGGGCTCATGTTGGGATTGATGGTTTTTTCGTGCGACAGCGCGGCGATCCCGGCGGCCATCGCAAGGTCCAGCGTATCTTCGACGCTCCGGCCGTTCAGCGTTGCCCACAGCATCGCCGCCGCGAACGAATCGCCTGCGCCCGAGGCGTTGACCATCCTCGCGGGCTTCAGCTTTCGCCGCAGTACGCGGCCCTCCGCGTCCATGTAAAAGCAGCCCTCCGCGCCGAGACTCACAAACAGGCGATGAAGGCCCCTGTTCAGCAGCGCTTCGCCTGCGCGCGGCAGATCCTCGTCCGAGCGGATCTCCATGCCCGCCAGGATCTCCAGCTCCATGCGGTTGGGCTTGGCCGTGTGGAAGCGGCCGATGTGCGGCGCGACGACGCGCGCATACGCGCACGAGACAGGGTCGACCGAGACGATCTGATCCGGGCGGCAGAGGTCAAGCAGCTGCAAAAGCGTCCCTTCGCCCATGCACGGGTCGCACGTGACGATCTTCGCGCCCTGAATGAGCGCCTTTTCTGCCGGCAGATAGTCCTGCGGCATATCCTGCTGCACGATGCGCATATCGGACATACCGACCAGCATATCGCCGTCCGCGTCGAGGATGGACAGATAGATCGACGAGCTTGCGCCGCGCGCCGTATACAGGTGCGAAACGTCGATGCCGGCTTTTTCGCTCTCCGTGCAGATGAACGCGCCGAAGGCGTCGCCGCCGACGCAGCTGAGCAGCTTCACATCCGCGCCGAGCCGCGCGAGATTTTCGCATACGTTGCGCGTCACGCCGCCGGCCGCAAGACTGATGCGGCCGGGGTTGGAATCACGCAGATGCACCGGCGCGAGCGACGCGCCGTTGAGATCGGCGTTGGCCGCGCCGACGCCGACGATGTATGGTTTCTGCTCCATATGGCAGCCTCCTGTGAACTGGTGAAACTGTATCATAGCGAACGGCGGCGAAAAAGTCAAGAGCGGAATTGTGAACGTTCGGCGAACAGGACGGGAGGATGTGCCGATGGCTGCATTGGGCCGACCTCTCCGGCCCTTCGGGCCACCTCCCCTTCACAAGGGGAGGCTATGGGCGGCGCAAAATCCAAGGCTCCCCTTTTAAGGGGAGCTGACTGAGAGGTAGAACAAACCGCCCGCGGACGTAAGTCCGCGGGCGGTTTGTTTCATTTATCCTTCATCCATGATCGTGCGGGTCTGCTCCTCGCGGTACTGCCGCGTGTAGAGGCTGTAATACGCGCCCTTCGCGGCCATCAGCGCCGCGTGCGTGCCGCTCTCGACGATCTTGCCGTCGTGTACGACGAGGATCACGTCCGCACGGCGGATGGTCGACAGGCGGTGCGCGATGACGAACGACGTGCGGCCTGCCATGACCGTTTCGATGGCGTCCTGAATGAGCCGCTCGGTCACGGTGTCGACGGAGCTTGTCGCCTCGTCCAGCACGAAGATCCGCGGGTCGGCCAGCAGCGCCCGTGCAAATGACAGCAGCTGCTTTTCGCCCGTTGAGAGCGTGCTGCCGCCCTCGCCGATGTCGGAATCGTAGCCGTTCGGCAGCCGCGCGATGATCTGGTCGGCCGAGACGGCGCGGACGGCGGCCTCGATTTCCTCCATCGTCGCGTCCTGCCGGCCGTAGCGCAGATTTTCCAGCACCGTCCCGGAGAACAGGTGCGGCGTTTGCAGCACGTAGCCGATGTTGGAGTGCAGCCACAGCTGGCTGCGCTCGCGCGCGTCGCGCCCGTCGATGAGCACCTGGCCCTCCGTCGGCTCAAAGAACCGGCATACGAGGTTCACGAGCGTCGATTTGCCCGCGCCCGTCTCGCCGACGATGGCGACGTTCGTGCCCTGCGGCACCTTCATGCTGAAGTGTTCGAGCACGTTTTCCGTGCCGTCGGGATAGCGGAACGTCACGTCGCGGAATTCGATATCGCCGTGCAGCGGCTCCCAGTTTTCCTTTTTCGGGTGGAAGGCGTCGCCGTATTTCTCCACGACTGCGGGCGTGTCGCGCACGTCGGACTCCGTTTCCATGAGCCGCGTGAAGCGCTCGACGTTGACCTGCACGTTCACCAGCGCCGACAGCACCTGCACGAGCCACTGAATGGGCTCCATCATGCCCTGCGCGTAGTTCATGAACACCGACAGCGTACCGATGAGCATCACACCGCGCTGCGTGATGACGCCGCCGCGCCACAAAACGATCGCCAGCGCGGCCGAGGCCGCGAACGCCGTCGTCGACATGAACACGCTTCGGAAATGCATCGCGCGCACACTCACGCGCTTCATTTCACCCGTCAGAGCGTCGAACTCGCGCTCGACCTTGTCCTCAATGACGAGCGTTTTCGTCGTCTTTGCGCCCGTGATGCCCTCGTTGAAGGCGCCGGTGATCTTCGAGTTCTGCTCGCGCACGCGGCGGTGGTAAAAGACAAGCTTTTTCTGGAAATATACGCCCGACACGGCCAGCACCGGCACGACGATCATCACGCACAGCGCCAGCTTCCAGCTCAGCACGAACATCATGACGATGGCGAACAGCAGGTACGTCACGTACCACACGCCCTCCATCAGACCCCAGGCGATGGTGCTTGCGATGCGGTCGGTGTCGGACATGACGCGCGCATGGATATAGCCGACGGAGTTCTGGTTGAAATACGAGAACGAGAGCGTCTGCAAATGGTTGAACGCCGCGCGCTTGAGGTCGCGGCCGATGTACAGCTCGAATTTGCACGCGCCGAAGGCAGAAATGTAGTTCGACGCCGTCTGCACGAGCATGACGAGGATATACAGCGCGATAAACGCGCCGATGCCCGTCATTGCGCCGTCTGCGATAAAGTGATCGATGGCATACTGCTGGAACAGCGGGATGACGACGTCCATGCCGCTTCCCACAAGACCCATGAACACCATCCAGAACAGCAGCATCGCATAGGGCTTTAAGTACGGCGCGAGCTTCGGAATGCCGAACCACGGAAGAGGCTTATGTGCTTGTTCGTTCATTCGGCTTCCTCCTCTCCGATGGACATCTGCATATCGTAGATCTGACGGAACAGGCCGTCCTGCCGCAAAAGGTCCTGCGGCGTGCCCTGTTGCAGGACCTTTCCGTGCTCCAGCACGAGAATGTTGCCGCAGTCCATGAGCGTCGTGATGCGGTGAGAGATGATGATCGTCGTCGTGCCCTTCAGATCGCGGTTCAGCGCCGCGCGGATCTTTTCATCCGTCTGCGTGTCGACCGCGGACAGAGAATCGTCAAACACGATGACCGGCGTCTTTTTCGTCAGCATCCGCGCGATGGCCACGCGCTGCTTCTGGCCGCCCGAGAGCGTCACGCCGCGCTCGCCGACCATCGTCTCATAGCCCTGCGAGAAGCTCTCGATGTCGTTTGCCACGCAGGCCGTCTGCGCTGCGCGGCGCACCGTCCCGGCGTCTGCGCCGCAGATGCCGATGTTTTCCTCGATCGTGCGCGAGAACAGAAACGGCTCCTGCAAGACGATGCCCACATGGTCGCGCACCCAGCTGGCGGGCATATCGGCAAGATCGTGTCCGCCGGCCGTCACGCGGCCCTCGGACGGCGCGTAGAGCCGGCACAGCATCAGAAGCAGGCTGCTCTTTCCGGAGCCCGTCGCGCCGAGCACGCCGAAGCTCGTGCCCGCGGGGATGGTGAACGACACGTCGTGCAGCACGTCCGGGCCGGTCTCATAGCGGAACGAGACGTGCTCAAAGGCAATATCGCCGTCCATCGGCAGCTCCTTCGCGCCGGGCGCGTCCTGCTCCTCGGGCGCGCCCAGCACCTCGGCGATGCGCGCGACCGACACGCCGGTCTTGCTCATCTCGGAGATGATGCGCCCGAGCCGGCGGACCGGGCCGATGACCATGCCGTTGTAGATGGCGAACGAAATGAAATCGCCCTCGGTCATCTCGCCGCGCACGCACAGAAGACTGCCGAACACGACGACCAGCATCGTCTGGATGCAGCTCGTCGCGTCGCCGACGGCCCAGAAATCGGACATCGTGTGCGTGAGCTTCACCCACAGCGACGTGTAGATCTCATTCTGCTTTTCAAAGCGCGCGCGCTCAAATTCTTCGCGGCCGAACGCGCGCACGACGCGCACGCCGGTCAGGTTTTCCTGCGCGATGGTCGACAGCACGCCCTCGGCCTCGTCGCAGTCGGTGAAGCGCGCACGGATGCTGTTGTGGAACAGCACGGAGTAGACGATGATGACCGGGAACAGCACGATCGGCACCAGCGCCAGCTTCCAGTTGATGAGCGCCATGCAGATGAGCGACAGCGCGATCAGCACCACAAGGCGGAACACCGTCACGAACTGCTCCTGAAAGAACGTCTTGATGCGCTCGACGTCCGCCGTGCAGCGCTGGATGATGTCGCCGGTGGGGTTCTGCATATGCCATTTCCACGGCAGATGCTGGATGTGATGATACAGCAGATCCCGGCTCGTCTTGACGAGCGTTTCGCCCGCTTGTGCGCTGGTGAGGTTCACCGCGTAGCGGAACAGCGCCGACAAAAGCCCCAGACCGCCCATCACGGCCGCCGGGATCCACAGATTCTGCCGCAGATACGAAACGCCGCCGAACGCCTCCACGATCCGCTGCGCCGCTACGGACTTCACCGCGCCCGCGCCGATGAGCGCGTCGACGCTCACGCGGATGATCTGCGGGATGACAAGCTCCAGTCCGGTAAAGATCAGGCCTGCCAGCATACAGGCAATAAAATATCTCCAGCTTCCGCGCAGAAGCCGGAGCAGCGTGCGGCCGGTATTGGGCTGCGTGTTTCCTTCCTTCACGAATTCCCCTCGCTTTCCATTCTGATTCTGCATTTACAACATATGTTCTCTGATTATAGACATTCGCACCGCGTTTGTCAACGGGACAGGGAATAATGAAATATAGTTGTAATAAAACGCGCGAAAAAGTGCGCGTAAACGTACACAACCCACCCGCGGCGATGCGCCGCGGGTGGGTTACGCCTGTTGACGGCCTTACATGACCTGGCCGTTTTTGATCTGAAGCTGGAGCTTGTCGGCGATGAGCGCGATAAACTCCGAATTGGTCGGCTTGCCCTTGGTGTTTGACACGGTGTAGCCGAAAAAGCGCTGGAGCGTCTCCAGATCGCCCCGGTCCCACGCGACCTCGATGGCGTGGCGGATGGCACGCTCAACGCGCGAGGGCGTCGTCGAGAACGTCTTGGCGACCTGCGGATACAGAACCTTTGTGATGGCGTTGATGACGTCCATGTCCTGCACGGCGATCATGATAGCCTCGCGCAGATACTGATAGCCCTTGATATGCGCGGGCACGCCGATCTCGTGGATGATGGAGGTGACCATCGCCTCGATGTTGATCTCCTGCCGCTGCTGCTTTTTCAGGCGCAGCTGCATCTCGGTGCTCGTCATCTCCCGGATGCGCTCGGCGACGGCGTCGAACTCGCACGGCTTCGTCATGAAATACTGCACGCCGAGGCTCGTGGCCATGCCGGCCACATATTCCGTCATAAAGCCCGTCAGCACCAGCGCGGCCGGCGGCTTCTGCATATCTCTTGCGCGCTTCAGGACTGTCAGTCCGTCGAGCTTTGCGAGCATCAGATCGAGCACGAGCACGTCGGGCTGCGCCGCGTGCATCAGCTCCACCGCGCGCTGGCCGTCGGCCGCGACGCCGACGATCTCGTACCCGGCGATCTGCTCCAGATGCCGCCTGAGGTGATCGCAGAAGTCCTCGTTTCCGTCCGCGATCAGAATTTTGACACGGTTTTCCATTTTTGACCTCTCCTCTTGAATATGGTATGCGTCAGACACTGACTCTTTTATCGCTGCGACAACAATAATGTAACATAAAATGGGAATATTTTCAATTTATTTTATGGGATTATTATACAGAATTTATCGACGCGATTCGACGCTTCGCGCCGTTCCTGCGAGATCACAGTTCAATATTCATAGGCAGAGAAAACTAGGAGACTGTTTCCAGATAAAAATTATAAAACTGTCGTCCGCGGCTGTCAAGAGGGGAAATGGGAAAAAATGCTGTTTCTTGTCGAATCATAAACAGGGAGCGCCTGTTATACGCCGAGATAGCCCTTGAGCACCAGCAGCGCCGCGTACACGCCGTCCAGATGGCTGCGCTCGTAGCCGTGGCTGGCGTAGACGCCCGCGCCGATAAGCCCGTGGCGGATGTCGTGACCGGCGTCCAGCGTCGCTTCCACGTCAGAGCCGTAGTGCGGATAGACGTCGACGGCGTAGTCCGCGCCCTCTTTCTTCGCAGCGTCGATGAGCTTGCCGACGACCTCGTAGCTGTACGGGCCGCCGGAATCCTTCGCACAGATCGACACCTGCCGCTCCGTGCAGCGCAGTCCGTCGCCGATGCAGCCCATGTCGACGCTGATCGACTCCGTCACGCCTGCCGGGACGGAGGCCGCGCCGCCGTGGCCGACCTCTTCATAGACCGTCACATGGATATATGTGCGCCGCGCGGGCGTTTTGCCCGTGTCGCGCAGATAGCTTGCAAAGCCCAGCAGGATGCCGACCGAGAGCTTGTCGTCGAGGAAGCGGCTTTTGATGTAGCCCGAGGCCGTGATGCGCGTGCGCGGCTCAAAGCAGACGATGTCGCCGACCTCGATGCCGAGCGCGCGCGTCTCGTCGGCGGTGTATACGTCCTCGTCGATGACGACCTCGGTCGTGTCGAACGTGCGCTCGGTCTTGCCGTAGTCGCCGTTGACATGGACCGAGGCGTTGCACAGCTGTAACGTGCCCTCATAGACCTTGCCTGCGCGCGTGCGGATGCGCACGTTTTCCGCCTCGCCGTTCTCCGCGCGCATTCCGCCGAGATTCGTCAGCCGCAGACGGCCGTTTGCCTTGACCTCGGCCACCATGCCGCCGAGCGTGTCGGTGTGCGCCTGCAATAAAAGCGCGCCTTCGTCCGTGTCCGGGCCGCCCAGATCGATCAATACGCCGCCCTTGGCGGTTTTCCGCGCGGCAAAGCCAAGCCCTGCGAATGCGTCCAGGACCCAGTCTGCCGCCGCGGCGGTAAAGCCCGTGGGGCTGTCGATCGAGAGAAGCGCCGCGGCCTGGTCGGCGGCGTATCGTGCGTAGCGTTTATCCATGTCTGTCATGCTCCTTTTATAAATATCAGTTCAGGCTGACTTCCTGTTCGGAAAACAGCTGTGTGATGCGCGCTTTCAGCGGCGCGAGCTCCGGACGGTCGAGACTCGAAGCGTCCTGAATGACGCCGGCCGCGGCCTGCTGCGCGCTTTGCAGCGTTTCCATGTCCATTTGCAGGCTTGCGACCTTCAGAAGCGGCAGCCCGTGCTGCCGGCTGCCGAAGAAATCGCCGGGGCCGCGCAGCGCCAGATCCTCTTCGGCGATCTTGAAGCCGTCGTTCGTTTTGCACAGCGCCTGCAATCTGCGGCGCGTGTCGGGATTTTTCGTGTCGGACACCAGCACGCAGTACGACTGCGCGCTGCCGCGGCCGACTCTGCCGCGCAGCTGGTGCAGCTGGCTCAGACCGAAGCGCTCGGCGTTTTCGACGACCATCAGCGTCGCGTTCGGCACGTCCACGCCGACCTCCACGACCGTCGTGGACACGAGAACGTCGTATGCGCCCGCCGCGAACGCGGCGAGCACGGCCTCTTTTTCGCGGCCCTTCATCTGCCCGTGCAGCAGCCCCACGCGAAGCTCCGGAAAGACCTCCGTTTGCAGCGCCGCGGCCCAGCCTTCGGCCGACTTGAGCGACGGATCGTCGCCCTCTTCCACGGCCGGGCACACGACGTAGACCTGATGGCCTTCGGCGCACTGCCTGCGGATGAAGCCGTGCAGCCGCTCGCGCAGCGCTTCGCCGACGAGGAACGTCTGCGTCGGGATACGGCCCGGCGGCAGCTCGTTCACGACCGACACGTCCAGATCGCCGTAGGCGATGAGCGCCAGCGTGCGCGGGATCGGCGTTGCCGACATGACGAGCAGATGCACGCCGCCGCCCTTTTCCGTCAGGCGCGTGCGCTGCGCGACGCCGAAGCGGTGCTGCTCGTCGGCCACGACGAGGCCGAGCCTGTGGAAGACCACCGCGTCCGACAGCAGCGCGTGCGTGCCGACGACGAGCTGCGCCCGTCCGTCCGCGATCGCTTCGTGCGCCGCGCGCTTCTGCGCCGCGGTCATGGAGCCGGTCAGCAGCAGAACTTCCACGCCGAGCGGCCCCAGCAGCCGCGTGAGCGTCTTTGCGTGCTGCTCGGCAAGAATTTCCGTCGGAGCCATAAACGCCGCCTGACGGCCGTTTTGCGCCGCGCAGAAGCACGCCGCCGCGGCGATCATCGTCTTGCCGCTGCCGACGTCGCCCTGCACGAGCCGGTTCATCACGCGCCCGGAGGCGAGATCTTGCAGCACGTCGCCGACAGCCGTCTGCTGCGCGTGCGTGAGCCGGAAGGGGAGCGCGCCGTAAAACGGCTGCATCCCGTCTGTCCGGTACGGCTGCACGCGCTGCGTGGCGTGCGCTGCGCGCAGGACGGCCAGACCCGCCGAAAAAACGAAAAATTCCTCAAACACCAGCCGCTTTCTTGCGCGCGCGAGCTGCTCTGGCGTTTCGGGCGCGTGGATGGCGGTATAGGCCGCCTCCACGCCGCAAAGGTCGTAGGCAAGACGCACCTGCTGCGGCAGAAGCTCCGGAAGCTGCGGCGCAAGCGTGAGCGCCTGACGGATATACTCCGTCAGATGCCGGTTCGAGACGCCCGCCGTCAGCGGATACACCGGCAGCAGCCGGTTCGTGACCGTGCCGGGCCGGTCGGCGGCCTCGTGCGCGGGATTGGCCATCTGGCCGGGCCGGTCGGGCAGAACGGCGCCGTAGAAAAAATACCGCTCGCCGTAGTGCAGCTGATCCTTGATATACGGCTGGTGAAAATAGGTCAGCGTCAGCCTGCCCGTCTCGTCGGCGACGGTCAGCTTTGTGATGTCCATGCCCTTGCGCACGCGCCGCAGAACGGGCTGCGAGACGACCATCGCGCAGAAGCACGCAGCCTCGCCGGGCTGCAATTCAGCGATGGGCACGATGCGCGTGCGGTCCTCATAGCCGCGCGGGAAGCAGCGCAGAAGATCGAAAAGCGTGTCCGCACCGAGCTTGTGCAGCGCCGCCGCTCTTGTGGGGCCGACGCCGCGCAGCGCCGTCACCGGGGAAGACAGATCCATGGAACACGCTCCTTTCGGGAAGATGTACTGTTCATATTATAAAGAAGCGCGGCCCGTTTCGCAACCGGGGCCGCAAAAAGGGCGCAAAAAAACCAAAATGCAGAGACTGCATTTTGGAGAAGGGACACGAAAAATCCCCCCGAAGGACCTGTCTCCGAGGGGTGTATTTCGCAGCTTGCGCCATCAGGCCAGCTTGTTCATCTTCAGTGTGATCTGGCTCTTCTTGCGGGCGGCCGTATTCTTATGAAGAATACCCTTGCCGGCGGCCTTGTCGATCGACTGAACGGCGGCCTTGAACGCGCTGTCGGCCAGTTCCTTGTTGCCTTCGGCAACGGCGGCGTCGAACTTCTTGAGCGTCGTCTTGAGCGCGGACTTGTCGGCCTTGTTGCGCTCGGCGTTGACCTTGGCGACGAGAACTCTCTTCTTCGCAGACTTAATGTTGGGCATAACTACACCTCCTCACAATCGCGTGGATTGAGAAACTATTACCGTTTCATGCAGAAATACATTATAGCGGCCCGGTTCCATAAAATCAACCTTTTTTTTAATTTTTGAAAAATTTTTCGGATAATCGCCGCCGTCGGACGGAAACTAAGCCCGAGGTGAGGCAAATGCAGCCAAGAACAGACCTTGCAATGGAGGCAAAATCGCTTTTTGAGCAGTCCGCCGGCGCGCAGACGCAGCTGCCCGGCGTCATTGCGCGCGAACAGGAGAAAAACGGCGTGCGCCTGCACATGGTGAAGATCGTGAGCGCCGAGGGTGTACACGCGCTCGGAAAGCCGCGCGGCGTCTACATGACCGCGACGCTCGACGCGCTCTCACGGCGCGAACCGGGGAGCTTTTCGCACGCGGCGCGGCTGCTGGCGCGGGCGCTGCGCGAACTGATGGGGCCGTGCAAAAGCGCGCTTGTCGTCGGACTCGGCAACCGCGAGGTCACGCCCGACGCCATCGGCCCGGAGGCCGTGCGCAATCTGATCGTCACGCGCCATCTGAAGGACACGTTCCCGGAATCCTTTGCGGGCCTGACGCGCGTGGCGGCCTGTCAGCCGGGCGTGCTGGCGCAGACGGGGCTTGAGAGTCTCGCGCTCGTGCAGGGCGTGATGCGCGCGGTGACGCCCGACGTCGTCATCGCCGTCGACGCGCTGGCCGCGGCCGCTCCGGAGCACCTGTTCCGCACCGTTCAGCTGACCGACGCCGGTATCGTCCCGGGCTCGGGCGTGGGCAACAGCCGCGCGGAGTTTTCCCGGGACACGCTCGGCGTGCCGGTCGTCGCCGTCGGCGTGCCGACGGTCGTCGATGCGCGCAGCCTGTTTCCGTCGGAGGACGCGCCGGGCGGGCTTCTCGTGACGCGCACGGATGCCGACGCGCGCGTGCGCGAGCTTGGCCGGCTCGTCGGCTATGCGTGCGATCTGGCCCTGCACCGCGGCATTTCGCTGGGCGAGATCCCGACCTATCTGGCATAATGGACAAAACGCGGCGTTGGAACTAGAATTATGTAAACTATATTATGTTTCCGCCGCAACAAATCCCGGCAAAGCGCGGGCTGTGGACAACGATGTGGAAATGTGGAATAACGCTTGCGGCGCAAAAGGTTTCCACACTGTCAACACAGTTATCCACACCCGCGTTTTCGGTACTTTTCCCGCGCAAAAAAGCGCACAGGTTCCCGTTTTTATGGGCCTTACGTTGACAACGCGCGCGCGTTATCGTAAACCGACCAAAAATGAAGCGCGCGAAAAAGTTCGGATTTCGCCCGGAAAGATCATGTATCAAATGCAAAAGCCGGGAAATACTGACGATATACGCGAAACGGAGGGATACGCAATGCAGGGTAAGGTAGAGATCTGCGGTGTCAACACGTCGAAGCTCACAACGCTGTCAAACGCGGAGATGATGACGCTCATCGCCCGGGCGCAGCAGGGCGACAGCGAGGCCAGGAGCCGTCTGGTGGAGGGAAATCTCAAGCTCGTTCTGTCGGTGGTGCAGCGCTTCATGAGCCGCGGAGAAAACCCGGACGATCTGTTCCAGGTCGGCTGCATCGGTCTTCTGAAGGCGATCGCCAACTTTGACACCACGAAAAACGTCCGCTTTTCGACCTACGGCGTGCCGATGATCGCGGGCGAGCTGCGGCGCTATCTGCGCGACTACAGCCCCATCCGCGTCAGCCGCTCTCTGCGCGACACAGCCTACCGCGTGCTGCAATGCAAGCAGCAGCTGACGGAAAAGACCGGCCGCGAGCCCACGCTTGCCGAGATCGCCGCCGCGCTGGAGCTTCCGGAGGAGCAGATCACCGCCGCCATGGACGCCATCACCGCGCCGGTGTCGCTCTATGAGCCGGTCTATTCCGAGGGCGGCGACGCGCTGACGGTCATGGATCAGGTGCGCGACCGGAAAAATACCGACGAGCAGTGGATCGAGTCCATCACCCTGCGCGAGGCCATCGCGCAGCTGCCCGCGCGCGAAAAGCGCATCCTCGCGCTGCGGTTTGAAAACGGCCGCACGCAGATGGAGGTCGCCGGGCAGATCGGCATCTCACAGGCGCAGGTGTCCCGGCTGGAAAAGAGCGCCATCCGCTCGATCCGCAAGGCGATCCTGCCGTCGTGACATCAGAAACGGCTTTGCCGAAACGAGCCGCCGCGAGCGCCGTCGCTTATTCTCTAAAGCCGTTTCTTCCTTTCCAAACCGCAAACCAAGTTTGCGGTTTGGTTTTTAGATAGGCAAATGGGACGGCGAAGAAGTGCGTCTGTCTACAGAGTAGATACGTGACGGCGGTTTCTGAGCAAAAAAGCGTCCTTTTCTCCCCAATCTTTTCCCACGCGAGGGAAAAGATTGGGCCGTCGGAGACACGTCGGAAACGACCTCGACGGAACGAGTCTTCGCAAGCGAAGCCTCTTATCCTCTGAGCTCGTTTCCTCCTTTCCAAACTGCAAACCGAGTTTGCGGTTTGGTTCAGGACGGCCCTCATCCGTCACGGCTTCGCCGTGCCACCTTCCCCCAGGGGAAGGCTTTGGGCCGACAGAGTCGTCGGCCCCTACAGGGTGCGGAAAACGTTCTGATAAGGGACGCATATCTGCCATCTTTTCCGCATACGCTTTCCCAAAAGGGGGCATTGCGATGACGAACCGGTTTCAGGAGCTGCGCGATAAAGAGGTCATCCACGTCTGCGAGGGTACGCGCCTGGGCTATGTCAGCGATCTTGTGGTCGATCTGTGCACCGGCCGCGTGACGGCACTGATCGTCCCGGGGCCGTGCCGGTTTCTCGGGCTTTTCGGCCGCACGGACGATTATGTGATCCCGTGGTGCTGCTGCAAGCGCATCGGCGACGATCTGATCCTCGTCGACGGGCCGCTGTGCGAGTGGCGCACGCCGCGGAAAAAGAAGACGCTGCTCTGAAAGACGCAAATGCGCAAAAATACCGCGGCTTTTTGCGAAAAAACACTTGCATTCCGGGCCCTTTTCCGCTATAATGTCAAGGCGCTGTGCGAAAACGGCGACACAAATAAACCACACACAGAGCGATGGCGCTTTCCTGTGTCCTTCGGGATGAAGGCGGTTAGCTCTGTGGCGGTCAAAAACAAAAGGAGAAACAAACACTATGGCAGTCGTATCCATGAAGCAGCTGCTCGAAGCTGGCGTCCACTTTGGCCACCAGACCCGCCGCTGGAACCCGAA
>CAKUOS010000022.1 GCA_934670025.1 uncultured Oscillospiraceae bacterium
TGCGTGCGCCAGCCCTTTTCGACCATCGGCCAGTTGGCCTCGTAGCGGTCCATCGTGATGACCATGCGGCCGCCGCCCGAGGCGATCTTATATTCATGCTCCGCATCGGACAGCTCCGCAAGGACCGTCTCGAGCTGCGCGACATAGTCCAGCGCGCTCGTCGCGGGCACGTCGCGGCCGTCGAGCAGGATGTGGCAATAGACGTTTTTGAGGCCCATCTCGCGCGCTTTTTTCAGCATGGCGATCAGGTGCGAGATATTGGAATGGACGTTGCCGTCGGACAGCAGGCCGATAAAATGCAGCGCCTTGCCGTTTTGCAGGCAGTTGCCGGTCAGGTCGGTCCAGGTCTTCGACTGATAGAGCGAACCGGACTCGATGGACTCCTGCACGAGCTTTGCGCCCTGGGAGTAGATCTGGCCGCAGCCGAGCGCGTTATGGCCGACCTCGGAGTTTCCCATATCGTCGTCGGTGGGCAGACCGACGGCGGTGCCGTGGGCTTTGAGCCACGTCATGGGGCACGAAGCCATCAGCGCGTCGAGATTCGGAGTATTGGCCTGTTTGACAGCGTCGCCCGGGCCGCCGTCGCCGCGGCCGACGCCGTCCATGATGACAAGTACGATGGGTTTTTTCATTGGTACTACCTCCTACAGTAGGATATTCTCAAATTTCAATATATTTTACTACATTTCCGTTTCACTTACAACAGGATTTTCATGCAGCAGGCGGAAAACGTGGGTGTTCGCCAGTGCGTAGATCCGTGCAAAGTCCACATACGGGTTATAGACGGCCTCGAGCTCGTCGTGCAGCGCCTTCGCCTGTGAAAGGTGTGCGAAGACGTCCGAAAGATCGGGCATCGGCGCGTCGGGCAGGCGCGCGTAGCGCGCCTCGTCCGGGAGGAAGACCGCTTCGGTCTTTTCCGGACGCAGAGGATCCTGATACAAAACCGCGCCCGGACGCGCGGCAAGGCGCGCAAGCTCCGCTTCGTCCGTCATCTGCACCGCGCCGTTCGGCGGCGGCAGCGTGACGAGGCCGCGGCAGGTGATAGCGCGCGCGAAGCGCTTTCGGTGCGCAGCCGTCGCCTCCACGGCGCACGACGCGTCGCCGAAGGCGGCAAGCCGCTCGTATGCCGCGCGGTAACAGGCGCGGTAGCGCGTTTGCAGCTGCTCGATTGCGCGGCGTTCGCCCCGCAGGGCGATACGGTCGTAAAACCGGCCGAGATCGAGATACAAAGAGGCTGCGCCGGGCGTGACGGCCTCGATGACGTGCGGAGCCGTGCCGTCGACGTAGCCGGTGCGGAGCTTCGGGATATACACGCCGTCGAGCGAGTCCGGGTCGCCCGAGCACGGGACGTACTCCACGTCAAGGCCCGCGTCCTCGGCCGCTTTGCCGATGGTTTTCATGAAGCTCGACTTGCCGCAGCCCGGGCCGCCCTTGATGACCCAGAGAAAATCGTCTGCGCCGCGGCAGAAGCCGCCGTAAAAGGAAACAAAGCCGCAGGCTGTGTTGCCGCCGAGAAAATACCGTGTCGCCGCCATAATAGATCCCTCCTGAAAATCTGGTACGGATACTATATGCGGAAAATGCGGCGCGCGGAACCTATTATTTCTGCGCGGCGACCGCGTCGCCGTCGAGCGCAGCCCAGCCGAAGCGGAGAATGGAGATGACGATGGACAAAATGGCGACCGTCTCGTTGAGCGCGCCGCCCCAGGAGCCCACGATCACATCGTAGGTCAGAAGGCACGGCGACGTGACGAGAAGATTGGCCAGACGGATCTTACGGGCGTTGTTGCTCCAGTAGCCGACGGTGCCGGCGATGGCGCCGGCCGCGGGCAGAAGGCTGATCCAGCCGTCCCATGTGAAGAGCGCAAGCGTGAGCGTGGCGGCGGAAAACACCGCGATCCAGCCCTTCCAGCGCACGGCGCGGCTGGACGTGTAGCGCGTGAGCATGATGTTGCGGACGATGCTCAAAAGCAGGCTCAGGCAGCCGCTGTACGCGCCGAGCAGCGCGAACTGCGCGCAGAAGCACGCGCAGCCGAGCGTTTGCAGCACGAACAGGCTCCGGTTCGCCTTCACCTGAAACGAAATGAAAAAGAACAGCGCCCCGGCAAAGCCGATGGCCTGCGTCAGAATGTCAAACCAGTTCACATCCCTCTCCCCTCTTGTCCGAACGGCAGGAAAAACGCCCGAAAAGCGGTCGTTTTCCGGGCGTTTCGATATCACAGATGCGTGTTATACCATCCGGCAGCAGGACTCGCAGTCCTCCTGTCCGGGGAACTTGCTGTGGTCGTAGTCGATGTGGTTCTTTTCGTAATAGTCCTGAATGGCGGACTTGACGGCCTCCTCGGCCAGCACCGAGCAGTGCAGCTTGTGCGCGGGCAGACCGCCCAGCGCGTCGACGACCTCTTTGTTCGTCAGCGCCAGCGCCTCGTCCAGCGTGCGGCCCTTGATCATCTCGGTGGCGATGGAGCTCGAGGCGATCGCGCTGCCGCAGCCGAACGTCTCAAACTTGACGTCCTCGATCTTGTCGTCCTTGATCTTCAGGTACATCTTCATGATGTCGCCGCACTTGGCGTTGCCGACCTCGCCGACGCCATCCGCGTCCGCGATCTCGCCGACGTTGCGCGGGTGCATGAAGTGGTCCATGACAGTTTCGGTATACAGTGCCATAATGAAAACCCTCCTTTTACAGTGTGAACTGCCGCTTGCCGCTCATCAGGTCCTTCCAGACCGGCGACATATTCCGCAGATATTCGACGATCGGCGGAAGCTCGGCAAGGATATAGTCGATCTCTTCTTCGGTGTTGTCTTCGCAGACGGTCAGGCGCAAAGAGCCGTGCGCGACCTCGTGCGGGCGGCCGATGGCCAGCAGCACGTGGCTCGGGTCGAGCGAACCGGACGTGCACGCGGAACCGGACGACGCGCTGATGCCCTTCGCGTCAAGGAGCAGCAGCAGGCTCTCGCCCTCGATGCCCTCGAAGCAGAAGTTGACGTTGCCGGGCAGACGCGGCGCGCGCGCGCCGTTGAGCGCGCAGTGCGGGATCTGCGAGATGCCGTCGATCAGCTTATCGCGCAGGGCCGTGACCTTTTTCGCGTTTTCATCCATATTGGCGCACGCCTCTTTGAGCGCCGCAGCCATCGCCGCGATGCCGGGGACATTCTCCGTGCCGCCGCGCTTGCCGCGCTCCTGCGCGCCGCCCTCGATGAGGTTCGTGAGGATGACGCCGCGCCGCGCGTAGAGCATACCCACGCCCTTCGGGCCGTGGAACTTGTGCGCCGAGAGGCTCAGCAGGTCGATGTTCATCTCGTTCACGTCGATCTTTACGTGGCCCGCGGCCTGGACTGCATCGGTGTGGAACAGGACGCCGGCCGCTTTGCAGACCGCGCCGATCTCGGCGATGGGCTGGATGGTGCCGATCTCGTTATTGGCAAACATGATGGTCACAAGGCAGGTGTCGGGACGGATTGCCTGCTTCACCTGCCCGGCCGTGACGAGACCGTCGGCGTGGACGTCGAGCAGCGTGACCTCGAAGCCCTGCTTTTCCAGCCGTTTGAGCGTATGCAGGACGGCATGATGCTCAAACGTGGTGGAGATGATGTGCTTTTTGCCCTTTTTCGCGCCGAGATACGCCGCGGAGGTGATGGCCTGATTATCGGCCTCGCTGCCGCCCGAGGTGAAATAGATCTCGCGCGGCTGCGCGCCGAAGCACGCGGCCATATCGGCCCGCGCCGTCTCGAGGACCTCTTTGGCCTCCTGGCCGAGCGTGTAGAGGCTCGAGGGGTTTCCGTAGGTGTTGTTTAAGTGATACGTCATCGTGTCGATGGCTGTCTGGTGCATTCTGGTGGTCGCTGCGTTGTCCGCGTAAACCTTCATCTGTATCAGCTCCTTTGAAGCGCTTGTTTTTTCCGGTTTGAACATATCATATATTCCCCATAAAGTCAATAGGTTTATAGGCTGTAGCACTTCACAAAAACTTCAGAGTTTTTTCAGCGCTTCTTTGTTGTTTTTCCGGGCCGTTTTGTGTAAACTGAGTGTACGAATTTTTTGGAGGTTTCCGCATGGCAAATATTCTGGACTATCTGGACTGGCGCGGCGATCTGACGCTGATCGAGCGCGGCTTCAACGAGGTGGACAATCTGCTGATGGCTGAGCTGTGCTTCCTGGACTTTGCGGGCATCGTGCCGCCCGGCTTTGACGCGCCCGTTCCCCTGCCGGAGGCGATGGCGCGCTATGACGCGCTGCGCGCGGACGCGACGATGGGCGTGCTCGTCCCGGAGCAGATCCCGCAGCTCGGGCGGAAAATGGCCGCGAGCGCGCGCTTTTCCGAACTCAGGCTGTGCGGCTACGTCAGCCGCATCGACGACGAGACGCAGACGCAGTTCGCCGCGCTGAGCGCGCTTTTGCCCGACGGGACGGCGTACATCGCCTTCCGCGGCACGGACGACACGATCGTCGGGTGGAAGGAGGACTTCAATCTCGCGTTTTTGCCGGTCGTGCCGGCACAGGCGATGGCCGCGCAGTATCTGGCCGCGGCGGCCGCGCAGCTGCCGCAGAAGGCGCTGCGCATCGGCGGACACTCGAAGGGCGGAAATCTGGCGGTCTACAGCGCGGTCTTCTGCGACGAGGCCGCGCAGAATCAGATCATGTATGTGTACAACAACGACGGGCCGGGCTTCCGCACATCGCTGCTGCCGCTTGAACAGCATAAGCGCATCGCCGGGCGGATCGTGACGATCCTGCCCGAATCGTCGGTCGTTGGGATGCTGCTGGAGCACGAGGAGCGGTATGAGGTCGTGCGCAGCACACAGATCGGCCTGTGGCAGCACGACGGCTTTTCGTGGCAGGTGCGCGGCGAAGCGTTTGAGCATCTGCCGGATCTGACGGAGGGCGGCAAGCTCATCGACGAGACGCTGCGCGCGTTCATCCTCTCGCTGTCCGACGAGCAGCGCGTGGCGTTTACCGACGCGCTGTTTGACGTGCTGACGTGTACCGACGCCGGGACGCTGACCGATTTGAAGGAAGGCGGACTCAAGACCGCGGCAGCGATGGTCAAAAAATACCGCGAGCTGGACAAGCCCACACGGCAGGCGCTGGGCAGCACGCTGCGGCTGTTCATCAAGGCCGGCGCGAAGACCGCCGCGGCGGAGCTGAGCCCCACGCAGCGGCTGCTGCGCCATCTGCCGCTGCAAAATGTGGCCGACGGGCTCGACGAGCCGCCCGCGCAGCCGTAATATGAAAAAACAGGCGCAGCTCCGAAGAGCTGCGCCTGTTCGTTTTGACATCAGAACCACGTTCTCGTGCGTGAGTAGCGGAACAGCTCCCACAGCGTGATGAGCACCTGCACCGCCGCACAGATGACGAAAATGAGCGACATTTTTTCGATGATCGGCAGCGAAAGATAGATACACAGGCCCAGCGACCAGATGAGCACCGTGATGGAAAGGCCCTGCATCAGAATGCCCCACCAGAGCGAAGTAAAGACGATGGCGACGATGGCCGAGACGGGCACGGCATAGAGGAAAAACAGCCAGCTGCGGAACGGGATGCCGGCGATCATGAAGGCGCTGAACAAAATGGCCGCGATGACGAACACCAGCGCCACCGACAGCGCGAGGATATACAGATGCAGGTGCGGATTGGACTGCTTGGGCGGCTCCTCCTCGCCGATGAGGTTGCTGACCGTCACGCCGTAGAGCTGCGCGATCTGCGCAAGGATATACACGTCGGGCAGACCCTCGCCGCGCTCCCATTTGGAGACGGATTTGTCGGAATAATTGAGCTTCCCGGCCAGGTCCAGCTGGGTATCCTTGTGCGCCTTGCGATAGGCGGCGATGTTTTTGGCCACGGTGCGCCGCAGCGTCTGTTCGTCCTGGATCATGGGGCGCTCCTTTCGAAAAAGTACTGAAATTACAGGGAATTCTACTGCCGGTAGAGTGGCTCTCTCCGACGGGTATCGCCGGGTAGAGCGGCGGTAGGGTGCATTCTGACGGGCAGTATGCTAGGATAAATGCAGCCGGGCGGAACGCGCGCAGCGCTCCTCCGTGAGGCAGATATCGTGTTTTAGTATAACACTTTTTTTCATCCTGTGCAATGCGCATTTTTGTCGGATTGCACGATACGTACCCGGCGTCTCACACACCGCGCCGGGGCGTCGGAAGCGGCTTTGACGGAACGAGCCATCGCGGAGCGATGTCTCTTATCCTCTAAAGCCGCTTCCTCCTTTCCAAAACGCAAACCAGGTTTGCGGTTTGGTTTTTTTATCCGGCTTTGACGGAACGAATCATCGCAAGCGATGCTTCTTATCCTCTGAGTTCGTTTCCTCCTTTCCAAAACGCAGGCCAAGCCTGCGTTTTGGTTTTCTGCGCCCGCAGGCGCACATTGCAAGTTTCAGAGCGCCGACACCGCCGTCACCAACATCGTCGGAATCAGAGCTTACGGAACGAGTCTCCGCGAAGCGAAGCCTCTTATCCTGACGCTCTGTTCCTCCTCTTGCGAAACAGACTTCGTCTGTTTCGCAGAGCGCACGCATCGCCGTGACGGCGGTTTTTGAGTTATTAGCGTCCTTTTCTCCCCAATCTTTTCCCACGCACGGGAAAAGATTGGGCCGTCGGAGACACGTCGACCTCTCCGTCTCGGCTTCGCCGAGCCACCTCCCCTTCACAAGGGGAGGCACGGGCCGATGTGGGCATCGGCCCCTACGCAAATTTGGAGGACCAATACAAAAAAGGTACAGCCCTGCAAGCCGGGCTGTACCTCACAACTCTTTTCTGGAGCTTCTGCCGACCAGATAATCCAGACTTACCTGATAATAGTCCGCGAGACGAACCGCAAGCTCCAGCGGCAGCGGCCGTTCGCCGCGCTCGTATTTCGAATACAGGGACTGGTCGCACATCAGATAGTCGGCCACTGTCTGCTGCTTCAGGTCATGATCTTCCCGCAGGTCGCGGATCCTGAGTTTCATCGGCATCACCGCAGTCATCATACCCAAGTACAATATGTCCTAAATTTACAAAGAAAGGGCGGTGAGAACATGGTCGACTACAAGGAGCTGTATCTGCACATGATGCGCGCGTCGGAACGCGCCATCCGGGAGCTGATCCGGGCGCAGCAGGAATGCGAAGAGCGGTATCTGGCCGCTTCGGACGGCGAAGCGGCCGCGCAGGACACGCGGGAGGCTTGACTGTTTCCCGCCGGGCGGGTACAATGGAGAAAACGGGGTGCAGCAAGGAGAACGCCTATGAACCGCGAAGCCGTCGAAGCGCAGCTGTGCGAGCTGCCCATCAGCCAATACGCCTGGATCGACCCGGCCGGGATCGAATTTTCCGACCGCATCCGCTACGTCTGCGAACACGAGTGCCCGATGTACGGCAAGAGCTGGGCGTGCCCGCCGGCGGTCGGATCGGTCGCGGACTGCGAAAAAAAGGTCCGCGCGTACCCCGCGGGGCTCGTCATCACGACGCTGGCCGAAGTCTCTGACATTGCGAACATGGACGAGACGCTCGCCACACGCGCGCCGCACGAGGCCGTGACGCGGCAGGTGCGCGATATTTTAAAGCAGGAGACGGACGACGTGCTGGTGCTGTCGACCGAGTCGTGCGCCATCTGTGAGCATTGCGCCTATCCCGATGCGCCGTGCCGCCATCCGGACCGGATGTTCCCGTGCGTCGAGAGCTACGGCATTGTGGCCACGGCGCTGGCCGAGCAGTACGGCATTGAATTTTACAACGGCAATCTTGTCACGTGGTTCTCGGTACTGCTGTACCGGTGATCGAAAAAATCCCCGGCCGATTGGCCGGGGATCTCTTATTTCTGCCGCAGGAAGCGGATATCGTCGCCGCAGAACTTATACAGCCGGTATGCGCCGAGCAGCCGCGAGGCGATCTGCGCGGAATAACGCGGCTCGATGGCGTTCAGCGTCAGATTCGTCGAGACGATGGTCGGCTTCGATTCCAGCAGGCGCGTGTTGATGAGCTGATAGAGCGCCGAGACGGTAAACTGCGTGGTCATCTCGGTGCCGAGATCGTCGATGATGAGAAGGTCGCACGAGAAATACTCCGCCGCGCGCGATGTGTCCGGCAGCGGCCGGAATTTATCGTCCTCAAACGCGGCGAGCATCCGCCCGACCGGCGCGTAGGAGACGGAAAAGCCGCGCTCGGCGACGACACGCGCGATACAGGCGGACAGGAACGTCTTGCCGAGGCCCGTCGCGCCGACAAACAGCAGCGACGGCGCCTGCATGGAGAAATTCTGCGCGTAGCTGAGCGTGTCGCGGTATGTGCGCTCCATGAGCGCGCGCGGGCTGGTCTTGAGCTCGTTGTCATAGCGGTCGGGGTATACGTCCAGACGGAAGCGGTCGAAGCTCTCGCGTCCGGAGCCGAGCAGCGCGGCCAGCTCCTTTTTCTGCTCCTGCCGGCAAAGCTCCGTCAGGCATTCGCACATCGCCGCGCCGACATAGCCCGTGCCGCCGCATTTCGGGCAGATGGGCTGCGGCGTGAGGTCGGCCTCCTCAAGCCCCTCGGCTTCGAGCAGCCACGCCTTCTGCTGCTGCAATGCCTGATTGTCCTTTTTCAGCTGCTGCATGGCCTCCACCGGGTCGCCCTGTTTGCGGAACGTGACGGCCAGCACGTGCGCGGCCGTCTTGCGCAGCTCGCGCTCGATCTGGCCGAGCTTCGGCTCTTTTTCATAGATGGCCGCGATGCGCGCGCGCTCGGCGCGGTCGTTCTGTTCTTTTTCCGTCTCCAGCCGTGCGCGCGCACGACGGACAACAGCGTCGGAATATGCCATACTTACTCCTCTCCGCGCAGAAGGCGCTCGACGGCCGCGCGCTCCAGATCGCTCAGCGCGTCGTGATGGTGCTGCACAGCGCCGCTGTATTTTGCGTTCGCGGGCGGCTTCTGCGGCGCGCGGTCGCCCTGTTCGATCTCGGCGAGCGTCGTGAAGCCCTGCTCGTGCCAGCTGCGCAGGATCGAATTGCAATACGGCCATTTGAGGCCGCCCGTGGCCATGCAGGTCTTTTCATACGCAAGGCCGATCTCTTTTTCTCCGAAGCCCCAGGAGAGCCACGTGAGGATGTACTTTTCTTCGCCGGGCGTCAGCCGCCGGCCGGTCAGGCCGAAAAGCTCTTTGATCTTTCCGAGCTGCGACTGGCGCAGCAGCTGGTTCTGCATATAGACCGCGGCCTGCTCCATGGTGTCGATGCCGTGATCGGCCCAGTAATACGCCTCTTTTTCGATCGACCGCAAAGACGGCATCCGCGCGATGCCGCGCGAGCGCTGCCGCTGGATGCAGTAGTTGACGAGGATGGAGATGACCTCGGCAGGCAGGCCGAGATAGCGGTAGATCGACAGCAGGATCTTTAATTCTTCATTGGACAGCACCCGGCCGAGCCGGCGCTGCGTCTCGCCGGTGACGGCGGCGAATTCGCCGCCCGCGCGCGTTTCACGGATGACGTCCTGCTCGGTATAGACCGGCGCCTGCGCGCTTTCGAGATGGCGCGGCGGCTCCTGCGGGAACAGGCCCAGCTGCTGCAATGTCGCACAGGCAAGCTCATACCGCGCGGGTGAGAAGCGCAGCGCCTCCTGCGCGGAGGCAAGCGGCCGCCCGGCCGCAAGATGCAGGTATAAAAGCGCCGCGTCGCCGTTGGCCGCGGCAAGCAGCCGCTGCACCCCGGCTGCCGGGAGCGTCAGTTCGGGCTCCGCCACTGCGGCCGCCTCCTTTCCGGGCGATGCGGCCCCGCTCATGCGAAGTCGAACGCCAGATAGATCTCGTTCCATTTCGGTTCCGTGAGCCATTTGCACATGGCGAACGCATCCTGCGCGCCGGGTGCGCGCACGCGGCAGGTCTTTGCCGGCACGGCCTTTAAAAGCGCGGGCAAAAGCGCGCCGTCGGGCAGGATCTCATCCGCGACGAGTGTATCGCCCTCGCGGTGCGCGGCCGCGCAGCCGAAGTGCGTACCAAGCTCGAGCCGGTAAAACGCGGCCATCGTCGCCTCGTAGCGCAGATCGTCGAGCGAGTAGCGCACATGGGGCGTATCGAGCAGGATCGTCTCGCGCAGGCCCGCGTATTCCTGCGGCGAGAGCGCCTCATACAGCCCGCGCGCCTCGGGCGCAGGCCCTGTTTCTTCAAACGCAGCCTTTTGCGGGATAAAGCCGAGCGAAGCGTAGTACGCGCGCAGCTGCTCCGACGCGGGAACGAGCAGCAGGCAGTCGAAATACCGCTTGCGCAGCGACTTTTCCGTATACGCGATGAGATCCTTGCAGATGCCGCGGCGGCGGAAGTCCGGGTGCGTCGTCACGGCGTAGAGATACGCCGCGCGGCACGTCTCGTCCTCACAGGCGACGGTCTGCGGCAGCGCGTAGAGCGCCGCGGCGATCCGGCCGTCCGCTTCTGCGCAGAAGCCGGCCGCGTTCGGGTAAGCGACGGCAAAAAAGGCGTCGATCTCCTCATCCGTGTCATCAAAGCCGCGCTTCCACAGCTCTTTCAGCTGCGGCAGATCCTCGGGGTTCGTTTTCCGAAAGCGCATCAGGCTTCCTCCTTCCAGTCGGCAACGTATTTTTCCAGCAGCAGCGTCGGCTGGTACGACTCCTTCGCGCGGCGCAGGCCCTCGGAGCCCATATCGTCCTCGCGGTTGAGATAGCGCACGTCGGGGTATTTTTCCGCAATCATGCGGGAAAACTCCCGGTTGATCATGGCATACGCGCCGTTCACGTCCGGGAACGCCTTTTCAAAGCCGACGTCATAGGAATCGCGGTTCATGCGGCTGCCGAGGGAAAAGGCGATGATGCGCTCGCCGTCGGACAGCAGCAGCCCGTCCATCTCCAATTCGTCAAAGTGATCGAAGGCCAGCGCCAGCGCCGTCTTTTCCAGATGCAGCTGGTCAAGCTCCTGCGCGCTGACCGCAGGCTCGTGCATTTCGTACCAGACGCGGAGCATCTCGCGGCACTGCGGGAGCGTCTCGTCGGTGATGGGCGTCGTGTACCAGTCGGGGAACTCGTCTTCAAAACGGTTGCAGTGGTTGCGCTTGGACTGGAGCTTCTTGCCGTGCAGCTCGGAAAGCTCTTCGACGGTATAGATATAATCGTAGGAATTGCGGCAGGCGGTAAATTCGAATTTTCCGGGATAAAGCGACTCGAGCTCCTGCTTCGTCTCGTTCGTGAGACTGCGCAGGCGCATGGGATTGCCGCGTTCGGCGGCGTCGGCGCGGATGGCCTCGATGGCCGCGCGCACGTCGCCCGTGCCCGCCGGGTAGAGATAGACCTCGCGGCCGCGCCAGGATGCGTGCTGCGTCAGAAATTCTCCGACCCGGCCAAGGTCGCCGAAATACTCCGACCAGAGGTACATACAGCTGAAGGCGTATTCCGCGCCGGGATAATTGCAGCGCTTCAGGATCTCATGCGCCCATGCGCGGTCTTCGGCAGCTGCTTTGTGAAATGCGATCATAAAATTCGGGACTCCTGTTTCTGATAATAATTTTTAAAATATATAATCAGTATACCACGGCTGTCAAATATTTCGCAACAGCGTTGACAAAAAACCGGAAAGACGTTACGATAGAACGTAAAAGGCCCCTCTTTCATTCGGAGTGGGCGGAAAAGAGGAAAAACCATGTGTGAAGTATGCAAAAAACCGTTTTATATCACGACGCCGATCTATTATCCGTCGGCAAAGCTGCACATCGGCCACACCTACTGCACGGTGGCGACCGACGCGATGGCCCGCTATAAGCGTTTGCAGGGCTACGACGTGATGTTCCTGACCGGCACCGACGAGCACGGCCAGAAGATCGAGGAAAAGGCAAAGGCCGCCGGTATCACGCCGCAGCAGTTCGTCGACAACATCGTCGCAGGGCCGAAGGGCATTCTCGACCTGTGGAAGCTCATGAATATCTCCAACGACCGCTTCATCCGCACGACGGACGATTATCATGTGGAGGCCATCCAGAAGATCTTCCGGAAGATGTATGAAAACGGCGATATCTATAAGGGCGAATACAAGGGCAAATACTGCACGCCGTGCGAGAGCTTCTGGACCGAGAGCCAGCTGAAGGACGGCAAGTGCCCCGACTGCGGCGGCGAGGTCCACGACGCATCGGAGGAGGCGTATTTCTTCCGTCTGTCCAAATACGCCGGCCGCGTGCGCGAGCTTTTGACGACGACGGATTACCTCCAGCCAAAGTCCCGCGTCAACGAGATGGTCAACAACTTCATCGATCCGGGCCTCGAGGATCTGTGCGTCTCGCGCACGAGCTTTACCTGGGGCGTGCCGGTCGATTTTGATCCGGGCCACGTGGTCTACGTCTGGGTCGACGCGCTGTTCAACTACACCACGGCGCTCGGCTTCATGAACGAAAAATACCACGATTATGAGAAGTACTGGCCCGCGGACGTGCACTTCGTCGGCAAGGAGATCGTGCGCTTCCACTCGATCATCTGGCCCGCGATGCTCATGAGCATGGGTATGCCGCTGCCGAAGCACGTCTACGGCCACGGCTGGCTCGTCATGGACGGCGGCAAGATGAGCAAGTCCAAGGGCAACGTCGTAGACCCCTATGTGCTGGCGGAAAAATTCGGCGTCGACGCGCTGCGCTTCTTCCTGCTGCGCACGTTCCCGTTCGGCTCCGACGGCAATTTCTCCAACGAGCTGCTCATCAACACGATCAACATCGACCTTGCAAACGACCTCGGCAATCTTGTCTCGCGCACGACGGCGATGGTCGAAAAGTATTTCGGCGGCACGCTGCCCGCGGCGCGCGAGGCCGGCGAGGTCGACGAAAGCCTGATCTCGATGCTCTCCGGTCTGCGTGACCGCTATGAGGCGCAGATGGAGAAATTCCAGTTCCAGAACGGCCTCGACGAGATCTTCAAGTGCATCCAGCGCGCAAACAAGTATATCGACGAGACGATGCCCTGGGCGCTGGCAAAGGACGAGGCGAACCGGCCCCGGCTCGCGTCCGTCATGTATAATCTGCTTGAGGCCATCCGCATCTGCACGACGCTGCTGCTGCCGTTCATCCCGGATTCCTGCGAGAAGATCTTCGCGCAGACCGGCGCCGGTGCAGACGTCCGGACGTGGGACAGCGCCGCCGTCTGGGGCAAGCTCCCACAGACCGTGACCGTCCACAAGGGCGAGGCCATCTTCCCGCGCATCGACGCGGCCAAGGCGCTCGAAGAGCTTCAGGCGCTGGAGGATGCGCAGAAAAAGGCTGCGCTGCCGGCCGTGGAGGTCGAGCCGCAGCTGGAGGAGAAGGTCGATTTCGACACGTTCTGCAAGTCTGACTTCCGCGCCGTCAAGGTCAAGGCGTGCGAGCGCGTGAAAAAGTCCGACAAGCTGCTGCGCTTCACGCTCGACGACGGCACCGGTACGGACCGTCAGATCCTGTCCGGGATTGCAAAGTATTACGAGCCCGAGACGCTCGTCGGCAAGACGCTCGTCGCCATCGTCAATCTGCCGCCGCGGAAGATGATGGGCCAGGAATCGTGCGGAATGCTCCTGTCGGCCGTCCACACCGCGCACGGCGAGGAAAAGCTGAACCTCATCATGCTCGACGACGCGATTCCCGCGGGCGCGAAGCTCTGCTGAGCCGCCCAAACGCAGAAAATAAAAAAACCGCCGGGAAACCGGCGGTTTTTCTCTGTTTTGGCTCGTTTTTTGCGCTGTTACGCCTTTGCCTTCTTCCGCAGGTGCAGGATCAGGCCGATCGCAAAGCCCACGACGGCAGGCAGCAGCCAGCCGAGGTTCAGGTCGAACAGCGGCAGATATTTTTGCATGAATGCAACCGGAGTATCAAGATGCAGCGCGTCCTGCGCGGCCGTCGGCAGCGTCTTCATGAAGTCAAAGATCGCCGCGGCCCAGGTGAAGATCATCGTAGACACATAGACCGAGCGGTCATGATGGAAGAACTTTCCGACGAAAGCCAGAATGATGAGCACGATGGCGGGCGGATAGATGAGCATCAGGGCAGGGATGGAATATTCGATGATGGCGCTCAGGCCGACGTTGGACACCGCGAAGGAGAAGACGGTAAAGATGATGGCCCACGCCTTGTAGGAAATTTTTCCGTTCGTCATCTTCACGAATGTCTCGGCGCAGGAGGTAACGAGGCCGATGGAGGTTTTGAGGCAGGCAAAGGTGATGGTGACGGCGAGGATGAACTGGCCGACGCCGCCAAAATAGTGGCCCGCGATCTGCGTCAGGGCGATGCCGCCGTTGGCGGACGTTTCGAACAGGCCGCGCGACTGCGTGCCCATGAGGATCGTGACGACATAGATGACGGCCATCAGGATGCCGGTGATGACGCCCGAGCCGAGCACGTCGACCGCGACGGCGTCGTCATCGTCCACGCCCATACGGCGGATGACGTCGATGACCACAATGCCGAAGGCCAGGCCCGCGATCGCGTCCATGGTGCCGTAGCCCTCGATAAACGACGAGAAGAAGGACTTGACATCCGTGGCGTAAGCCTCGGCCGGCTCGACCGCGGACACGGCCGCGCCCGGACGGAGCAGCGCGGCGATCACAAGGATCGCAAGGAAGAGGAGGAAGATGGGGTTGATGATCTTGCCGATCCAGACCGTGATCTTACCCGGCCGCAGCGAGAAAAACAGCACGAAGGCAAAGAAAACCGCCGAGAAGAGCAGCAGTGCGAGCGCCTGCGCGCTGTCGGAGAGCATCGGCGAGACGCCCGTGGTGAACGAAACGGTCGCGCAGCGGGGAATGGCGAACAGCGGGCCGATGGTCAGGTACAGCAGGCACGTGAAGAAAATGCCGTAGCCCTTGCCGACCTTGCTCGAAAGCGTCTGCAAGCCGTCGGAGTGCGTGACGCCGATGGCGGCGACGCCGAAGATGGGGATACCAACGGCCGTGATGATAAAGCCGATCATGGCGGGGAGCACATTGCGCCCGGCCATCTGGCCCAGGTGTACCGGGAAAATGAGGTTGCCGGCGCCGAAGAACATACCGAAGAGCGTTGTGGCGACAAGCAGACGCTGTCTGCGCGTGAGTTTTTTCGTCATCATGTGAAAAATCAGCTCCTTACTTTTATGAATCAATTGTAAACGAAAGGGTTGCAAAAAGCAACCGCGGGATTATAATAGTTCTATGACATTTCGTAATACCAGGCCGGTATTGCGGGAGAGGACGGCGTATGGACAGCAAAAAGCTCGAAATTCTGATGACGGCCGTGGATCTCGGCAGCTTTTCCAAGGCGGCGGAGGTGGTCGGCTATACGCAGTCGGGGCTGACGCATCTGGTCGACAGTCTCGAGCGCGAGATCGGCCTGCGGCTGGTGCAGCGCAATCACAGCGGCATCGCGCTGACGCCCGACGGCGAGGCGCTGATGCCCTCCATCCGGGAATTTCTGCGCGCGCACGCGAAGCTGGCAAACGAGATCGCCGCCATCACGGAGAAGACAGCCGGGACCATCCGCGTCGCGGCCTACGCCAGCATCGCCATGCGCTGGATGCCGGAGATTTTGTACCGCTTCCGCCGCGTGTGCCCGCACATCGACGTGGATCTGCGGACGGTCGACCACGAGCTTGAGCCGTTTGAGCTGCTGGAAAGAGGCCGCACGGACGTCATTTTCGCCGCGCGGCAGACGGGCTTCGTCTGCGACTGGACGCCGCTGCACAACGACGCGATGTACGCCATCGTCCCCGCGGACTATCCGGTGCAGGACCGGGACTTTTTCCCGATCGAGGAATTCGACGGCAAGGAGTTTCTGATGCCCTACGGCCGGTTTGACATCGACGTCGGCGCGGCGTTCGGCAAATACGGCGTCAGGCCCGTCATCCGTCCCTGCCATGTCGACGACGAGACGGTCATCCGCATGGTCGGCAAGGGACTCGGCGTGTCGATGATGGCGGAGATGATGATCCGCGGCAAGCGCAGCGGCGTCCGGACGCTGCCGGTCAGGCCGTGCGTCAGCCGGGAGCTCGGCATGGGGCTGCATCTGCGCGGGCCGATGCCCGACGGCGTCGCACAGCTGCGCGCGTGCGTGCTCGAATTCATCGGCGAATTACAGCAGGAGGCATAAATAACGGATGCCGGGCGAAGCGCCCGCGCCGGGAAGGAGATTTTTCAATGAAGGTATGCAAGGTCATCGGCAGAGTTTTGCTCGTTCTGCTCTGCGTCGCGGTCGTCGTCGGATTCGCAGGCGCCGCGCAGTTTTACCATCGGTCAAACCCCGAATCTGTCAAACAGTACGACACGGACAATCCGTTTATCACCGGCGAGACGGCGATCTCGGCGCACCGCAGCGGCGCGGGCGAGTATCCCGAGGAGACGCTGGCCGCGTTCCGCGGCTGCGCGGAAAACCCGGATGTGCCGGTGGACTATTTCGAGTTTGACCTGCACATGACGGCGGACGACGTTCTGGTGCTGTCGCACGACGCCACGCTCGACCGCGTTTCGGACGCGGCGGATGTGTTCGGCGCGGAAGGCGTGCTCGTCCGGGACAAAACGCTGACGGAGCTGAAGGCGCTGAACATGGCGGCGCAGTTCGTAAATGATGCGGGCGAAGCGCCGTATGCGGAGCTTCACGGCGGCGCCGTCCCGGACGAGCTGCGCATTTTGTCTCTGGACGAAGTGCTGGACTATCTGACCTCTGCGGGAGACTATCGCTACATCATCGAGATCAAGGACGGCGGTGCGGTTGGTCTGGCCGCGGCGGACCGGCTGCACGCGACGCTGAACGAGCGGAATTTGCTCGACCACGTCATCGTCGGCAGCTTCCGCGACGAGGTCGCGGATCATATCACGGCAAATTACCCGGATATGCACCGCAGCGCCAGCCCGGAGGAGGTCGTGCGGTTCTATCTTGCCGCCTTGACCGGCAAAAAGGACTTTACGTGCTCCTATGATGTGCTCCAGCTGCCGTTCGGCGATGCAGAGTCGAGCTTCGGCATCAATCTGGGCACCGCGACGGTCATCAACTTCGCTCACGCGCACGATCTGGCCATCCAGTACTGGACAGTCAACGCCGAAAAGGACATGGCGTACCTCGCCAGCGTCGGCGCGGACGCGCTGATCTCGGATTATCCGGACCGCGCGGCGCGCGTCCTGCGCGGAATGCAGTAAATACACAAAGACAGCGGAACGCCATCCGGATGGATGGCGTTCCGTTTATATCGGGGAAACGTTATTTGTAATAGCCGGGGTTTTGATAGCCGGTTCCGTTCGGCTCGCTCCCGATCATGGTCAGGATCGCGTCGCGGCAGCCGCGGACCATCACGTCCTGCGCTTCCGGCGCGCGATTTACCATCTGGTTGGACGGACTGGTGTAGAACCACAGGCCCTCGCCGGCGGCAAGACCCACGCCGTCCTTGTCGGTGATGGCATCCGGAGCCAGGCCGAGCGTATCCCGGATCTCATCGCGGGAATAGAAGACCCATTTCGCCTCGGGCATGGTATTTTCCCATTTGCAGCTGCTGATGTCGCCGTCTTCCGACTTGCCGGGGCTGTAGACCTCGATCGTGTAGGCGTGGATGTTATACCGGCCGTAGGCATAGTCGATCAGCTCCGCGGCAGTGGGATAGTCCTCATTGGAGCTCATGCTGTAGAAGCCGCGGCCCGTATAATCCTGGAACGCCTGCGCCATTTGGGCGGCAGTCTCCTGCATGAACGGGATCTCGGCGTCGGCGGGATCGTTCGCGTCATAGGCGCGGTAGCACCACGGATAGAGGACGGACTGGATGCCGGTGTGCAGCGAGACGAGGGCGTCGATCTCATGCGTGTACAAAAACTGCTGGAGCGCCCTGATCTCAGGCTCCGTCGCGGGCGCGGAACCGGCCGTCGTCCAGTTTACGTTGCCGATCTGCTGGCCGTCCTTCGTCTCGATATCATAGCGGTTCCACTGGTAATCGAACGTGCGGTTCATGTCGATCCCGCTCGTGCGCGGATCGTCGCCCAGGACGCCGTTTCCGTCCCAGTCCGGGCTTTCCATGCCGAAAACAGGCAGCTCCCGCGAGGGCGTGTCATCGGCCCTGCCGCGATAGAGCGTGGCGATGAATCCGTCGCCGTCGATGTCCGTGTAGGGATCGCTGAAGGGGATGTTGTTGCCGTTCGCATCCTGCGGGCGCAGGTTCGGGCGGGTGTTGACGACGAAGGACTGCTCGTAGCCGTCGGGATTGATGACCGGGATGACGTAGATCGTATAGTTGTCCAGCAGCCCCTTCACATAGGCGTCATCCGAGCAAAGCGTCAGCCACCAGGCGGTATACATGGCGGAAGACGCGCTCTCACGCTCGCCGCCGTGGATGTTGGCAAAGATGCCGACGCCCGTTTTTTCTTCAGCCGGGATTGACTTGTTGGTGATCTCGAGGCACCAGAGGTCGCGCTCCTGCCAGGTAGTGCCGATGGAATAAAGTTCGGTGATGGCGGGATACTGTTCGGCCATTCTGGAAAGCTGCGCTTCAAGCTCCGCAAAGGTGTAGCGGGCGTTCCAGTCAATGTCGAGCCCCTCCGGGATCGCGTCCGGTGCGTCGGGCCGGTCGCTCAGCGGCAGGCGCTCTGCCTTTTTGACGGTCGCTGCGCCGTCACAGGCGGCAAGCCCGCACACGAGGATCAGGGAAAGAGCCAGGCACAGGATCCGTTTTGTGAGAGTTTTCATGCTGCGTTCTCCTTTCTCCGGTTTGAAAGCGAGGCCCCGGCGGCACGTGAGAGGAATGCCGGGCGTATTTCTTTATCTCGCTATCGATTTACCACGCTAATATACTACATGATTTCTGTCTTTCCCGCAATTGACGATCCATACGAAGATGCCGGTCTGCGCCCTGCTGTCTGTTGTACAGGATGACGGCCGCCGGGGGGTATGCAAAAAAAGAAATGCCATCCGGATGGCATTTCTTTGTTGGCAGAACACTATGGATCAACAGACAGTTCAAAAATATGCGGGAATACTCCGCCGACTGCGTCGGCTCCGTGCCAGCTCGGCAATTGGTTTTGGCTATCGCCAAAACCGGCTGTGCAGGGACACAGCCGCCGGGCTTCTGCCCGGAATTGTCGGCTGGTCGAACCACGCATCCATTGCGGAATCCGTACTCCAAAAAGAAATGCCATCCGGATGGAAGGCATTTCTTTTTGGAGCAGGGTACGGGAATCGAACCCGCCTCCGCGGCTTGGGAAGCCGCTGTACTACCGATGTACGAACCCTGCGTATAAACTTGTCTACCGCGCCACGCGCGGCAGTACGGGAATACTCCGCCAGCAAAGCTGGCTCCGTGTCCCTGCGCATTTTCTTTTGGCTGTGCCAAAAACTGCGATGCCGTGCATCGCCGCCGTCTATCGACGGCAAAATGCTTGTGATCGAACCCGCCTCCGCGGCTTGGGAAGCCGCTGTACTACCGATGTACGAACCCTGCGTTTCAGTTCTCTGGTATCATAGCATCTTTCCCGCGAAAAAGCAACCGTTTTCTGCCGCGCACGAAAAATCCGCCGCCGTATTTACAAATTGGGAAAATCCTGCTATGCTGAGGAACAGAAAAGAAAGGAGCGTCCGTATGAAACGCAGCGAGATCAACAAAGCACTCAAAGAGCTGGAGGCGATGTGCGCGCGGGAGCATTGCTACCTGCCGCCATTCTGCAATTTTACACCGGAAGAATGGAAAACCAAAGGGCACGAATATGACGAAGTACGCGACTGTATGCTCGGCTGGGATATTACCGATTACGGCCTTGGCGATTTTGACAAGGTCGGTATGTCGCTCATCACGATCCGCAACGGCAACCGTAAGATGGCTGACAAATACCCGAAGGTCTATGCCGAGAAGCTGCTGTACATGAAAGAGGGGCAGTATTCCCCGAACCATTTCCACTGGTACAAGACCGAGGACATTATCAACCGCGGCGGCGGAAACATCCTGATCCGCGTTTACAACAGTCTGCCTGACGAGTCCATTGACAAGGAATCCGACGTGACCGTCTACTGCGATGGCAGAACCTATACCGTGCCTGCTGGAACGCAAGTGAAGCTCACGCCGGGCGAGAGCATTCATATCCAACAGTATATGTATCACGATTTCGAGGTCGAACCGGGCACGGGCGCTGTTCTGCTGGGCGAGGTCAGCCAGTGCAACGACGACAACACCGACAACCGCTTCAATCCGCCGGTTGGCCGCTTCCCGAAAATCGAAGAAGACGAAGCACCGTACCGGCTGCTCTGCAACGAGTACCCGGCGGCGAAATGAGGGCGGCAATGGAGCATTTTACCTATGATGTTGTTGCGCTCGGGGAGCTGCTGATCGATTTTACGACGCAGGCGACCGACCCGGACGGTTATCCGACGATGGCCGCGCATCCGGGCGGCGCTCCGGCGAATTTCCTTGCCGCAATCGCCAAATTCGGCGGCAAAGCGGCGCTCCTTGGCAAGGTCGGCACGGACACATTCGGAAAGCTGCTGACCGATACGCTCCGCAAGGCTGGGATCGAAACGAAGGGACTTGTCGCGTCCGACGAATTTTTCACGACGCTGGCGTTCGTCACGCTGGATGAAAACGGCGACCGTGAATTTGCCTTTGCGCGCAAGCCCGGCGCGGACACACAGCTGCGTTTCGACGAGCTGGATCTTTCCATCATCGATGAAACGCGCGTGTTCCACTTCGGCACACTCTCGCTGACCAACGAACCGGCAAGAAGCACGACGTACTGCGCTGTGGAGTATGCAAAGGCGCACGGCAAGCTCGTCACGTTCGACCCGAATCTGCGTAAACCCCTGTGGCGTGATCTTGGCGAGGCAAAGGCGCAGATGCTCTGGGGTCTTGACCACGCGGACGTAGTCAAGATCAGCGACGAAGAGGTCGAATTTCTGTTTGGCCTTGGCGCGCAGGACGGCGCGCAGTACATCCTTGACCATTTCCCGGTGAAGCTCGTGTTTGTGACGTGCGGCGCGGACGGCTGCCGGTTCCAGAACCGCAAGGCAAGCGGTCATGTGGACAGCCTGAAGAATATCAAGGTCGTCGATACGACCGGCGCGGGCGATATTTTCGGCGGCAGCGCCGTGTGGAAGCTGCTCCAGACCGGAAAAACCCCGGAGGACTTGAGCGAAGCGGAGCTGCGCGAGATCGTTTCGTTCGCGTGCAGAGCCGCGGGGCTGTCCACGACGAAGCATGGTGGGATTTCAAGCGTTCCGGACCCCGAACAGCTGTGAGGATATAAAGAAACGCCCCCATCCGCACGGATGAGGGCGTTTTTTATGCCGCTTTGGATTTTTTTGCGTCGAAGCCGTGGACCCAGTCGGAGAAATGGTAATAGATAAAATAGACGATCGAGCTGAGCGACCACGTGATGGGGTAGGCCATGTAGATATACTGGATCTCGTGGACAATGCCCATAACGATTGTGATATACGTGATGCGCACCACGCACCAGAACAGCAGCATGATGACCATCGGCACGAACGCCTTGCCCGCGCCGCGGCAGATGGACGCGATGGCGTGGGAGAAGGCAAGCAGGCAGAAGAACAGCGCCGTCGTGCGCATCTGGCGCGTGCCGAGTGCGACGACCTCGGGCGTGGGACTGAACAGCGCGACAAGCTGCGGCGCGAGAATGTACATGGTCACGCCGATGAGCTCGGCGATGACGACAGAGGCGATGATGCCGAAGCGCGAGCCCTTTTTCGCGCGGTCATGGAGCCCTGCGCCGAGATTCTGCCCGACGAAGGTCGTCAGGGCCATCGTAAAGCTCGTGACCGGCAGGAACGCGAAGCCCTCGAGCTTGGAATACGCGCCGTAGGCCGCCATGGCGACCTTGCCGAAGGAGTTGATATTCGATTGCACGATGACGTTGGCAAAGCCGATGACGGAGTTCTGCACGCCCGACGGCAGACCGTAGCGGACGATCTGGCTGAGCATCTCGCGGTCGATATGCAGCTCTTTCAGCTTCAGCTGATAGAACGTGCCCTTTTTCGTCAGGTGGATCAGGCACAGGACCATGCTGACGGCCTGCGAGATCGTCGTGGCGACGGCCGCGGCCCACACGCCCCAATGGAAAGCGCCGATAAACAGCACGTCCAGCACGATGTTGGTCAGAGACGAAACGATGAGGTAATAGAGCGGCCGCTTGCTGTCGCCGAGGGCATTCATGATGCTCTTGCACATATTGTACATGACGACGGCCAGCACGCCGATGAAATAATACCGGAAATACGCGATGGCGTCGGGCAGGACCTCCGGTGCGGTGCCCATCCAGCGCAAAAACGTCGGCGTCAGCAGAACGCCCACGACGGTCAGGATGATGCCGCTGAGCAGGCCCAGCATCACGTCGGTATGGATGGCCTTGGACACGCGGTCATAGTCGCCGGCGCCGAAATAGCGCGAGATCGTGACGCCCGCGCCCATGGAAAGCCCCGTAAAGAAGCTGATGAGCAGGAAGATGAGCGGCCCGGACGCACTGACGGCCGCAAGCGCCTCATCCCCGAGAAACCGGCCGACGATCAGCGCGTCCGCCGTATTATAAAGCTGCTGAAAAACCTGACTGAGAAAAACAGGCACGGCAAACTTGACGATCAGCCTCCAGGTGCTGCCCTTCGTCATGTCCAGCGTGGTTCCGCGCATGATGCACCCTTCTTTTCCGTAATGTCCGCTTACAGACAGCGGCAATTGTTATCTTAACAATATTCGCGCAAAAAAGCAAGTACCGGACGGAAAATCCTTTCGTCCGGTACTTTTTTACTTTTTATGGTTCCCGGCTCAGAACAGCGTCAGCTGGCTCGTCAGCGGCAGATCGCCGAAGGCCCCGGCCTGCTGGAGCTGGTCGATGAGCGTCTTCGACACCTTCGGGCAGGCGTCGGCAAATTCCTCGACGGACAGGAACTCTCTGCCCTCGCGGGCGTTCATGAGATCCCACGCGGCCGTCTCGCCAAGACCGGCGACGGCCACGAACGGCGGGCGCAGCCGCCCGTCCTCGATCTGGAACTTCGTCGCGTGCGAGCGGTAGATATCGATCGGCGCGAAGGAAAAGCCGCGCAGATAGAACTCATAGCAGACCTCGAGCGTGGTGAACAGATCGTCGTCCTTGGCGCTGGCGTCCTCGTCGTCCTTGATCTCCTGCAATTTCTTTTTGACAAGATCGATGCCGTGGCACATCATGCCCTCGTCAAAGCCGCCCTTCTGGCTGCGGCGGTAAAAGTACGCTGCGTAGAACGCAAGCGGCTGGTGTACCTTGAACCATGCGATGCGGAAGGCCATCATGACATACGCCGTGGCATGCGCCTTCGGGAAGAGGTATTTGATCTTTTTGCACGAGCCGATGTACCACTCCGGGACGCCGGCAGCCTTCATCTCCTCCTCCGCGCCGTCGGGCAGTCCCCTGCCCTTTCGGACGGCCTCCATGATCTTGAACGAGCGCTTTTCGGGCATCCCGCACTTGATGAGATAGAGCATAATATCGTCGCGGCAGCCGATGGCCTCGCCGACAGTCGCGGTCTTCGACAAAATGAGGTCGCGCGCGTTGCCGAGCCACACGTCCGTGCCGTGAGAGAAACCGGACAGGCGGATAAGCGTGTCGAATTTCGTCGGCTGCGTCTCCTGGAGCATCCCGCGCGTGAAGCCCGTGCCGAATTCCGGGATGGCGACCGAGCCGACCGGCCCGAGAATGGGATCATTCTCATAGCCCAGCACCTTGCTGGAGGTGAAAATCGACATGGTATCCTTGTCGTCAAGCGGGATCTTCTGCGCGTCGACGCCGGTCAGATCCTCGAGCATCCGGATCATCGTCGGATCATCGTGGCCCAGCATATCGAGCTTCAGGAGGTTTTCCTCCATGGAGTGATATTCAAAATGCGTCGTGATCCACTCGGAATCCTTGTCGTCGGCCGGGTGCTGCACGGGGCAGAAGTCCCAGATCTCGTTTTCCTGCGGAATGACGACGAGGCCGCCGGGGTGCTGGCCGGTGGTGCGCTTGACGTTGACGCAGCCGAGCGCAAGGCGGTTCTCCTCGGCCTTGGGGACGGTCTTGCCCCGCTCGGAGAGGTATTTTTTTGCGTAGCCGTAGGCCGTCTTCTCCGCGACGGTGCCGATGGTGCCCGCGCGGAAGACGTGCGTCTTGCCGAACATCTGCACGCAGTAGGCGTGCGCCTTGGCCTGATATTCACCGGAGAAGTTGAGGTCGATATCCGGGACCTTGTCGCCGCCGAAGCCGAGGAACGTCTCGAACGGGATGTTGAAGCCGTCCTTGTCGAGCTTCGCGCCGCACTTCGGGCACACGGCGTCCGGAAGATCCGCGCCGCAGGCGCAGTCGGCCGGCACGTCAAAGGTCGTGAACTTGCACTGCGGGCAGCGGTAATGCGGCGGATAGGAGTTGACCTCCGTGATCCCGGACATGAACGCCACGATGGACGAGCCGACCGAGCCGCGGGAGCCGACGAGATAGCCGTGCTCGAGCGAGTTCTGCACCAGCTTCTGCGCGGACATATAGATGACGTCGTAGTGGCAGGAGATGATGTCGTGCATCTCGGTGTCGACGCGCTTCTGCACAAGCTCGGGCGGGTTCTCGCCGTAGAGCCGGTGGAGCTTGCCGTAGACGAGGGATTTTAAGTCCTCGACAGAGTTTTCGATCTTCGGTGCGAACAGATTGTGCGGCACTGGCCGCAGCGTCTCGCACCAGTCGACGATGCGGTTCGGGTTGTCGATGACGACCTCGTGCGCTTTTTTTTCGCCGAGATACGCAAATTCCTGCATCATCTCGTCCGTCGTCCGCAGATACAGGGGAAGCGGCCGGTCGGCGTCGGGCATCTGCTTGGTGGCAAGCAGGATGTGGCGGAAAATTTCGTCCTCCGGGTCGAGGAAATGCACGTCGCCGGTGGCGACGACGGGCTTTCCAAGCTCCTCGCCGAGGCGGACGATGGTGCGGTTAAAGCCGCGCAGCTCCTCTTCATCCTCGGCAAGGCCCTTGTCGAGCATGAAGCGGTTATTGCAGATGGGCTGGATCTCAAGGAAGTCGTAGAACGACGCGATGCGCTTGAGCTCCGCCCAGCTCTTATGGTTCAAAATTGCCTGGAACAGCTCGCCCGCCTCGCAGGCCGAGCCGATGATGAGCCCCTCGCGCCACTGCAAAATTTCCGACTTCAGCATGATCGGCACGCGCTTGAAATATTTGAGATTGCCGTAGGAGATGAGCCGGTAGAGATTGCGCAGGCCGATGGAGTTTTTGGCGAACACGATGATATGCCGCGCGCGGCGGTCCATGATCTTGCTGCCCGAACGCAGCGCCTCCATGCGCGGATTGACGGCTTGCAGCGAATGGATATCCTGTTCTTGCAGCATTTTGAAAAAGCGCATGAGCAGATACCCGCACGTGATGGCGTCGTCGGATGCGCGGTGATGGTTGAAATCGGGCAGGCTCAGCGCGTCGGCGACGATGTTGAGCTTGTACTTGCCAAGCTCGGGCATGAGATTCTGCGCGAGAATGAGCGTATCGACATACGTCGGGCGGAACTCCAGCCCCAGCCGTTCGCACGCGGCGGTCACAAAGCCGATATCAAAATCCGCGTTGTGCGCGCACAGCGGCCGCCCGCCGACATATTCGAGGAACTGCGGCAGCGCCTCGGAAATATCCGGCTGGCCCGCGAGCATCTGGTCGTTGATGCCGGTCAGGTCGACGATCTTGGGCAAAAGCGGCCGGTGCGGGTCGACGAAGGTCTGGAACGTGCTTAAAACCTCGCCGTTTTTCATGATGGCCGCGCCGATCTCGATGATCGTGTCGTGCAGCGACGAAAGGCCCGTCGTTTCGAGGTCGAAGGCGACGTATTCCTCATCAAACGGGAACTCGCCGTCGCCGTGGACGGCGATGCGGTCGTCGACGTCGTTGACGTAGTAGCCCTCGCAGCCGTAGAGGATCTTGATGTTCTGATCCGTGCCCGCGACTCTGGCCTTCCCTGCCGCCTTCATCGCGTCCGGGAACGACTGCGCGCCGCCGTGGTCGGTAATGGCGATGGCGCGGTGGCCCCAGCTGGCCGCGCGCTTGACGGCGGCGGCCGTATCGGTCAGCGCGTCCATGGAGGACATGGTGGTATGCAGATGCAGCTCGACGCGCTTTTCTGGGTAGGTGTCGCGGCGCTTCGGCGCCTCGATCTTCTCCATCGCGTTCGGCTGGAGCACCATTTCGTTATCATAGCGGTCGAAGCTCATCTTGCCCTGCACGCGCAGCCACATACCGGGCTGGACGTTGTCGATGATGGGCTTTGCCTTGGCGGCCTCCATGAACTGGTTGACGCGCACGGAGCTGGTATAGTCCGTCATATCGAAGCAGACGACCCACGCGCCGCGCTTTTTGAGCTCTCTGTGCTGCACGGCAAAGACCTTGCCCTCGACCACGACGCGGAACATATCGAGATTGAGCTCGTCCATCCGCACGGGTTTGCCGGTAAACGGACGGCCGTAGAACAGTGCGCCGGCCGGCTCCGCCGGCGCCGGGGCCGCGGCGGCAGCCGGTTTTGCACCCGCAAGCAGCGCGGACGGCGCGATCGCGGGCGTGTTTTTGAGCGCTTCGGCGCGGATGCGCGCCGTCTCTTCAAAGAGGGCCTTGCCCTCCAGCTCGCTGTGCGCCTCGACCTCGATCCGTTTCTTCACGCCGAAGCGTTCATACAGGAACTGCTCGGCCTTTTTCGCGTGCTGCAAAAGATCGGCCCTGCCGTTGGCGCGCAGACGGATCGTAACGGCGTCGTCCGACACGTCATACCGCGCGCCCGCGAGGATCGCCGCCGACGGCGACCAGGCGCGGATGAACACCTGCGCCAGATCGCGGAAGTCCATGCGTTCGAGCGCTTCGGCGGGATAACGCACCGAAAGCTCCAGCCGTTTCAGGCCGTAGGCTTTTTCTACGGCCTGACAGAGTAGCTGAAGCTGCTTTTCGGCGATATAATCGTCCGCCTGTGCGTCCAGACGGATGGTGCGCGCCTCCCGGTCGAGCTCGGCGTGGACGACGGCGAGGCGCGCAAGCGCCCCGGCCAGCTCCTCAGGCGGCTCGAAGCCCGGAAACAGCGCGGGAAAATATACTTCATTCATGGCATATCGTTTCCGCAGACCGCGTAGGGGCCGATGCCCGCATCGGCCCACAGCGGAATTTTTGTCTCGTTACAGATATCGGGCGGACAGCGTTGTCCGCCCCTACAGGCGTTTGCGCTCACAGCCGCTCTATGTAGTCGAGCAGCGCGGGCAGAAGCTCGTCGTACGGGAGCTTTTTGAGCTGCTTGCCCTTGACGAACAGGCTGCCGCAGCCGTCGCCGCCCGCGACGCCGACGTCGGCCTCGCGCGCCTCGCCCGGGCCGTTGACCACGCAGCCCATGACCGCGACGGTGATGGGCTTTTTACAGTCTTTGAGCGCCTGCTCGACCTGATTGGCAAGGCCGATGAGGTCGATCCGCGTGCGGCCGCACGTCGGGCAGGCAATGATATTCACGCCGTCGCGGCGCAGCCCCGCGGCCTTCAGGATATCGCGCGCGGCATAGACCTCGCGCACCGGATCGGCTGTCAGCGACACGCGCATCGTGTCGCCGATGCCCTGGCACAAAAGCGCGCCGATGCCCATCGCGGATTTGATGACGCCCATGCGCTCGGTGCCCGTCTCGGTCACGCCGACGTGCAGCGGATAATCCGAGCGCTCGGAAAACAGGCGGTATGCCTCGATCATGAGCGGCACGGAGCTGGACTTCATCGACACGCAAATGTCGTGAAAATCGTATTTTTCCAGCAGCGCGATGTGCGAAAACGCGCTTTCGACCAGCGCCTCGGGCGTCGGATGGCCGTACTTTTCGAGTAAGCGCGGTTCGAGACTGCCGCCGTTGACACCGATGCGGATGGGGATATTCCGCGCGCCGCACGCCTCGACCACGGCTCTGACGCGGTCTTCGCCGCCGATGTTGCCGGGGTTGATGCGGATCTTGGCCGCGCCGTTTTCCGCCGCGCGGATGGCCAGACGATAGTCAAAGTGGATATCCGCCACCAGCGGCAATGGCGAGGCTGCGCAGATCTCGCCGAAGGCTTCGGCGGCCGCCATATCCGGTACGGCCAGCCGCGCGATCTGGCACCCGGCAGCGGCCAGCGCGCGGATCTGCGCGAGACTTCCCGCCACGTCGGTCGTTCTGGTGTTCAGCATCGACTGGATGGACACCGGCGCGCCGCCGCCGACCGGCACATCGCCGACCATGATTCTCTTTGTATGCTTTCGTTCCATATTACGTTACCAGCTTCCAGATGTCCTTAAACGTGATGACGGCCATGAAGCCCAGCAGCAGGATCATGCCTGCGGCGTGGATATAGCCCTCGTATTTGGACGGGATTTTTTTCTTCGTCAGCGCGAAAAACGCCGCGTTGACCAGCAGCAGAAACGCGCGGCCGCCGTCGAGCGCGGGCAGCGGCAGCATATTCATGACAGCCAGATTGACCGCGATGAACGCGCCGAGATACAGCACGTTCAGAATACCGTCGGCAGTCGTCGCGGCGGCTTCGCCGGTCTGCGCAATGGCCGACACGACGCCGACCGGCCCGGACATATCGCTCACCGACACGAGCCCGGACACAAGATCGCCGAGGCTCATCCACACGAGCCGCGCAAAATCAAGCGCCGTATACCATGTGTTTTTAAGGACTGTGCCGATGGTCTTTTCTTCATAGCCGAAATACAGGCCGTATTTATACTGCTGCTCGCCGTCGACGGTATAAAGCTGCTGCTTCATCTCAAAATCGCGCAGCTCGACGAACTTGCCGTCCCGTTTGACGGTCAGGTCGAACACGCCCGTCTTGTTGCGGGCCAGAAGCGTGCCGACGTCGGAGTAGATATACACGCGGCGGCCGTCGATCTTATACAGCTCGTCGCCGACCTGAAGGCCCTGCTCCGACTCCAGCGGACAGCCGTCAAAAAATCCGGAGATCTTCGCCGTGGAGAAGCCCGCGACGCACGAATAGAGGATCGCCAGCACGACAAGCCCCGTCAGGAAGTTCATGAACGAGCCTGCGGCCAGAATGATGAGCCGTTTCCACCAGCTTTTCGATGTGAACGCTCTGGGATTGTCGGATTCCTCGTCCTCGCCCTCCATCGCGCAATAGCCGCCCACCGGGATGCAGCGCAGCGCGTAGAGCGTCTCGCCGCGCTGCCGTTTCACGATGGCCGGGCCCATGCAGATAGAAAACTCGTTGACCTGCACGTCCATGGCCTTGGCCGCAAGAAAATGGCCGAGTTCATGGATGAAGATCAGAAAACCGAAAATGAGAATTGCGATGAGAATATACATAAAAAGTCCCCTTATCAGGAAAAACGCTCGCAGGTATGGGCGCGCGCAAGCCGGTCGGCCTCGAAAATGTCATCGAGCGACTGGCTCTGCACGACCGGCAGGCACAATGCAGTTTCGACGGCGTCGGCAATGTCGTAAAAGCCGATCCGGTCCTGCAAATACAGGCCCACGGCCACCTCGTTCGCGGCGTTCATCGCCGTGCAGGCCGTGCCGCCCATTTCTGCCGCCCGCTTCGCCAGCGCGAAGCACGGAAATGCTTCTTCGTCGATGGGATCGAACGTCAGCGGCCCGCACGCGAGCAGATCGAGCGCAGGCGCGGGATTGTGCGCGCGGTTCGGATACGTCATGGCAAGGCCGATGGGGATGCGCATATCGGGCACGCCCAGCTGCGCCATCACGGCGCCGTCGACGAACTCGACGAGCGAGTGTACGACCGACTGCCGGTGGATGACGGCCGTGACCTTTGAAAGCGGCAGCTCGTACAGGCGCATGGCCTCGATGATCTCAAGACCCTTGTTCATGAGCGTGGCGCAGTCGATGGTGATCTTCGCGCCCATTTTCCAGTTCGGATGGCGCAGCGCGCCGTCTTTTTTCATATCCGCCAGCTGCGCGCGCGTCATGCCGAAAAACGGCCCGCCGGAGCACGTCAGGATGAGGCGCTTGACCTCGCTCTGGTCCCGGCAGCCCATAAGGCACTGGAAAATGGCCGAATGCTCGGAGTCCACGGGGATGATCTCAGCCCCGGATGCGCGCGCCGCGGCCTGCATGAGCTGCCCCGCGCAGACCATCGCCTCTTTGTTGGCAAGCGCGATGCGCTTTCTTTCGCCGATCGCGGCCAGCACCGGCCGCAGCGCGGCAAAGCCGCTCACTGCCGCGACGACGGTATCCGTCTGCGGCAGCGTCGCCGCCTCGCACAGCGCTTCCGCGCCCGCGCGTACCCTTATATTCATATCCGCAAGGCGCGTCTTTAATTCCTCTGCGGCGGCCGGATCTGCCATCACGGCCAGCCGCGGCCGGTATTTGCGGCACTGCGCCTCCAGAAGCTCCACATTCCGCTCCGCCGTCAGCGCGGCGACGGATAAGCCAAGCTCGTCCGCGACGGACAGCGTCTGCCGGCCGATGGAGCCGGTGGAACCGAGGATCGTGATCGTTTTCGTCATACGGCCATCTCCAGAAGGTACAGCATCCCGTAGACGACGGGCGCGATAAAGAGTGTGGAATCAAACCGGTCAAGGACGCCGCCGTGGGTCAGGAAGATATGGCTGTAGTCCTTGATGCCCGCCTCGCGCTTGATGAGGCTCGTCGACAGATCGCCAAGCTGGCCAAAGAGATTGGCGGCAACGCCGGTAACGATCAAAAACCACACAGGAAGCTCCATCTGCCAGACAAGTTTTGCCACAAGGCCAAAAATCACCATGCCGAGCGCGCTGCCGACCGGCCCCGCGATAAAGCCCGTCCAGGTCTTGTTGGGGCTCACGTGGGGCGCGAACTTCTTATGGCCGAAGGCCATGCCGCCGAGCATGGAAAAGCTGTCGCCGATAAACGCGATGACGAACGGCATCAGGACAAGCGCGGGCGAAACGTTGCGCAGAAGCGCGATGCAGCTGTACATCGCCGGGAACAGAAGCCCCGCGACGATGCAGACCGCGACGGTTGCAAACGGCAGCGCCGTTTCCTTTCCGTGCGTCACGACCGCCGTGAGAAACAGCGCCGCGACGAAGATATACGCGCACGCAAAGTACAGCCTTTCGCCTTTCGCCGTCCACCAGCCGTCCATGGAAACATACGCCACGGTCAGCACAGCCATCAGCATCGTCAGCGCGTAAATAAGAGGCGGGACGTGCTTGCCCGCCGTATGAAGAAGCTCCCACGCGGCGGCAGCCGCGATGGCCGCGGTCAAAATCCACGCGGCGACCGGCGGCAGGATGACGAGCACAACGATCAGAAGCGGCACGCCGATGGCCGCCACGAGCAGTCTTTGTTTCATTTGCGCCCTCCAAACCGGCGCTCGCGCGTTCTGTACGATGCCAGCGCCTTATCGAGTTCTTTTTCATCAAAATCCGGCCAGAGCACATCCGTGAAGTAATACTCCGCGTATGCCGACTGCCACAGCAGGAAGTTCGACGTGCGGATCTCGCCCGAGGGGCGGATGATGAGCTCCGGATCGGGGATGCCGTCGGAGTAGAGATAGTGTGCGAAATCGCACTCCGTCAGCTCCTCCGGTTTTTTAAGCCCCCTGACGCAGTCCGCGGCAAAGCGCCGCGCGGCGTGGACGATCTCGTCCCGGCCGCCGTAATTGATGCAGATATTGGCCTGAAAGCCCGTATAGTGCGTGGAAATTTCGTCCGTGCGGGCGATGAGCGCGCGCAGCTTCGGACTGATGGGGCCGAGCTCGCCGAGAATTTTCAGGCGGATGTGGTCGCGCTCCATCTCGTCGATGGCCTCGTGCAGGTATTTTTCAAACAGCGCCATGATGGCCGCGACCTCGTCCTGCGAGCGCTTCCAGTTTTCCGTGGAGAACGCATAGACCGTCAGGTATTCGACGCCGAGATTTTTGCAGTAGGTCGCAATGCGGCGGAACGTCTCGGAGCCGGCCGCATGACCGGCTGCACGCGGCACGCCGCGCTGCTTTGCCCAGCGGCCGTTGCCGTCCATGATGATGGCGATATGGCGCGGGAGTGTGTTGTTTTCCATAGATCAAATATGCCTTTCACGACAAAAGCCGCCGGCCGGCGGCTTTTGAGAGGTCTTGGGGAAGTGCGGCTGCTTCGGATCTGCCGCCGCATTCCATTGTAGGGCCAATGGCAAACGCTTCGCTGGTTTGCGGTCAGGTTTTTGCATCGGCTTTCCAAATTTGCGTAGGGGCCGATGCCTACATCGGCCCTTGTCTCCGACGGCCCAATCTTTTCTCTCGCAAGAGAAAAGATTGGGGAGAAAAGAGTGCTTTTCTTCTCAAAAACCGCCGTCACGGATCTACTCTGTAGACGGGCGCACTTCTGCGCCACTCTGTCTGCCAATCAAGGGATTGGTACCGAAAGAGCCTGCCATTGTTGGTGACGGCGGTGTCGGTGCAGATGGAATTTGTAACGTGTGCCTGCGGGCGCAAAGAACCAAAACGCAAGTTCAGCTTGCGTTTTGGAAAGGAAGAAACGCGCGCAGAGGATAAGAAGCATCGCTCCGCGATGATTTGTTCCGTCGAGGCCGTTTCTGACGCGCGTCAGATCTCCATCAGTTCCTTTTCCTTTTTGGCGCACATCTCGTCGATCTTCTTGACGTACTTGTCGGTGAGCTCCTGGATGTCCTTTTCGGCCTTCTTTTCGTCGTCCTCGGTCATTTCGCCCTTCTTCTGGGCCTTTTTGACGAAATCGACGGCGTCGCGGCGGATGTTGCGCACGGCGACCTTGGAATCCTCGGAATACTTGCGCACCTGCCTGGTCAGATCCTTACGGCGCTCCTCGGTCAGCTGCGGGAAGACGAGGCGGATAACGCGGCCGTCGTTCTGCGGGTTGATGCCGAGATCCGA
>CAKUOS010000023.1 GCA_934670025.1 uncultured Oscillospiraceae bacterium
CGAACTCATTTACTTTAGCACATCTTCATCCGTTTGTCAAGAACTTTTTTCGACCTTTTCGATCTCTTTTTCTTGGCTCCGTCCGACGCGCCCGCGCTCTTCAGAACGCTCGCATATGATATCATCGGGATTCGGGTTTGTCAACCCCTTTTTTCAGAATTTTTGAATCTTTTTTATATCCACTATAACTAGTGTTAATATCGGCAAAACACCCCAAAATATGCCGCAGCCGACGGCCCAGACCGCCATCGGGACGCCCGCAGCCGCGAAGCTCAGCAAAAACGCCGCCGCGCAGAAGCCGCCCGCGGCGGTATCCTCTGCCATTTGCGGCCATAAAACCGCCGCCAAACGCACCGCCGCGCAGACGAGCATACACAAAAGTGCCGTCACGCCGAGCATTTCCGCCACCGACAGCAGCACCTCAAAGCGCTGCATGACCGACAGAACGGACAGGCTCTTTGTGAGCGTGTAGAGCGGCAGCCGCTCCCGCGCGGTCAGCTGCGGCGACAGACACGCCGCCGTCAGAAACGCCAGCAGCGGCGCAAACAGCGCCCGGCGCGCGAATTCACCCCAGCCGCGCCCGCTTTCTTCCGCCTCTTCGAACCAGAGCGCGCACGCGGGCGTCAGTCCCAGCAGCAGCGCCTGCGCGCCGCCGCGCGCATCGCCCCACGGCGCGCACCATGCCGGCTCGATATGCCGCAGCGATGAGACGATCACGACCGCATAGAGTCCCGCCGCGATCATCGCCGCGACTGTACAGGCCCGCGCGGCGATCGCCGGGCCCTTTCTGCACGCCAGCAGCGCCAGCAGCAGCGGCACCGCCGGGCTCAGCGGGCCGAGATCCGCCTCAAACGCCGCCTGGCACGCAGTCGCGGTCCCGGCCGCGGCAAGCAGCGTCCACAAAAGTGCCGCCGCGGCGCAGAGCTTCACGCCCGCGGAGCCGAATGCGGCGGCAGCCGCCTCCGAAAGCCGCGTCCCGCAGCGGCGCAGCAGCGCCTCCTGCATCGCGCCGATCACGGCGGCAGCCGCGCTGCCGGCCAGCACCCACAGCCATCCGCAGCCCGCGAGCACCATCGCCGCCGGGACGCTCAGCGCGCACCAACGCCACGCGCGCATCCTGCGCGCCGTTCCGTCATTCGGCAAGCAGCCATCCTCCCTCCTGCACCGGCCGCAGCGTTTGCAGCCGTACCGGTTCGCCGCGCAGCGCCGCCGCATACGCCTGCGCAAGCGTCAGCTGCGTCGGATGCGCCTGCAAGATCGCGTCGGCCTGCTTTGCGCCGATCGTCTCCGCATCGCACAGAACGGGCTTCGCCGCCGGGCGCAGCCGCGGCTCTTCATACAACTCCTCCAGCAGCGTCCGCGTACCCTTCGTCAGCACAAGATATTCCGCCGTTCCCAGAAACAGCGTCCCTTCGGCGCTGCGTTCCATCTGCCCGAGCGCCGCGGCGAGCGTTTTCCCGGATCCGGACGCGGCGGTGTCGCTCTCGACGCAGATCTGTCCGTCCGCAGCCGAAAAGACCAGCGTCTGCGCCGGCAGGAGCTTTGCCGCGTCGGTGCCGGTCTTCGGCAGCTGTGCAAAGCAGACCGCGCTTGCCGCCGCGAGCAGGATGATAAAGATGTGTTTCATTCGGATATCTCCCCCTGATTGCGCAGATCCTGCGGCCGAAGCGCCGGGTCGCGTCCGGTCTGCCGCTTCAGCCGCGGCCGCAGCAGCGCGCGCGCCGCGCGCGCGTCGGAAAACGGTGCGAGATACGATACGCCGAGACTCTCAAGCCCCGCCAGATGCGCCAGCAGCGCAAATCCGCCCGCCGTCAGCGCAAACAGGCCGCCGAGTCCTGCAAGCAGCACAAACCCGAACCGCCACACGCGCACGGCGTTCGACAGATCGCGGCTCGGCAGCGTAAAGCCGCAGATGCCGCTCGAAGCCGTCACGATCAGCGCCGCCGGGGACACCAGGCCCGCGTCGACCGCCGTCGTCCCGACGACGAGCCCGCCGATGATCGACACCGCCGTGCCGATCGCCTGCGGCAGATGCAGCCCCGCCTCCTGTAACAGTTCAAATGCAGCCAGCAGCCCCAAAACTTCAAATACCGTGTCGAACGGCACGTTTTCCTTCGCCTCGATGATGGCCAGCAGCAGCTTCGTCGGCAGCATCTGCTGGTGATACGTCGCCATCGCCACATACAGCCCCGGCAGGATCAGCGCCATGACCAGCGCCGCATAGCGCAGCACGCGCAGGCATGAGGCAGAGATAAAGTCGACCGTCCGGTCCTCTGTGGACTTCATCAGGATCCCGATGTTCACCGGCGCCAGATATCCCAGCGGCAGCCCGTCGACGAGCAGTCCGATCTGTCCGCCCAGCAGTCCCTGGCAGAACGTGTCCGGCCGCTCGGTGTATTGCAGCAGCGGAAAGGCCGTCGCGCGCGAGCCGGTCACGTATTCCTCCACGCTCGCGGGCGTCAGCATCCCGTCGATGTCGATGGCCGCCAGACGCCGCTCCATTCGCCGGGCGAATTCCGGAGCCGTCAGCCCGTCCAGCCAGCAGATCGTGACCGACGTGTTTGACCGCGCGCCGACGCGCATCTGCCGCAGCCGCAGCTTCGGTGTGCGCAGATGGCGGCGCAGAAGACTCGTGTTGATGCGCATCGTCTCGGTAAAGGCGTCCTTTGCGCCCTTGACGGTGTTCTCCGATTCCGGAGCCGACGGGCCTCTTGCCACGGACGTCTTCGTCTCGAAGCACAGCGCCGTGCCCGTGCCCGGGAACAGCACCGCGCAGTACCCGTGGCAGAGCCGGTCCGCCGTTTCCCCGGCGGACTGTGCCCGCTCCATCGACGCGCACCACGCCGCGCAGCGCTCCGCCTGATGCAGCACCTCGTCCATGGAGCCCGGCCGGACCGTCTGCATCATCGGCCGCAGGACGAGCTCGGCGATATCGCCGCCCGACGTCAGCCCGTCGAGAAACACGGCCTCCAGCCGCTGTCCGCCGGCCGTAAAGGGCCTTCGTGTGTAGTCCGCGCAGCCGTCAAACATCGCGTGCAGCGCCTCTGCCTCCCAAACCGCCATGCGCGCGCCTCCTTCCGTTCATTCGCCGTCATTTTTTCCGCTTTTCATGAAAAATATACCGCCCCCTGCCCCACGCAAGATCATATCTTGCTATTTTTTGTTTGGAATGCTATAATATAATAATAATGAATACAAAAAATGAGGCAGACGAAAAACTCTCATGAAAACCTGTATTATTTCCTGTGAAACGATGCGAAGAGAGCTGGAGCAGGGCTGTGCGGCGTGCGCCGTGCCATATCCGGTTTTCTGGATCGACGCATCGCTCCATAATCAGCCGGAGCAGCTTCTTCCAGCCATGCAGGCGTGCGTAGATCAGGCCGATTCATACGAGCGGATCCTTTTTGCGACCGGTTTTTGCGGGTCTGCGCTGTGCGGGCTTCAGGCGCGGGCCGCCGAGCTGATCATCCCGCGGACCGACGACTGCATCTCGCTGCTGCTCGGCTCCTATGCGCGGCGCAGGGCGCTCAGCACAGACGGCGGCATCTATTTTCTGACGGACGGCTGGTTAAAGTCGGACCGCAGCATCATCGCTGAATACGGACACGCCTGCCGCCGTTATGGACCCGATCGGGCAAAAAAGGTCTTTCGGTCGATGTTCGCCCATTACACCCGTCTGGCCGTGATCGAAACAGGCGCTTATGATCCGGAGCCGGTCTTCGCCGCCGCTGCGCAGCTGGCAGAGCCGCTCCATCTCCAATGTGAATCACTCCCGGCTGACGACACGCTCCTGCACGCGCTTCTGACCGGTCCGTGGCCCGAAGCCCAGTTTCTGACCTTACCGCCGGGCAGGCAGATCTCGCGCGCGGATCTGCGGCCATTGTACTGAATCTCATGTAATAAGGTGAAAAAATGGAACACATCAAATCATTGGTTCACGCCATGACAGAGCTGAACGAAACGCAGCTGTTTGCGGCGATCGATGCCTGCCTGCAAGAGCAGATCGAGCAGCACCAGATGCAGCTCGCCTTGCAGGAGGGACTGAAAAATGTCGGCCAACGCTTTGCAAAAGGGCAATACTACCTGGCCGATATGATGGTCGGCGGTGATTTATATCAGGAAGCCATTCAGCGGATCGTCAATCAGACGCCGCAATTGGCGCACACCACCTCCGCCGGGAAGGTGCTGATCGGCGTCATGAAGGACGATATTCACGATATCGGCAAAGACGTCGTGCGGATGCTGCTGTCGATTGAAGGGTTTGACGTGGTGGATCTCGGCATTGACGTGGCCGGCGCGCAATTTGTCGACGCCGTCATCGAAAACAAACCGGACATCGTTGCGTTATGCGGCGTAATGTCCTTTTCCGCGGATCGGATGATTGAGACGATCCGGTTGCTGAACGAGATGCCCTCCCGAAACACCTTTAAAATCATCGTTGGCGGCAGCTGTATCAATCAGAAGGATGCAGCGGAAATCGGGGCGGATGGTTTTACGCAGGAAGCATATGATGTGGCAGGGCTCTGCACACGTCTGTTACAGGAAAGACTATGAACATGAGACAGCAAACAGGCCCGGTTTATCTTGAGATCTACAGAAATCTGAAACAGGAGCTTCGGACGGGTGAAAAAAAGCCGGGCGATGAACTCCCGTCTGAAAATACGCTTGCCGCGCAATATTCCACAACACGCACAACCGTAAGGAAAAGCCTGCAGCTGCTTGAAAAGGAGGGGCTGATCCACTCCTGGGCTGGAAAAGGATACTTTGTATCCGAACCGGCGCACAACCGGTTCAGTCTGGATTTTCCGGAGGATGAAAATCAGCGCCCCGACGCCTACAAGCGGATCCGCGTCATCAAGGCCGACAGCGAATTGCAGCGGATCTTCAACATTCTTCCGGGCAGCCGCGTCATCGAGATTTGCAGAAACATTGAGGACAACGGGCAGTGCACGGCATACGATGTCAAGTATCTGCCGTATACCCGAGGCAAGCCGATGATCGAGCAGGAGATCAACTATTTCGTGCCATTTCCGGATATCGTGTCTCTCCTTGTGCCTACCTTTTTGTTCTATACAAGACTGGAGCTGAGCGCACAATTTCCACCGGCGGACGCAGCTTCGGTTCTCGGCTGCTCTGTCGACGAGCCAGTGCTTGTTCTTTGCCGGTACTTTATGGATCAGAACGACCGCTGCATCGGATATGGCCGGCGGTATCAATCCCAGCACGGCGGAAAAGGAAAGCTCCTCGCATTTTCCGGTTATCCGGAACACAGACCATAAAGAGCCTCCTGTCTGTACCATGACGGACAGGAGGCTTTGTGAATCATTGCTCCGTTGGCGGCAGCGCGTCGTATGTACGCAGGATCTGCGCATAGCGCGCATAGTCGTCCGACACCGCCTTTTTACGCGGAAGCGTCGTGATAAGCAGCATGAGGATCGTGGATGCCAGCGCCGGCCATAGCGGCTGTACGCCAAACGGGTTACCCAGCAGATGCCACCCCATCGCGATCACGCTGCTGACGAGCATCGTATAAAACGCGGCGTCCTTGTCCACACGCTTCCAATACAGCGACACGACAAGCACCACGCTTGCCACCGACTTGATCTGCGTCGCGCCTGTGAGCTGCCCGAGAATCGAACTCGCATTCTTTCCCAGCAGCATCAGACCGATCGCCAGCAGCACCACGCCCAGATTGACAAACAGGCGCTGCTGTCTTTCCGTGGCGTCCTTTTTGAGGATGGAGCGGAAAATATCGTTATTGAGCGTTGTGATAATGCTCAGCAGCGACGCCGGCGCAGTCGAGAAGGTCGCGGAAAGGATGGACATACTGATAAAAACGTAGCACAGCGGGCTGAAGGACTGCGCCAGATCGTAGAAGACCGTATTTGCAGCGGCTTCTGGCGCAAGCGCCTTGCAGCACAGCCCGATGAGCGTCAGAAGAACGGCAAACGGAACGATCAGCACCGCGCAGATCCGCAGCGCGCGCTTCGCGCTCTTCGGCTTGTCGGAAGAGACGACGGTGATAAAGGCAAGCGGACTTGTAATGATGGCCAGTATCGCGCCGAGCAGAATCGCGCAGACGCTGGCGGCGCTCTTTCCGGACATGGCGAAATATTCCGCCGGCAGCGCTGTATGCAGCGCCGCCAGACCGCCTGTCTGCTGGAGGCACGGCACGGCCAGGATAATCAGACCGAGGAACATGACAAGCGTATGGATGATGTTCATCGCGGCAACGCCCTTTATCCCGCTCAAAAGTGCCATGACGATCAAAAACGCGCAGCAGATCCAGACCGTCGCGTCATAGCTCGCGCCCGTGATTTTCGAAATAATGCCGGCCGTAGACAGCGGGATCGTCGACAGCGCGAGAGAATTCGTAACGACAATGACCAGCACCATCAATATCTTCGTGCGTTCGTCAAACCGTTGTGCAAATGCATCCGGAATGGAGACCGAGCGCTTTACGACGACCATCGCGCGGTAAAACCGGAACACAAGGGCCAGAAACACAAAGCAGCCGATGGCCGTGCCGATCAGATACCAAGATGCGCTGACACCGGAACGGAACGCATCCGCGATGGTTCCCGTGATCGTGGATCCGCCGAAAAGTCCGGAAAAAATCAGCGGGATCATAAAAACAGCGCTGAGCTCCTGCGGCGCAGCCAGAAGTCGCTGCAATTCCGTATTGCGCTTTCTGCACAAAAACGAGGCCAAAAGCGTAACGGCAAAGTAAATCAGAATGATAAGTGAAGACAGATCCATATGTCAGGCTCCTTTGCGATTTTTTGCATCATGGCAGACGGAAACATGGAGGAACTTTCTCGTAACGAAACTCTGCACACAGCCGATCAGACTGATGCAAATCCAAAACATAGAAAATCCAAGCGGCAGGAAAACCGAACCGCCGGTATAAAGCAGCAGGAACAGCAGATCAAACCGCTCGCGCCGTACCACGCTGTGCCGGGAAAAGACCCGGTCGTGAAAATATCCGCTGCCGGCGCACAAAACCGGCGCCAGCGCGCACAGAAGCATGGCCGGCCCGGATTGCGCCTGTCGGATTGTCTCCGCAGGAACGAGGCAGACGAGTTCCGCACCGGATACCGGACCGGCCTGCTGCGCCAGAAGCTGCGGCAGCGTCTGCGAACGCAGCGAAAGGCCGAGCAGCAGCCCGAGCAGTCCGAAGATCAGCGCATAGCTGATCATGCCGAACGACGGATATCCCACTTTTGCGAAGAGTTCCGCCGTTTGTCTTGCGGCTGCCGTTTCGTTTTTTGCGCGTGCGTAGATCTGATCCACCTGCGCGTGCAGCGCATCCGCCAGTAATGTAGACTTGTAATAGCCGCCGAAGGCCGGGATCAGCAGCAGCCGCAGCATGATAGCCATCTCAAGTACCGCAAGCACCGCAGAACCGGTGCGTGCGGCAATGGAACATAGCAGATTTTGAACGAACGCAATCATAAAAACGGTACTCCTGTGTCAACCGCGTCAGGAGACGCCGCTGGAAGGCGGCGCCTCCTGCGCTTGAGGGCGGATTATTTTCTGGCCGCAATCTCCTGCTGATACTGCATGAGCTTTTTGTTGGACAGCGGGTTGACAAAGGCCGCGACAGCCGCGATAGCGCAAATGGCCATCGGGATGAAGCACAGCGCGTTGACAAAGCTCGTTCCGGTCGCGGCGCTGACCGCTTCACCGGCAACATACCCGGAGGATGTCAGGACATACGCGATCAGGCTCGGGCAGATAAGCGAGGAGATCGCGCCGATGATCTGCGACGAACCAATGATCGAACCCATGGAGCTGACACCGGTTTTCCATTCGGCATAGACCGCCGTATCCTGGAACATGGATGCAATGATGGAGCCGTTGGTGATGGAGCAGAACTCGAATGCCATGGAAAATACCATGCCGAGCACCGGGTTGCTCACCATAAACAGCCGCATCCCGATGGTGAAAATAACTTGCGCGGAGAACGAATAGGCTGCGATCTTTCTGTTTTCCAGAACCTTTGCGATCTGCGGCAGCGCAAGCGTGGCAAGAATGCCCATAATGCCGGCCAGCGAGAGATGCACCGCGTAGAGGCTCGGGTTCTGGATCACATTATTGTAATAGTAGACATAGAAGGTGGAGCGGATCGTCGCACAGAAGCTGAAACCAAACTGATTGACCGCAGTCAGGCCAAACGGAGCGTTCGTGCCGATATTCTTGAACAGGTCGATGATGCTCGGGCCCTTTTTCATCTTGGCCTTCTGCTCGGTAACCACTTCGCCGCCCTGCTCGGCCAGGAGCTTGGCTTCCGCATTGCCCATGCCCAGGAACTCGCCGACAAACATGACGACGTTCAGCACGGAAATCACAATGGCCGTGCAGGTGTAGCCCCAGACGTCGCCGCCGAAGACGGAGGCAAAGAAGCCGATAACGGAAAGATAGCACGCGGAGTAGATCAGTTTACCGGCGTTGACCCAGAAGTTGCGCTTACTGACAAAGCCGGTGCGTTCCGCGGGCGTTCTTGCAATGGTAGCGTGAAGCGCGTAATACGGCGTGTAGACCAGCGAATAGGACGCCTGCGTCAACGACCATGCAATGGTGATATAGACGGTCATAACAGCCACGTTGGTGCTGACCGGAAGGAAACAGAGAATATAGAACGCCGAATAGATCGCCGGCGCGATCAGCAGCCACTTTCTATACTTACCGAATTTGCCCTGCTTGCCGTTATCAACGATAAATCCGACGACCGGTGCGACGAAAAAGCCCATCAGACTCTGGATCGTACCAGCGATGCCATACGTAGTTGCTGGAAGTTTCAGAATGTCCGTGATGAAGTATGCGCCAAAGTATGCACGCAGAAGCATCATCCACCAGAAGGCCGTTGCGCCCATGCCTGCCAAAGTCATATATGCCTTTGAGACAAGCGGCTTTTGCAGCGATTTGTTTTCCATGTTTTCTTCTCCTTTTTCTGTATATTTTCTGCCTGCGCAGAGAGTTTACTGTTGTTTCTGAATGTCTTCCGTCTGTGTTTGCTGCTGCAAACGGATCCTGTTCGCCTCGTTGGCAAACAGCTGCATTCCCAGAACAGAGCCAAAGCCCGGCAGCATCAGCAGCAGAAACGGCAGCTCGATCTGTACGATCTTGTGCAGCGCGGTCATAATGATGACGATCAGAATACTCGCTGCGCAGATGATCAGTCCACACCGCCCTGTTTTCGACCGCACCGCAAGCGCAAACGACGACGGGGTCTGCTGTTCCTTCTGCATACGGAAGCTCCTTTCCTCCTCAGCCTTCATACGTTTGAATAAATTCGGAAACCGCCCGCAGATTTTCTGCCTTTGTATCCGTCGGGAAGCTGCCCATCGTATTCAGGCTCAGCACAAGTCCGCCGTCTGCGCCAAGCTCATCGATGAGCCGCTTCGTTTGTCTGACGCATTCTTCGGCACTGGCCGTACCCATCATAAGCGTGGTCAGCCCGCCGCAGAGCGCAACGTTCGGCAGCCGCTCGCGGACATCCCAGAGGCTGTTTGCCTCGACCATAAAGATCAGCGAGCCCTTGGGATAATCCTGAAAATATTCATAGAAGCGGTCCAGCGCGCCGTGGAAATAAACGCGAACCGTTTTTCCCTTGGCGATCAGCAAATCGATCAGCTTTTTGAGCTTCGGCCAGAGGAAAAATTCAAACTGCCTGTTCGACATGATGGTATGTGCCAGAGACAGCAGCATAAAGTCAAAGCAGACCGCTTCATTCGGTCCCTCCGGTGCTTTTTCGATCAGATCGAAGCACGGATCCAGCGTCATGCGGTCCAGTGCATCCGCGGCCGCCTTGACCAGCTCCGGGTCCTTTCGCATATCATAGGCAAACCCCTTGATCCCGCGCATAAATCCAAACAGCGCCTCTACGCCGGGGCTCGCAAAGCCGAGCGCGCCATCGCTCGCCGCAGGAACGCCAAACTCCGTTGTCATGCGGCGGTTGATGCGGCCGACATAGGAGAAATACTCCCGCTGCTCGTGCAGCGCCTGATTGAACGGCTCAACGCCCACACCGGGACGAAACAGCGGGAATTTATGCGGCATCATGATCTCCCACTGCGCGCGGACCGGATCATCCGCAAGACGGCGCAGATCTTCATGGGCAAACGGTGCGGAGTCCTGCACGGAAATAATGCCTGCCTCGTCGTTGATCTTGTACCGCTGCGAGCCAAGCGCCTCGGAAATCTTGCAGGGGTTGCGCGTTCCAAGGCACTGGATGACGTCGAAGTTATACTTCTGCTGGTGCTGCACGATGGCGTCTTCCATCACGTCCCAGTTATGCAGCGCCTCGCTCAGCTTGTACCCGGCGTCTGTGACAGGCCACGTAATATAAAAGGACATATGCGGCGTGCGGTCCGGTTTGTGAAACGCAACGGCGTCTCTGCACAGCCCCACGCGGTACGCCCGGAGCTCGTCCATCGTCATGTTTCTTGTATCTTTCATATTGTTTCCTTCTTTTCCTCCATCCCGGCTGCGCTCAGTCTTTTAACGAGGCCAGCAGGCCGACCAGCATCCGCTTTCTCGTTTCAAGATCCTCCGTCGGCGCATCGATATCCCGCGCAAGCAGCTCGAAGCCCTCCGGATACGTGGTATAATCCTTTTCACAGCGCTGCTGCTCTGCGCAGGCCGGCGTTTTTTCACACATTGACGTTCCTCCCGTTACCATCTGACGATAAAATCGATCAGACTCCATACATAGGCTTCCTTTTCTTCCTCTGTTGCAAAGGATTTCTCCGGAAATTGAAGCTCCCCGCAGAGGTTTTTGAATCCGTCCGGATACGATGTGATATCCCGTTTGTTTTCCATCTCTCTACCTCCTTATGTACGGTACTCCTGAACAAACCGGGAAACTGCCAGCAGATTCTCCGTCTTGCAGTCCTTCGGATACGCGCCCATCTTGTCCTGCGTCAGGATCAGGCCATGACCACCAAGCTCCTCGCAGATCTTCCGGGCCTGCGCGACGCAGTCCTCCGGTGTGCCGTGCCCCAGCATATTCAGGGACACGCCCGCGCTCAGGCACATATCCGGGAGCATTTTCCGGACCTCAAAAACGTCGTCAAGTTCTGGCTGAAGGTCCAGCAGTCCCTTCGGCTGATCCTGCAAATGCTCCAAAAAGTACATACCCTTGCCCTGCAGCTGAATGTGGACAGTCTTATTCCTGTCGGTAAATGCCTTCAGCCCGCGCTCGATATACGGCCAGTAGTATTTTTCAAACTGCTTCCGGTTCAAAAGCGTGTGCGCCAGCAGCATGATATGCCCGTCAAACGCATAATCGAGATTTGGTCCGTCTGGCAAAGCATCAATAGCCCGGTATGCCGGCTCACAGGCGTAACTGCAGATCGCGTCCGCAAAGGACTGGAACAGCGCCGCGTCGCGCCGCATCAGAATGGACGTCTCCTTGATGCCGAGATAATAGTCGATCATGTGCTCAAGCGGTGTGATCGGCGCCATAGCCTGCGCCATAGGCGGCAGACCAAACTCGTCGGCAAGCCTGCCGATCTTTGCCGCGGCGGCGAAATAAGCGTCGCGTGCGGTAAAAACCGCCTGCATCCGCTCCGCCGGCAGCTCGTCGTTGAATGCCTCGTACTTTCTGGGTATCCATTTTTCATAAATGAATTTTTTGGGGCTGTCGATGTATTCCCGGATCTCACCGTACTCCCGGATCATCGGCTGATCCACACAGGAGATGGCGTCCGCCTCTGCATCATAGTGATACCAGTTCGTGCCCAGCGTTCTGGAGATCCCATAGTTGCATTGCGGGCCGCAGGCCATCCCGTCCCAGTGGTATTTTTCATAGTGCTCCCGCACACTTTGTTCCTGCTTGTCATAGTCCTCCGCGGCCTCGATCAGACGGAAGCCTGCGTCAAAGAACATCCACGTAGTAAAGTAGGAACGATGTGGGATGCGGTCGGTTTTCTGATTTGCCGTTGCGGCGCGGAACAGCCCGATGCGTTCCTGTCGAAGTTTTTTCATATCTTCCAATCCTAATATTTCCCCTTTCTTCTGTAACGCGGCAGCTGTGCGAACCCGGCTCCGGAATCCGTGTTCGCCGGTCTACTCTGTTTTTTCTTCCTCACTGGCATCCGTCCGGCAAGCTGTGTGCGCACGCGCTGCTTTGGATCCATTTTGTCGGAGCAGCGTCTCGCAGGCGCTGATCGTGCTGCGGATCTGCGGACAGCACGGATCCAAAATCGCGCCGTCCATCCCTGCGGCAAGCGCATAGGCCAGACAGCTGGCATTGATATACTTCCGCGCTGGCATATTGAAGCTGATATTGGAAACGGCGCCGATCACCTTCACCTCCGGTGCGAACGCATGGATCGCACGAATGCAGCTGCAAAGGCTCTGCAATGCGTTCGGCGCAGTCGCCAGCGGCATGATGCATGGGTCAAGATACAAGCTGGACAGCTGCACGCCATAATGATCCGCCTTGTCGATCAATCGCCTGGCGATGTCGATCTTCTGCTCATCCCGGGCCGGGATACCGCCGCCGTCGCAGCACAGTCCGACGATTCCCCACTGCGTCCCGGCCAGACGGGGGAACAGCGCTTCGCATTTTTTCCCATCCTCGCTGACCGCGTTTACGATCCCGGGGCGACGGATCACACCGGATTCCAACAGACGGGTCAGCGTTTTTATATTCGGACTGTCAAGGCAAACAGGCAGCTCTGTGCTCGACTGGATCAATTCCAGCAGCCACAGCATGACGTCGTATTCCGTTTGCGAGGACGCAGACGGCGCACAGTCGAGATAATCCGCGCCGCATTGTGCCTGCGCACTGACATACCTGAGAATCACGTCAGCATCGCGTTCAACGATGGCTTTTCGGACCTCCGGGATCACGCCGTTTATTTTTTCACCAATTATAATCATGCTTCAGCGCCCCTTCGGCCTTATGTGATGCATCATCCTGTATATACAAGTATAGAACAAGTGTGAATTGAAAACAAGAGGAAAGAAGCAACAAAAAGGCAGCTATCTTTTTGTAGATGTTCCATATATCAAGAATTGCATTACCAAATCAGCAAAAAAACACAGCGCAGAGCCGGCGTACCTGCCGGTACGCGGGGCTCTGCGCTGTGCGCTTCTTATTTCGTCCCGATCACAACGGGCTCTTTTTGATTTTTGCGAATGCGCGCGGGTACTGCGGCGGCGTAGGCCGGACCTTTTGGGTGACGACGACGCGGTGTACCGCATCCGCAACGGGATACTCGTACACGCGGACGATCCTGCCGCCGAGCTGCGCGATGCCGCGCCGGGCTTCGTCCATTTCCTCGTCGGCCATCGCGCCCTTCATGGCGAGGAAATATCCGCCCGTCTTCACATACGGCAGACACAGCTCCGCCAGAATGTTGAGCCGCGCGACGGCGCGCGAGACGGCGATGTCATACTGCTCGCGGCAGTCTCTGACGTATTCCTCGGCCCGGGCCGTGACGACGTTCGCCTCCACGCCGATGACGGGCAGCGTCTCGCGCAGCCACGTCATGCGCTTGCCGAGCGAATCGAGGAGCGTCAGGTCGATCGACGGCTCGGCGATCTTTAACGGCACGCCCGGGAAGCCCGCGCCGCAGCCGACGTCGATGACGCGCCTGTTTTTTAAATCGGCGGCGCCGAGCAGCGCGATGCAGTCGAGAAAGTGCAGCTCGGCCACGGCCTGCGGCTCGGTGATGGCGGTCAGGTTCATGACCCTGTTTTTTTCGATCAGCGCCTGTCCGAACGCGCAGAACGTGTCGATCTGCGCGGGCGACAGGGCAGTTTTTGTTTCTAAGATCGTTCTCATGATTTTTTGTGGATAAACAGCACGCCGATGGTGCCCGGGCCGCAATGGCAGCTGACGGTGCAGCCGGCGCGCGTGACGCAAACTTCCTCAAACGGCTGCAATTCTTTCACAGTTTCCACAGCTTTTTGCACCAGCGCTTCGTCCATGCCCGAGTGCGTGATGAACACGCGCCGCAGTTCGAGATCCCCGCGCCCGGCAAGCTGATCGCGGATGTATTCCGTCATGCATTTTTCAAAGCTGCCGCGGTATTTTTTCTTCACGCCCATTTTGCCGTCCTCGACGGCGATGCACGGCCGCAGCCGCAGCAGATTCGCGCCCAGCAGCGTCACCGCCGAGCAGCGGCCGCCCATCTTCATGTAATCCAGCCGGTCGAGGATAAAGCTGGCCTCGACGCGGGCGGTCGTCTCCTCCAGCGCGGCGACGATGTCGCGCGGGTCCATGCCCGCGCGCGCCAAACGCTCCGCTTCGAGCACGATGAGGCCGTGGCCGGTCGAGAGATTGCGCGAATCGATGACATACACGTTGTCAAATTCCGCCGCGGCGAGCTTTGCGTTCTGATAGCAGCAGGAAAAATCGAGCGAGATGCAGATGTGGATGACAAAATCATTTTCGGCCGACAGCTCCGTGAACGCGCGGACATAGTCCGCCATGTTGACGGCGGCCGTCTTCGGCAGCTCGCCGCTCTGCGCCACGTGCGCGTAGATATCGTCCGGGGTCACGTCCACGCCGTCGCGCAGCGTTCGGTCGCCCATGCTCACATACAGCGGCAGCAGACGGATCCTGTACCGCGTCAGCTGCTCGGGGCTGAGATCACACGTAGAATCAGCTGTGATCCGGTATTTCATTTCGTATAACACTTCCTTTTTTCATCCGTTTGGCCCTGCGTCCTTTTCGGACGCGCGTCTTTGCCGCAGCGCACGGAAAAACGCCCGCAGCGCACCGGCGCAGTCCTCTTCCAGCACGCCGCACAAAACCTCCGGCTGAAAGCATCCCGGCAGATGCAGCAGATCGACGAGCGACCCGGCCGCACCGGATTTGGGATCCTTCGCGCCATAGACCACGCGCGGCAGATGCGCGTTGAGGATCGCGCCCGCACACATCGGGCACGGCTCGAGCGTCACGTAGAGCGTACACTGCCACAGCCGCCAGCCGCCCAGCGTCCCGCAGGCGTCGGCAATGGCTTCAAGCTCCGCGTGTGCAAGGGCCGTCTTTCCCTTTTCGCGGCGGTTTCGGCCGCGGCCGACAACGGTATCGCCCAGTGTAATCACACACCCCACCGGGACCTCGCCGTCGGCTGCCGCCTCGGCGGCAAGCGCAAGCGCCTGCCGCATGAATGCTTCGTCCGACACGGCACACACCTCCCATGTTCGGATCGTTGTTCTATCATACCCGAAAAGGCAGGAAACGTCAACACGTCAGAAACGACCTCGACGAAACGAATCATCGCGAAGCGATGCTTCTTATTCTCTGAGCTCGTTTCTTCCTTTCCGAATCACAAACCAGGTTTGTGATTCGGTTTTTTTGCGGCTTTGACGGAACGAGCCGCCTGTAGGGGCCGACGACTCTGTCGGCCCATCTCTGCGCCCGCAGGCGCACATTGCAAGTTTCAGAGTTCCGACACCGCCGTCACCAACAGGCGCGGGCTCTTTCGGCAGTCAGTCACAGATAGGCACCTGGTGCGTTCCGTTTTTGCGTGTCGTATTTCAGGGTAGATACGTGACGGCGGTTTTTGAGTAACCAGCGTCCTTTTCTCCCCAATCTTTTCCCACGCACGGGAAAAGATTGGGCCGTCGGAGACACGTCAGAAACGGCTTTGACGGAACGAGCCGCCGCGAGCGCCGTCTCTTATCCTCTAAAGCCGTTTCTTCCTTTCCAAACCGCAAACGCTTCGCTGGTTTGCGGTTTGGTTTTTTGGAAAATCTCCCTGGAAGATGTAGGGGCCGATGCCGAGCGCAGCCGTTGGCAGCTTTGCTGCCCTACGGATGCGGCCTGCCCTTTACGGGTACACATCGGCCCGCGCAGAATGCACATCCGAAACGCAAAACCCTGCGGCGAAATCGAAGGTTCCCCGCGGGCGCATACGGGATCCGGCGCGCAGGCGCAAAAAAATTGCCCCGGATTTTCCGGGGCAGGAAGTTGGGGTCGTGGGATCTGACGGCACGCGCCGCCATGGGATATGAAGTGCGCTCGCATTGGATAAGCTGTGACTATAAAATAGCACCGCGGACGGGAAAAGTCTGCCGAACGCTGTCGCGGCGGAATTTTTTTCCCGCGGCGGCCGCGCTTCTTGCATTGCGGGCCGGTTCCTGCTAAAATATGCGCGTATTGGAGGGAGCAGCATGGAATTTGAAGCGGGCACATACGACGTCGCCGTCATCGGCGCCGGTCACGCGGGCATCGAGGCCGGGCTTGCGTGCGCACGGATGGGATTAAAGACCGCCGTGTTCACGATCAATCTCGACGCCGTAGGCAATATGCCCTGCAACCCGGCCATCGGCGGCACGGGCAAGGGCCATCTGGTGCGCGAGCTCGACGCGCTCGGCGGCGAGATGGCAAAGGCGGCCGACCGTTCGTGCATCCAGTACCGGATGCTGAACCTCGGCAAGGGCCCGGCGGTGCATTCCCTGCGCGCGCAGGCCGACCGGCGGCGCTATCAGGAGGATATGAAGCGGACGCTGGAGCGGCAGGAAAATCTTTCCCTCATGCAGGCGATGGTCACGCAGCTGCGTCTGGAGGACGGGCGCGTCGCGGCCGTCGTGACGCGCCTGGGCGCCATCTACCGGGTAAAGGCGTGCGTCGTCGCCTCGGGCACGTATCTCGACGCGCGCGTGATTACCGGCGACTGCGCCTATGCCTCGGGTCCCGACGGGATGCAGGCGGGCATCGGCCTTGCCGGGCAGCTTTCCGCGCTCGGGCTGCGGATGCGCCGCTTCAAGACCGGCACGCCGCCGCGCGTCAACCGCCGCTCCATCGACCCGGAAAAGATGGAGTTGCAGCCCGGCGACGAACATCCCGTGCCGTTCTCGTTTTCGACCGAAACGGCCCCGGAGAACCGGGCGGTCTGCTATCTGACGTATACGAACGAAAAAACGCACGAGATCATCAAGGCCAATCACGACCGTTCGCCGCTTTTCAACGGCATGATCGACTCCGTCGGCCCGCGCTACTGCCCGTCGATCGAGACGAAGATCGACCGTTTCCCGGACAAGCCCCGGCACCAGCTGTTTGTCGAGCCGTGCGGGCTGTATACGGATGAAATGTATATTCAGGGCCTCTCGTCGAGCCTTCCGGAGGATGTGCAGATCGCGGTGGTACATTCCATCGCAGGACTCGAACACGCCGAGATCATGCGCCCGGCGTATGCCATCGAATACGCCTGCGTCGACCCGACGGAGCTTCTGCCGACGCTCGAATGCAAGAAAATCCCCGGGCTCTACGGCGCGGGCCAGTTCAACGGCTCGTCGGGCTACGAAGAGGCCGCGGTGCAGGGCTTCGTCGCGGGCGTGAACGCGGCGCTGAAGATCAAAGGCGAAGAGCCGATGATCCTGAAGCGCTCCGACGGCTATATCGGCACGCTCGTCGACGATCTTGTGACCAAGGGCACGAACGAGCCGTACCGCATCATGACCTCGCGCTCGGAATACAGGCTCCTGCACCGGCAGGACAACGCCGACGAGCGATTGACGCCCATCGGCCACCGCATCGGGCTTGTCTCAGATGCGCAGTATGAAAAGGTGCAGGAAAAATACCGCGCGGTCGCGGCCGAAATGAAGCGCCTCGAAGCCACCGGCGTGGCCGAGAGCGAAGCGCTGAACGCGCTGCTCACATCGCGCGGCACCGCGCCGGTGCAGGGCTCGGCGCGGCTTTCCGATCTCGTCCGCCGCCCGCAGCTGGGCTATGACGATCTGGCTCCCTTTGACCCGGAGCGGCCCGCGCTGCCGTTTGTCATCCGCGAGGCCGTCGAGATCCGCATGAAATACGCGGGCTACATCGCCCGGCAGCAGAAGCAGGTGGAGGAATTTGCCCGCGAAGAGGGGCGGCTCCTTCCGGATACGATCGACTATTTTTCCATCCAGGGTCTGCGCGTCGAGGCGCGGCAGAAGCTCAGCAGCATCCGCCCCGTCTCCATCGGACAGGCCGGCCGCATCTCGGGTGTCAGCCCGGCGGATATCGCGGTGCTGCTCATCTGGCTGGAACAGAACAAGGAGGCGTGAGCCATGTATTTTGATTCACACGCACATCTGACCGAGGACTGTTTTGCACAGGACTTTGACGCCATTGTGGAAACCATGCAGGCTGCGTCCGTCACCGGCATGATGGAGATCGGCTATGACCTGCCGTCGTCGGAAAAGGCCGTGCAGCTGGCAAACCGCTTTGACTGGGTCCACGCCGCCGTCGGCAGCCACCCGGACGACGCGGCGCAGGTGGACGAGGCGCGCATCGCGGTCTACCGCGAGCTTTGCAAAGACCCGCGCGTCAAGGCCATCGGTGAGATCGGCCTCGACTATCACTACGAGGATCCCCCGCGTGACGTGCAGCAAAAAGCCTTCCGGATGCAGCTGGCGCTGGCGCAGCAGCTCTCCATGCCCGTCGTCATCCATGAGCGCAAGGCGCATGAGGACGGGCTGCGCATTCTGGATGAGTTCCCGGACGTAAAAGGCGTGTTCCACTGCTTCTCGGGCAGCTATGAAATGGCGAAGGAGCTTATAAAGCGCGGCTGGTACATCGGATTTACGGGCGTTGTGACGTTCAAAAACGCGCACAAGGCCGTGGAGGTCGCGCAGAACATCCCGCTGGACCGCATCCTCATCGAGACGGACTGCCCGTATATGGCTCCGGAGCCGTATCGCGGCCGCCGCTGCGACCCGAGCCTCGTGCCGTATGTGGCAAAGAAGATCGCGCAGCTGCGCGGCATTTCCGAAGAGGAAGCCGCGCGCGCAACGGCCCAGAATGCGAAGCGCTGCTTTGGGATCGAATAATAAAAACCCCGGTACAGGCATTGTACCGGGGTTTTGCGTTTTTTCAGCCCTTGAGCGTCTGCTTTGCGCGCAGCAGCGCCGCGCAGAGCGCGTCGACGTCCGCCTCGGTATTGTCCCGGGAAAAGGACACGCGGACAGAGCCGTCGATAACGGCGGGCGGCAGATGCATGGCCTCGAGCACGTGGCTGCGGTGCCCCTTGGAGCACGCGGAGCCGGCGGAGACGAAGATGCCGTCCGATTGCAGGCAGTTGATGATGCCCTGCGAGCGAAGGTCGGGCAGAGACAGGTTTACGATGTGCGGCGCCTGCTGGCTGCCGATTAGGACAAGCCCGTCGATCCGGGACAGCGTTTCCCGTGCATACTCGCGCAGGTGCGCCATATGCGCGATCTCAGCTTTCGCGTCCGTATCGGCGCATGCCGCGCCGAAGCCGCAGATGCCGGGCAGGTTCTCCGTCCCGGAGCGGAAGTTTCCCTCCTGTCCGCCGCCGAGGATAAACGGCGGCAGCGGCAGACCCGGACGGATGTACAGTGCGCCCGTGCCCTTGGCGGCGTGGATCTTGTGCGCGGAGACGGAGATCATGTCCGCGCCGAGCGTTTTGGCCCTGAACGGGACCTTGAAAAGTCCCTGCACGGCGTCGGTATGGAACAGCGCCAGCGGCGCAAGGCGGCGCGTGGTCTTTACCATGTCGGCGATCGGCAGGACGGCGCCCGTTTCGTTGTTGACCATCATCACGGACACGAGGATCGTGTCGGGCCGCAGCGCCTTTTTAAGATCCTCGACCGTGATATTGCCGTCGTGATCGGGCTGCAAATACGTGACCTCAAAGCCCTTTGCTTCGAGCTTCTGCATGGGATGGAGCACGGCGTGATGCTCCACGGCGGTCGTGACAATGTGACGGCCGCGCTTGCCGAGGCGGTCAATGGCGGAGAAAATAGCCCAGTTGTCGGCCTCGGTGCCGCCGGAGGTAAAAAACACGCGCTCGGGCTCCGCGCCGAGGGCGGCTGCGGTCTGATGGCGCGCCTGCCGCAGACGGAGATTCGCGTCCACGCCGAGGGAATGGACAGACGACGGGTTTCCCCAGCAGTCCGTCAGCATATCGGTCATTGCCGCGATGCAGGCCGCGGAGGGCTGCGTCGTGGCGGAATTATCGAGATAGATCATGAATATCGGTCCTTTTGCAGTTATTTTCCGACGCAGAAGCGCTCAAAAATGCGGTTTGTAATGTCCTCGCGCATCGTGCGGCCCGTGACCTCGCCGAGCGCGGACATTGCGGCTTCCAGATCGACGAGCACCGCGTCGGGCGTGAGCCCGCCGCGCAGCGACGCGAGCGCCGCGGAAAGCGACGTGCGCGCGCGGACGATGGCCCCGGCCTGCCGCGCGTTGGTCAGCAGCGACCCGTCGCACGGCGCACCCTCCGGGAAGAGCATATCGAGCGCCTCTTCCAGCAGATCAAAGCCGGTATTTTCCTTACACGAGACGGGCACGACGTAGGCAAACGGCAGGTCGGAGGCGTCGATCACGGGGCCGAGATCCTGCTTGTTTAAAATGGCGATCGCGTCGGGCGCTTCGAGCGCGGCGGCCATCGCGCGGTGGTCCTCTTCATTCAGCGGGCGCGAGCAGTCGACGACGAACAGCGCCGCGTCGCAGTCCTTCGCAGCCTCGACCGAACGGTCGACGCCGAGCTTTTCGACTGCGTCGTCGGTGTCGCGGATGCCCGCAGTGTCGACCAGACGGATCAGGTGCCGCCCGAGGCGCACCGTCTGCTCGACGGTGTCGCGCGTGGTGCCGGGGATGTCGGTGACAATGACGCGGTCAAAGCCCGACAGGCGGTTTAGAAGACTCGACTTGCCCGCGTTCGGGCTGCCGAGGATCGTCATCTTCACGCCCATGGAGACGATGCGTCCCTGCCGGCACGAGGCCAAAAGCGCCGTAAGAGCCGCGTAGGACTCGTCCAGCTGCCGCTCGTACTGCGTCAGCGCAAAGGGATCGATATCCTCGTCCGGATAGTCGAGCACGGCGTGGAAATGCGCGCAGATATCGACCCAGCTCCGGTAGATGGGGTCGATCCTTTCGCGGATCGCACCGGCCAGCTGCCCGGCGGCGTTGGCCGCGGCGTCGGCCGTCTCGGCGTCGATGAGATCGATGACGGCCTCGGCCTGCGTGAGATCCATGCGGCCGTTTAAAAACGCGCGGCGGGTAAATTCGCCGGGCCGTGCCTGACGAAATCCCACGGCGAACAGCGCTTCAAGCCCCGCGGTAAGCGCCGCGGGCGAGCCGTGGCACTGGATCTCCACGCTGTCCTCGCCGGTATACGAGTGCGGCGCGTGGCTGACGAAGACCATGCAGTGGTCGATGGGGCGCTTCTGCGCGTCATGGAGCGTACCGAGCATGAGCTGCCGGTCGGGAAGCTCCGTCATTTTTCGGCCGCACGCAAGCGTAAACACCTCGTTTGCCGCCGCGATGCAGCCGTCTCCCGTGAGGCGCAGAATGCCGATGCCCGTGCGGGCAAAGCCCGTGGCGATGGCGGCGATCATATCAGCCATTGGCGGTTTCCTCCTCAAATACGACGGGAATTCCCTTTAAAAGCAGCGGTTTGATATCAAAAACGGCCGTGTCGCCGATGGCGCAGGGGATCTTCGTGACGTCCACGCACGTGTGGAGCATCCCGATGTGGCCCAGCACGCGGCACTTTTTGCCGTTTACCGTCACATAGATGTGCTTTTTGAAAAACATCAGCTTGAGATTATGCAGCACGCCGCGCACACAGTCGCGGAAGCGGAACAGATCGTTTCCCATCTCGATGCCGAAGCCGTGATACCAGCCGACGGAGAAGACCGCCGCGCGCGTGGGCTTTTTCGCGCGCCAGCCCGCGCCGTAGCCGCACGTGTGCCCCTTCGGCAGCCAGCGCAGCTCCTCGACGCTCGCGCGGCATTCGCCGATGCGGACGAGATCGGACTTTCCGCGCACGAGCACGCGCCCGAGGATGGCGGAGCCGACGCGCACGCCGTCCATCGCGTACTGCGGGCAGTTTAAAAGCCCCGCAGAGTTGAGCGCGTGCGCCATACCGTAATCAAAGCCCTGCGCGCGGAGCTTGTCCAGCACGCTCCGGAACGCTTCGAGCTGCGCAAGCGTGGCCTTTTCGTTGCAGAACGCGGAATGCAGGTGCGTATAGATGCCCGCGACGTGCAGATGCTCCATGTCGCGGAACACGGAGCTGATCGCGTCCGTCTCCTCCGGTAAAAAGCCGTAGCGGCCCATGCCGGTGTCGATCTTCAGATGCACCTCGGCCGTCTTGCCGAGCCGCGCGGCCACGCCGTTCAGGACGGCCGCGTCGTTCTGACACGAGACGGTCATGATCGCGCCGAGTTCCACGAGCTGCACAAGCTCCTCGCGGTCGCTCGTCGGGCGGAGCATCAGGATCGCGGCGTCCGGGAAGCCGCCCTCGCGCAAGCGCGCGGCCTCCTGCACCTCGGTCACGGCGAAATGATCCACACCGGCTTCGCGGCAGACGTTCGCCAGCGGCAGAAGACCCAGCCCGTAGCCGTTGCCCTTTACCACAGCCCAGAGAACGGCGTCGCCTGCGCGCGCCTTTAAAACCTCAAGATTGTGCCGCACGGCGGCAGAATCGACAACATACGCTTTCATGCGGCGCCTCCGTTACTTTTTATCGCGGTTGCGGATGAGATAGACGGTCTTGCGCACGTCCTTGAAGACGGACGTGCCGTGCTCCACGGCCCAGTAGATAAACGGCGAAAGGACGAGGTCTTCCTCGCCGACGAACTCGGTGAATTCCCCGCCGAAGCCCTGCTTGAAGCGGAACAGGCCGTAGAGCGGATTATCCTCGGACACATTGCCCGACACGCCGCGGAAATCATAGATGCGGCAGTGTGTCTCCACGGCCCACTGGATCATGCGCCACTGGAGCAGATAGTTGGGCATCAGATTGCGGTGCTCGTTCGACGACGCGCCGTAGAGATACCACACCTTGTCGCCGTAGTGGATGGCGAGCGTGCCGGCGATGGGCGTACCCTCGGGGTCAAAGGCCATATAGAGCCTTGCGTGCTCGCCGAGGTTATCGAGCATATTTGCAAAGTATTCGGGCTTGCGCGTGACGAAGCCGTCGCGCACGCCGGTGGTCAGCATGAGGTCGGCGAACGCCGGGACCATCTCCTTGCCGCAGATCTTCACGCTTACGCCCTTGCGCTCGGCCAGACGGATGTTATAGCGCCATTTCTGGTGGAAGGATGCCATCAGCTCCTCCTCGGTCTTGCCCTCGACGTTCAGGCGGAAGACGTAGCGCGGCTGGATGGCCTCGAAGTTCTTGCCGCCCTCCTTGGCCTTAAAGCCGAACGAGCGCATGAGCGCTGCAAACGCCGTGTCGGACGAGGGCACGTCGGGGTCTATTTTGATGACGTAGGACTTATATTTTTTTGCCAGCGCCTTCGCGCCGTCCAGCAGCTGCGAAAACGTTTCACGGTCGTCAAGATCGCAGACAGGCCCGCGGCAGGCGTACATGAGCGTGCGGCCGATCATGGGCACGCTGCGCGTCATGACGGCGAGCGTCCCTTTAATCTGCCCGTCTTCGCCGCGCACGGCGACGGCGTCCCATTTCCACATGGGTTTCTGTTTTGCCCAGAGACTGCTCTGCGCAAAGTGGCCCTTGGGGTGGCGCTGCAAAAATTCTTCGTATTCGGGCAGGGTCTTTTCCGTGATAAGTTCATACATGATGCTCGATCTCCAAATACATATATAATAGTAGCCGTGCGCGCTTTGCGCGCGGCAAACGGAAGCTCATCATAATAGTTTACCACAAACGAAGAACAGATGCAAATATTCCCGCCGAAAACCGCGCCGCTTTTGCTTTTTTATACGGTTTTTATGTTCTTACAAAACCTATCTTTATTCTATGTTCCCTCTTTTCTTTTCCGTCGCCGTTTGCTACAATATTTAAAAAATCCGAACGGAAGAGAGAACAATGAAACAGCGATCTGTCCAATGGAACGCGCTCAAGGCCGCGTTCCCCTATACGATCCCCATTTTTGCGGGATTCTGGTTTCTCGCGCTGGCCTACGGCATCAATATGCGCGTGTCGGGCTTTTCCTTCGTCTATCCGATGGCGATGAGCATCGTCATCTTCGGCGGCAGTCTGGAATTTGTCGCGGTCAGTATGCTGCTGTCTCCCTACGCGCCGCTGCAAACGTTCCTCATGACGCTCATGATCCAGGCGCGCCACCTGTTCTACGGCATTTCCATGCTGGACAAATACAAGCACATCGGCGCAAAGAAATTTTACCTCATCTACGCCATGTGCGACGAAACGTTCAGCGTCAACTACACCGCGAAGATCCCCGACGGCGTCGATAAAGGCTGGTTCTACTTTTTCGTCTCGCTGCTCGACCAGATCTACTGGGTCAGCGGCGCGACGATCGGGGGGCTTCTCGGCGGACTCATCCATTTTGATACCACGGGGCTGGACTTCGTCATGACGGCGATGTTCGTCGTCATCTTCATGGAGCAGTGGATGAAGGAAAAGCGCCATATTTCCGAGCTGATCGGCTTTGCCGCGGCCGTTTCGTGCCTGCTGCTGTTCGGCGCGGACAACTTCATGATCCCGACGATGGTCTGCATTCTGGCCGCGCTGCTCTTTTTGCGGCGGCCGATCGAAAAAAATCCGGAGGAGCTGCCGTTATGACACTGCCACAACAGATCGTGACCATCGGCCTTTGCGCGCTCGGGACAGTTCTGACGCGCTTCGTGCCGTTTCTCATCTTCGGAGAAAACCGCCGCACACCCGCCTGTATCCGCTATCTCGGCAGAGTTCTGCCCGGCGCGATCTTTGCGATGCTGGTGGTCTACTGCCTGAAAAACGTCTCGCTTCGCGTCTACAGCTACGGTCTTCCGGAGCTGATCGCCATTGCCGTGACCGCGGGCCTGCACCTGTGGAAGCGGCAGATGCTCCTGTCCATCGCAGGCGGCACTGCCGTCTATATGCTGCTCATCCGGTTTGTATTCTGAAAGGAGCGTTTTTATGAACGCCGAAGCCCTTCTCCGCGTCGACGGGCCTGATTGGCCGCGGCAGGAACTGTTTTCGTTCTTTTCGCAGATCGAGTACCCGTTCTATACCGTCTCGCTGCGGCTCGATGTGACAAAGCTGTACGCATATGCAAAAGCGCACGGACTGTCGTTTTACCACGCGCTCGTCTATTTCTGCACACAATCGCTCAACACTGTGGAAAACTTCCGCTATACCATCCGCAGCGGCGGCGTGTATCTGCTTCCGCGGCGCGCGCCGAGCTTCACGCACCTGCAACCGGGCAGCGATCTGTTCCGGATCATCACGCTGCCGTGCGGCGGCTCGCTCGAAGCGTTCTGCCGCGCAGCGGCGGAAAAGGCCGCCGCGCAGACCACGTTCCTCGACCAGGGAGACGAAACGGACGATCTGATCTATTTTTCGTGCCTGCCGTGGTTCGATCTGACCTGCTGCACGAACGAGCGCAATCTGGACGTTGACGACGCCATTCCGCGCATCTGCTGGGGAAAATTTGTCGAGCGCGACGGCCGCAAAGAGCTCGGCCTTTCCATCGAGGTCAACCACCGCCTGATCGACGGCGTCCACATCGGCCGCTTTTACGAAACCCTGCAACAGCAGCTCAACAATCTGGCGTAAGGATTTGCTGTCTGGTTTTTGGAAGACCCTCTGGGAGGATGTAGGGGCCGATGCCCACATCGGCCCGTGTCTCCGACGGCCCAATCTTTTCCCGTGCGTGGGAAAAGATTGGGGAGAAAAGGACGCTTTTTCAGCTCAGAAACCGCCGTCACGTATCTACTCAAAAAGCAGACGGACTTCTACGCCACACCGACTGCCCATCTATGTTTTCGTGCCGAAAGAGCCTTCCATTGTTTGTGACGGCTGAATCGGGACTCTGAAGTTTGCAATGTGCGCCTGCGCACGCAGAAAAAAGCCATCCTTTCGGATGGCTTTTTTCTTATTTCCGATAGCGGCTGCGGTACATCCGCACCGCCAGCGGCAGCGATACCGCCGTCAGCGCGGCTACCGCGCCTGCCAGCACCAGAAGCATCGCGGCGGGGTTTTCGATCCTGTCCAGTGCAGCGAGGAACTGCTCCTGTCCGACGAGGATGGCCGACACGCCGCCGCACGTGAGCAGCAGGAACACCAGCCGCCCCTTTTCCACGCCGAAGCGGAACATCACCGGCAGCTCGATCACGTTCAGCCCGAACGCCAGCAGCGCGATAACGAGCGTCGACGCGGCGTCCTCCGTGCGGAAGCTCCCGAACGCCAGCTGCGCCAGCAGACACACGACTGTCGCGCCGGCGACGCACACTGCGCCCAGCACGTACTTGCTCCCGACCAGCGCAAGATCGGAATACGGCATTCCGGCGGCCATCGTGTCCCATTTGCTCCGCTCGTCATACGCCAGCGCCGTCATCGGCAACAGCGACGCATAAAAGATCGCCACCGCCGTCATCGACCCGCGCTGCACGCACCCGAACAGCACCACCAGCGCCAGCATGATACCCACCTGCCGCACAAGTGTACAGGCATCCTTACACAAAAGTCCCTTCATCTGTTTGCACTCCCTTTCGCCAGAAACAGGATGATATCCTCCAGATCCGTATGCTCAAACGGCAGATCCTGCCGCACCTTGTCGCGCAGGACCAGCGCCCGCGCGCCATAGGCGCCCTTTTCCGCGGCGACGACGCCGTCCTCGGGCAGATCCGCCAGCTGTTCGTTCGGCAGGGAAACGAGCGCGTAGCGCTCGAGAAGACGATCCTTCTCCTCGCACAGCAGGAGCTTTCCCTGATGCAGGAACGCGATATAGTCGCAGACCTTTTCCAGATCGCTCACGATGTGCGACGACAAAAGGATCGACCGGTCCTCTTCGCGCGTAAATTCGTTGAACAGCTCCAGCAGCTCCTCGCGCGCCATCGGATCCAGCCCGCTCGTGGCCTCGTCAAGGATGAGGAGCTTCGCGTCGTGCGAAAGCGCGCACGCCAGCGCGAGCTTCATGCGCATTCCGCGCGAATAATCCTTAAATTTCTTGTCCGCATCGATGGAAAAGCGCGTCAGATACGCGAAAAACGCATCGTTATCCCAGTTTTTATACGTATTTTTCAGGATCTTCGCCACATTTTTCGCGCTCAGCACCTCCGGGAAATACGCCTCGTTGAGCACCACGCCCAGATCCTGCTTCACCGTCTCGAATCCCGGATCGCCGGCGCTTCTCCCCAGCACGGAAATTTCGCCCGTATCGCACGCCGCGGCGTTCAGGATCAGGCGGATCGTCGTGCTTTTGCCCGCGCCGTTCTCGCCGACCAGACCCATCACGCAGCCCGACGGCAGCGTCAGATCGACCGGCCCCAGCATAAAGCCGGGGTACTTCTTTGTCACATTTTTGATTGAAATTGCGTTCATAGCCCGCATTCCTCCTTCCAGATATCCCGCAGCATCGCCACAAGCGCGTCCTCGCCGACGCCGCATGGCTTCGCCAGCTGCACGGCCTTTTGCAGCGCCTGTTCGGCTTCGCGCAGATGCGCCTCGCGTTCGAGCGCCAGATTCCGCTCTGCGACATAGCAGCCCTTGCCGGGCACGCGGTCGAGAAAGCCGTCCTTTTCCAGCTCGTCATACGCGCGCGTCGTCGTGATGACGCTGATGCGCAGATCCTTGGCCAGCTGACGGATGGACGGCAGCGCCTGTCCCGGCGTCAGCTCGCCTGCAAGAATGGCGTCTTTCAGCTGCACGTAGATCTGCTCGTAGATCGGCCGGCCGTCGGCGTTGCGGATGATGATATCCATGAGCCTCCTCCGTTCTTACTGTATATATTTGATATGTACAGTAATAGCACATACGCTTCTTTCTGTCAAGCCCAATTTTTCCGCATTTCTTTCCCTTCTTAAAGAAAATATATTATATAATAAAGTGTCCCCTTGAAATCCGTTCGTTTTTGTGTTATCATTAGCGTGCATAATTTTTGACTTTTTCCACTCGCGCAGCAAGGAAACAGAAAGGAGCGCGTATGTATTCTACCGCCTATGTATGGGCAAAAATTCTCGGCCATATGGAGGCCCGGCTCACGCCGCAGGTCGTCTCCACGTGGTTTGACGATACGGAGATCCTGGAGCTGACCGATGAACAGCTCGTGCTCTATTCCCCATCCGCCTTCCGAAAGGATATCATTCTCCATCGCTGCCAGAGCTACATCAAAGAGGCCATGCAGGAGATCTTTCACCGCGATGTGACGCTCGTCGTGCTTGACGAGACGGAGATCGAAGCGTATCGCGGCAAAAAGGCGAAGCCCGAGTTCATTGAATTTAACCCGCAGTTCACGTTCGACAATTTTGTCGTCGGCTCGTCCAACCGCTTCGCGCACGCTGCGGCCGTCTCCGTGGCCAACAACCCGGCCGAGACGTATAATCCCCTGTTTATCTACGGCCCTTCGGGCCTCGGCAAGACGCATCTGCTCTATGCCATCGCCAGCGTCGTGCATAAAAACCATCCCAGCTACAATATCGTCTACATCAAGGGCGATCAGTTCACAAACGAGCTCATCGCCGCCCTGCAAGAGGGCCGCAACAACGAATTCCGCAACAAATACCGCAACGCGGACCTGTTTCTCGTCGACGATATCCAGTTCATCGCCGGCAAGGAATCGACGCAGGAGGAATTTTTCCACACGTTCAACAATCTCTATGAGAATCACCACCAGATCGTCCTGACGGCCGACCGGCCGCCAAACGAGATGCTGCGGCTCGAAGACCGGCTCAAGACCCGCTTTGAGTGGGGCCTGATTGCGGACATCCAGCCGCCCGATTATGAGACGCGCATGGCCATCATCAAGCGCAAATCCGTCTCGCTCGGCTTTGAGCTGCCGGACGACGTGTGCGATTTCATCGCGGAAAACGTCACCTCAAACGTGCGGCTGCTCGAAGGTACGGTCAAAAAGATCCGCGCGTACCACGATCTTGACCAGATGGAGCTGAACGTGCCGAACGTTTCGCGCGCCATCAAGGATATGTACAACCGCGAAAAGGCTGAAAATCTCCCCACGCCGAACCTCATCATCGACGAAGTCTCGCGCTTTTACAACATCGAGCCGTCCGTGATCCGCGGCACGCTCAAAAACAAGAATACCGCCGAGGCGCGGCAGGTCGCCATGTATCTCGTGCGCAAGCTGACAAATCTGAGTCTGCCGGACATCGGCAAGGAGTTTGCCCGCGACCATTCGACCGTCATCCACTCGCTCAAAAAGATCGAGCAGCAGCTTGCGCTCGGCTCAAACGCCATTTCCGACAACATCCGCGACATCACGGCGAACATCAATAACCGCCTCTGAGCGTTTCCACACCCGCCTGTGCATTCCACAGCCGTTTTTCTGTTGAAAACTGTGAAACGCCTGTTTCACGTTTTTCCCTGTGTAAAACTTTCTTTTTTCCCCACATCCCCCTGTGGACAAAAAATCCTTGCCGCAGCAGCGCTTTTCCCACTTTTCAACATAAGTTTTCCCTACTGCTGCGTACTTCTAAAATAAATCCTTTCTTTCTCTCAGAAAGAAGAAACGGAGGAATCCACCATGCAATTTACCTGTGAAAAAAGCGCGCTGGTAAACGCCGTGTCCATCGCCTCGCGCACCGTCGCGCAGAAGAGCGCCATTCCCGCGCTCGAGGGTATTTTGATCCGGGCCGGTGTCAAGCTGTCGCTTTCCGGGTATAATCTCGAAACAGGCATCACGATCTCGCTCGAGGCGGACATCCGCGAGACGGGCTCGTGCATCATGCCCGCACGCCTGTTCTTCGATATCATCCGCAAGCTGCCCGACGACAGCGTTTCGATCCGCGTCGATGAGAAATTCCGCGTTTCCATCCAGGGCGGCATCTCTTCGTTCACGATCTCGGCCATGTCGCCCGAGGAATATCCGGAGCTGCCCGAGGTCGAGTCGGACAAGGGCATCCGAATGCCGCAGAACGAGCTGAAGGCCATGATCGGCGGCACGAGCTTCGCCGTCAGCGAAAACCAGGCGCGGCCCATCCATACCGGCTGCCTGTTCGAAGTGGAAGATAATTCTATCACTGTCGTGGCCGTCGACGGCTACCGTCTGGCGCTGCGCCGGTGGAAGACGGAAGAGCCCATCGGCCGCAAGCTCAAATTCGTCGTGCCGGCGGCTGCGCTGAAAGAAGCGGAAAAGATCCTCGGCGATACCGATGAGCCCTGCGCGTTTTATCTCGGCACGAAGCATATCCTCTTCACCATCGGCGAAGCGACGCTCGTCTGCCGTCTGCTCGAGGGCGAATTCCTCGACTGGCGGCGCGTCCTGCCGAAGGATCAGCCGATCAAGCTGGCCATCAACGTCGCAAAAATGACTGATTCCATCGAGCGCGTCGGTCTTGTCATCTCCGAAAAGCTCAAAAGCCCGGTCCGCTGCCGCTTCGGCGACAATACGGCCGATTTCCGCTCCGTCTCCACGATCGGCGAGGCGCACGACGTGTGCCAGATCGCGGGCGACGGCCAGGATATGGAGATCGGCTTCAACTGCCGGTATCTGCTCGACGCGCTGCGCGCCATCCCGGATGCGGAGTGCTCGCTCGAACTCATCAACGGCCTGAGCCCCATCGTCATGAATCCGTGCGACGGCTCGGAAAAATACAGCTATATGGTCCTGCCGGTCCGGCTGAAAGCGGGGGAATGATATGAAGGTCCGCGTGACAAAAAAGCTCGCCGAGGGCATCATCGATATCCCCATCCATACGGAATTCATCAAATTGCAGGATTTTCTGAAGTTCGCCAACGCCATTGAGTCCGGCGGCATGGCCAAAACCTTCATTCAGGAGGGAGACGTAGCGGTCAACGGCGAGGTCTGCACGATGCGCGGCAAAAAGCTCCATCCCGGCGACACCGTGACCTTCATGCAGAATACCTGGCGCGTGACGGAAGAAGCGCAATGAAGCTCCTTTCCTTACAGCTTTACGATTTTCGCAACTATGCGTCGGCCGCGGTCACGTTTCACCCCGGCGTCAATCTGATCGTCGGTGAAAACGCGCAGGGAAAGACGAATCTGCTCGAAGCCGTGACGTATCTGTCCACGGGCAGGAGCTTCCGCACCGGCCGCAATCAGGAGCTCATCCGCTTCGGCGCGGAATTTGCCGACGCTTCGTGTACGCTGTTTTCCGCGGGACGCGAGCAGTCTTTGCGCGCGGTGCTCTTTGCCTCGCGCCGGCCGCGGCAGCTCTATATCGGCGGCGTGAAACAGCGCTCGGCGGCGGGACTTCCCGGCGTTCTGACGACCGTTCTGTTCTGCCCGGATGATCTGCTCGTGTTAAAGGGCGGCTCCGCCGCGCGCAGAAAGCTCTTGGACGCCGCGCTCTGTCAGCTGCGGCCGGGGTATGCGCAGGCGCTGGCGGAATATCAGAAGCTCTACGACAGCAAATCCCGCATTTTAAAGGATTATCATGAAAATTCGTCTCTGCTTGAGCCGCTTCCGGAGTTCAACTGCCGCATGGCGCAGACCGGCGCGATCCTCATCGGCTATCGCGCGCAGTATCTGCGCGGTTTGTCGCAGGAGGCTGCGCGCTTCCACGATGAATTTTCCTCCGGCCGCGAGGCCCTGACGCTGCAATACCAGACCGTCTCGACCGTGACGGATCCGTTCGCCGGCCGCAATACGATCTTTTCGCAGCTGCTCGACCATCAGCAGTCGCATTCCCGCGCGGAGCTTGAGTCCGGGCAGTGCCTCTCCGGGCCGCATAAGGACGATTTTGAGGCGTGCCTTTCCGGGCTTCCGGTCAAGGCCTTCGGCTCGCAGGGCCAGACGCGCACCGCCGCCATCAGCCTCAAGCTCGCCGAGCGTGAGCTTTTCCGCCGCGACACCGGCGAAGAGCCGGTGCTGCTGCTCGACGATGTGCTGTCGGAGCTGGATGCGAAGCGGCAGGATTTTGTGCTCAACCAGATCAAAACCGGTCAGGTGCTCATCACCTGCTGCGAAGAGGAAAAGCTGAGCCTCGGCGGCAAGCGCATCGCCGTCCGCGCGGGCGGCATCCGGGAGGAAACGGAATGTACATAAACATCGGCGGCGACTTTTCCGTGCGCGCGCAGAATGTTGCCGGGATCTTTGATCTCGACAACACGACAAGCTCCAAATGGACGCGCAAATTCCTTGCCGACGCGCAGCGCGCGGGCGAGGTCATCGACGCGGCCGACGAGCTGCCGAAATCGTTCCTCGTCGTAAGAGAATTCGGCGCGCAGCGCGTGTACCTGACAAAATATAACGCCGCGGTCCTTGAAAAGCGTATGCAGGACGCGGCGCGGCACCTTATCCCTGATAAAGGAGAACCAGTATGACAGAAGAAATCAAAGATATCATCGAGGCCGAAAAGGAATACAACGCCAGTCAGATCCAGGTGCTCGAGGGTCTGGAGGCCGTCAGAAAGCGGCCCGGTATGTATATCGGCTCGACAAGCGCGTCGGGTCTGCACCATCTGGTCTATGAGATCGTCGACAACGCCATCGACGAGGCGCTCGCGGGCTACTGCAAGCACGTCGTCGTGACCATCAACGAGGGCAATACCATCACCGTCACCGACGACGGCCGCGGCATCCCGGTCGATATCCAGGCGCAGACCGGCAAGCCTGCGCTCGAGGTCGTCTATACCGTCCTGCACGCAGGCGGAAAATTCGGCGGCGGCGGATATAAGGTCTCCGGCGGTCTGCACGGCGTCGGCGCGTCGGTCGTCAACGCGCTGTCCGAATGGCTGGAGGTCGAGGTCAGCAAGGACGGGAAAATTTATCAGATGAAATTCTCCCGCGGCCATATCACCCAGGAAATGCGCGTCATCGGCAC